>WHSQ01000040.1:8802-27708 GCA_009380005.1 Actinomycetota bacterium | reverse complement strand
CGGCGCGCCCGGCGAGTTCCGCAGCAAGCGGTTACGCAGCGACGCCCGCCCTAGGGGGCGCGGCGCGGAGTGCGCCGCGAGGACTGTCTGAGCGTTAGTCGCCCGGTGGGCGCGGGAGCGGAGCTGCGCGGTCCGGGCTAAGAGTCGCCGTTCTTGTACAGGAGGCCCCATTCGGAGAGTCGCTTGGAGAGCTCGTCGGAGGTCATCTGATAGAGCAGCGCGAGGGCCATGAGGTCGTCCTCCCGGATCGTGAGGACGCGCCCGTTGAAGTCACCGCGCTGGATCTGGATGGCGGTGGTGAAGCGGGAGAGCGGATCTCGATCGTGCTCGGGCACCGAAGACAGGCCCTCGAGGTTGAGGACGACCCGACGGCTGCGCTCCGCCGCCCCCGGAGCGTTCACGCCTTCGTCGTCGGGCAGGACCTCGGTAACCGGGACCCCGTAGAACCCGGCGAGCTCGGACAGCTTGCCCACGGTGACGTTGCGATCGCCGCGCTCGTAGGCGCCGATCACGGCCGCCTTCCACTTCCCCTCGGAGGCTCCCTGCACGTCCTGGAGCGACATGCCCTTCTGGATCCTTATCTTGCGCAGGCGTTCGCCCAGATCCTTCGCATACTCGTTAGCGTCCACTGTCGTCTCCTGTTCCGGTACCGATCCCGCGAGGAAAGGTGCTGGACGTCACGTTGCGCCGATGAGTTCTCCGGCTCGGTTTGATTCTCCTGCCTACGTCAACTACTTTCCGTAACCGTACGACACCCGACGAGCGCTTTCCGGGCCCCGTTGCTCGTACAATGCTCCGCATGCCTAGACCGCTGTGGAAGGGCGCCATCACTTTCGGGCTGATCAGCATCCCCGTAAGGCTGTATGGCGCCGTCAAGGAGAAGTCGATGAAGTTCCACCTCCTACACGAGGAGGACAAGGGCCGCATCAAGTATGAACGCAAATGCACCAAATGCGGCAAAGAAGTCTCTTGGGACGACATCATCAAAGGGTACGAGTTCTCCAAGGACCACTACGTCACGTTCACCGACGAGGAGATGGACTCCATCGACGTGGACTCGGTCAAGGCGATCGACGTGGAGGCGTTCGTCCCCCTCGAGCAGATCGACCCTATCTACTTCAACAAGACCTACTACGTGGTTCCCGACGCCGCCGGGCTGAAGGCCTACCGGCTCCTTCTCGATGCGCTCGAGGCCGAGGGCCAGGTGGGCGTGGCCAAGGTGGCCTTCCGGGACAAGGAGCACCTCGCCACGATCCGGCTCAAGGACGACGTCTTCGTCCTGGAAACGATGCACTGGCCGGACGAGATCCAGGAACCGGCCTTCGAGGAGCTGGACAAGACCGTGAAGATCAAGGACACCGAGGTCAAGATGGCCCGCCAGCTCATCCAGCAACTCACGGATGACTTCCGGCCGCAGGAGTTCAAGGACCTCTATCGGGAGCGACTCGAGGAGCTGGCCGAGAAGAAGATCGAGGGCGAGGAGATCGCCGTCGCGGCCGAGCCCGAGGAGGAACCGACCAAGGTCGTCGATCTCATGGAGGCCTTGAAGGCGTCGGTGGCCGATGCCAAGAAACGGAAGACCGCATCCGGGTCACGCAAGAAGACCGCCACCAAGACCACCCGTCGAAAAGCGTCGGCTTCGTAGAGAACGCGGGGAAGATACCCGGATGGAGACGGTCTCGATAAAGATCCCTGCTGCGCCTGCCTACCTGCAGGTCGTACGGCTGGTCGCGGCAGGGCTCGCCGCCCGCCTGAAGTTCACCCTCGAGGACATCGAAGACCTCAAGATCGCCGTGGACGAGCTCTCGGCCTACCTCACGGGGGCCCAGGGACGGGACGGGACCTTGCACGTCACGTTCGACGTCCACGATGACAGGATCGAGATCACCGGTCGTGGGGAGTTCAACTCCAATTACAAGATCCGGACTCAGTTGACGGAACTGTCACAGATGATCCTGCAGACGGTCGTCGACAACGCTCAGCTTTCACAAGCCGACGGAATCCCCAGCTTCTCCCTCGTCAAGAGCAAAGGGCAGTGACGGACCGGCCCCAACTCGATCGCGAAGAGGTACGCGATCTATTCGCGCGCTATGGCGCGGCAACGGACGAGGACGACCGGGTGAAGCTTCGCGAGCAACTCGTCGATCAGTACATAGGGCTCGTTGAGTTCCTGGCGCGGCGCTTCCGCAACCGCGGCGAGCCATTGGAGGATCTTGTGCAGGTCGGAACGATCGGCCTCCTCAAGGCGATCGAACGATTCGATCTCGACCGCGAGGTCGAATTCTCTACCTACGCGACCCCGACCGTCGTCGGCGAGCTGAAAAGGCACTTCAGGGACAAGGGCTGGGCGGTCAGGGTCCCGCGGCGGCTCCAGGAGCTGCACCTGGAGTTGTCGAAGGTCGTCAGTGAGTTGGGACAGGAGATAGGGCGCTCGCCCACGGTCGCGGAGATCGCCGACTACACCGGTCAGAGCGAGGAGAGCGTGCTCGAAGGTCTCGAGATCGCTCAGGCCTACAACTTCACTTCCCTGGACGCCCCCATCGACGCGGAGAACGGAACGACCTCTTTCGCCGACCAACTCGGTAGCGAGGACGAGCATCTGGAGAACCTCGAATACCGGGCGTCGCTGGCCCCCGAGATGGAGAAGCTGCCGGAACGCGAACGGCGGATCCTCTACCTCCGTTTCTACAGGGGCCTAACTCAATCGGAGATCGCCGATCGTCTCGGCATCTCGCAGATGCATGTGTCCCGCCTTCTGAACCGGACGCTCATGCACCTGAGAGAAGCACTGGAAGAGGAATGACCGGGCGACGCGTGGCCGCCGTGTTCGTGGCCACGCTGGCTCTGGCGGGCTGTTCCCTGGAGCCGCTGGATCTGGCCGCCGAGCACCCTCTCGCCCTTCGTTCCGAGATCCGCTCCGCGGATGGGAACCTGCTGGCCCGACTCTACCGGGAGAACCGCATCCGAACGCCGCTGGAAAAGGTCCCTCAGCACCTGGTGGATGCCGTGCTCGCAGCCGAAGACGCCCGGTTCTTCACACATCCCGGTTACGACGTCAGATCCATCGCTCGCGCGGCCATCATCAACGCGCGAGAGCAGCGCGTCGTACAGGGCGGCAGCACGATCACCCAGCAATACGTCAAGAACAGCTACTTCAGGGATCCTCCACGCACGATCGAGCGCAAGGCCCGTGAGTTGCGACTGGCCATCGAGGTCGAGCGCAAGTATTCCAAGGAAGAGATCCTCGAGCGCTACCTGAATACGATCTACCTCGGCGATGGCGCTTACGGCGTAGGCACCGCGTCCGAGGTCTTCTTCCACAAACCGGTCAGTCGTCTCCGGCTGCACGAAGCGGCACTGTTGGCCGCAATGATCAAGGCTCCCAGCGATTACGACCCGCGCGACCGCCCCAGGAAGGCACGGGCGAGGCGGGATCACGTCATCCGTCGCATGGAGTCGCTCGAGATGATCACGCCCGACCAGGCGGCCGCGGCCTTGAAGCGCGGGCTCGGAGTCGTTCCCGATCCGCCCAAGATCGCGATCAGCGAGCCCTACTTCGTGGAAGCGGTCAAACGCGAGCTCGTGCGCGACCGGCGGCTGGGTGCGACCGCGGATGAACGCTCGAAACTGCTGTGGGAGGGGGGCATCAAGGTCCAGACGACGCTCGAGCCTCGCCTGCAAGCGGCGGCCGAGGCGGCCGTCAAACAGATCTTGGGGGAGAAGGGCGATCCCGAAGCGGCCGTGGTGGCGATCAGGCCCAAGACCGGAAAGATCGTTGCCATGGTCTCGGGACGGAGCTGGAAGGCTTCCCAGGTCAACCTCGCCCTCGGTCGCGACGGCGGTGGGTCGGGCCGGCAGACCGGGTCTTCCTTCAAGCCCATCGTCGCCGCCGCCGCGATGGAAGCGGGGATCCGGCTCGACGAGCAGTACGAATCCTCCGGAGCGGTCTTCTCGTTGGGGGCGAACGTGGATCCCTGGACCGTCAACAACTACGAGGGCTCCGGTCGCGGGCTGCTTCCATTGGACGAGGCGATGGTGCGATCCGTCAACGGTGTCTACGCGCGTTTGGCGCTGAACATCGGCGCCGCCGCCATAGTGAACCAAGCGAAGGTCATGGGCGTTCGAGCCGACCTCCCTCTGTATCCGTCCATCGCGCTCGGCTCGGCCGAGGTCAGCGTGCTCGACATGGCGACGGCTTACGGCACCCTGGCGAACTACGGCGTCGCGGTGGAACCGACGACGATCGAGAAGGTCACATTCCCCAGCGGGGAGGTGATCCGTCCGGATCAGACCGTGAACCCAGGCACCATCGCGCCGGGCAACGCCTTCCTGCTCACGAAGGTGCTCGAGCAGGTGATCCAACGCGGTACCGGCGCGGCAGCACGCATCGACCGCCCGGCCGCCGGAAAGACAGGGACGACGAACAACTACAGCGATGCATGGTTCGTTGGGTACACGCCCGATCTGGTTGCCGCCGTGTGGGTGGGGTACCCCCACGGTCTGGTGCCGATGACCAACGTGCGCGGGGTCCGGGTCGCCGGCGGGACCTTCCCTGCGGCCATCTGGCGTGAGTTCATGCTCGACGCCTTGCGGGGAACCCGGGTCAAGGGATTCAAGATCCCGGAGGTCGACCTGGTCACGTTGTTGATCGATCCAAAGACGGGCTTGCTGGCGACGACGTGGTGTCCGGGCGAGCCCAAGACGATGCTCAAACAGGTAGCGCCGACCCAGACCTGCCCGTCTCCACCGCCGGCCGAACCGGAGCCGGTGCCTACGCCGTCGCCGACCCCGAAGGAGAAAGTGAAACCGAAGGACGCATCGCCGTCACCGGGACCGACCGGGTCTCCGAAACCGAAGCCGTCAGCGTCTGGCTGAACCGGCCGGGGTGACGGGGACGCGGATCTCCGCACGCATGCCGCCATCGGATGTGATGTGAACCGTGCCCCCGAGCTCGGCGATCAGGGATCGAACGATCTGCAGACCCAGTCTCGAGCCCTCAACAGGCTCATCCTTCATACCGATCCCGTCGTCCCGCACGACTGCTACGACGTCTTCATCCTCTCGCGTCAGCTCGACGTTGATCGTGCCTCCACGCGTGTCGGGGAAGGCGTGCTCGACCGCGTTCTGGATGAGTTCCGTCACCGTCACGGCAAGTGGCGTCGCTATGTCGGCCCCCAAGGGCCCGGTCGATCCAGTCACCTTTATCTCGATCCGCTGGTCGGGGGACACGAGTCCCTCCGACACCATCATCGAGATCCGACGCGCGATATCACCGAAGTCGGCCAGCTCGGATGGCGCTTCCGACAGCGTCTCGTGGACCAGGGCGATCGATCCGACGCGCAACACGCTCTCGGCCAACGCGGACCTGGCTTCCTCCGAGCTCAACCTGCGACCCTGGAGACGTAGGAGGCTCGCTATCGTCTGGAGATTGTTCTTCACCCGGTGATGGATCTCTCGGATCGTGGCGTCCTTCACCGAGATCACTCGCTCTTTCTGCCGCACCTCGGTGATGTCACGTGCCAACACGACGGCCCCCACGCTGCGCCGCTGCTCGATGAGCGGCACCACCCGGAACCTGACGAAGGTGTCCCCGCGCGCGAGCTCCCCATCGGAGATCCGTTGATCGCGCATGGCTCGACCGATAGGTGTCTCCCCCAGTCCCAGCCCGTCCACGTCGCGTCCGAGGATGTTGGCCGACACCCCGAGACGGTGCAACGATGAGATCGCGTTCGGCGAGGCCCACCGGATGACGCCTTCCTCTCCCAGGACCAGGAGTCCCTCTCCGACGCGCGGCCAGTCCCCCTCCGGCAGTGGGATGAAAGGGAACAGGCCCTCGGCGATCATCTCCGACAAACTTCCGGCGGCCTCGAGATAGACCTGTTCGAGCCGACCAGGGCGGCGCGACGTCGCCGGGCTCCCCTCCTTGGTCACGACGCCGATCACCTTGCCGTCGCACCGGACCGGCACCGCGTCCATCTGGATGGGGATCCCGTCGAGGAGGACGGGGTCGTCCTGGCGCCAGACACGACCTTCGCGAAATGCGCGCTCGACGATGGGCTGCTCCGGTTGGGTCACACGGGTCCCGACCATGTCCGTGGGATAGAGCGTCTGGGACGTAAGGGGTCGCAACTGGGCCACGATCTGGAACTCGTCGCCGTCCTCCCGCCGCACGTAGAGGAGCAGGTCGGAGAAAGACAGGTCGGCCAGCACCTGCCACGATGAACAGAGCGAGCGCAGGTGTTCCGACTCCTCGACGGAGAGGTCGGCCACCTGCCGGATGCGTTCTGCGAGCGTCGGCATGAAGGAATCGTACGGGTGCTGCGCCGTCGCTAGGATGCGCCCGACCGAGAGGAGGTCCCTGGTGCGTATCGCCATCCTGTCCGACATCCACGGCAATCTCATGGCCCTGGATGCGGTCATGACCGATATCGATTCTCAGTCGCCGGACCAGGTTTGGTGCGGCGGGGACCTGGCCTGGGGCGGCCCCTGGGCATCCGAATGCATCGCCCGGGTCCGGGAGACCGGGTGGCCTACCGTGCGAGGGAACACCGACGTGTGGCTGACCGGAGACCCCCAGACGGTCGAGTCGGAGTCGGATCGCAGAGAGCTGATGGAGGTGGCGGCCGCGCACGCGATCTCCGACGATGACGCCAGATGGCTGGCGAACCTGCCGATCGGTCACACCGGGCCCAGTGGATCGCTGCTCGTCCACGCCTCGCCCGATTCCCCGTTCTCGGCGCCGGGGCCCGACGGGGACCCCGGTGACTTCGAGCCCTACGAAGGCCGGGCCCAGCTGATCGTCTACGCCCACGTGCACCGAGCTTTCCTACGGCGGCTCCGCGACGGCACGATCGTCGCCAACACCGGAGCGGTCGGCTTCCCGATGGACGGGCCCACGGCTTCGTACCTGCTCATCGACATCGACGCGCCCGACATCACCTTCACGCACCGCCGGGTCGAGTTCGATCGCCGCGCGGGCATCGCTCAAGCCCGCACGCTGGGTCCACCGCTGCAAGACTTCTTCATCCGAACCCTGGGGCCGGAGTAGCCCCAACCAGTCCTTCTTGCGGCTGCCTTTCGATATCCGGGACCAGCTCGAGGAACCGATCCCTACCTACCCTCGAACCGGGGCGGACGCTTCTGGCTCAGCGCCTCGATCCCCTCCTGCAGATCGGCGCTGTTGTAGGCCTGCATCACGAGGTCGTCGATCGCGCGGACCGCATCGGGGGCCGCGGTGCGCGCGTCGACCATCGCGTCGGCGACGACCGCTATCGTTCTCTTCGCTCCTCGTACCGACAACGGGGCGAGAGCGGCGATGTCATCGACGAACGAGCGAACCGTCGCATCCAGGTCCTCGGGCGGCACCGAGCGTGTGACCAGACCGCTCCGTTCCGCCTCATCTCCGGTGTACGTGCGCCCGGTCATCAGCACTTCCTTGGCTACCGGGACACCGGCCATCATCACCAGGCGTTGAACGTTCTCGAAGTTGACCACGATGCCGAGACGTGCGGACGGGATGCCGATCCTGGCGTCGGCAGCGGCGATACGGAAGTCGCACACCGTCGCGAGCTGCAGGCCCCCGCCCAGAGCGGCGCCGTGGATGCTGGCGACCGTGGGCAAGTGAAACTTCGCCAGTTCTTCGAGCATCCGCTCGAACGCGGGGAGGAAGTCAAGTCCGCTCGGTCCGGACACAGCCGCGAAGTCTGCCCCGGAGCAGAAGGCCTTGCCCTCGCCACGTACAACGACGACGCGCGCATCAGCGGAACGAGCGATGGTTCCGAGCGCGTCCACGATCGCGTCGCAAAGCTCCGTCGACAACGCATTGCGCGCATCGGGTCTGTTGAGCACGAGCTCCACGACCCGTTCGCCGCCAAGCTCTACGAGGGAGCTCAAGCCCCGTCGATGACGGCGATCACGTCGCCCTCCTGGACGACGCCGCCCTCCGCGACGTTGATCGACGACACGGTGCCACCCACGGTCGCTTCGACGGGGATCTCCATCTTCATCGACTCCAGGATGCAGATCGTGTCGCCCTCCTCGATCACGTCGCCTTGCGATACGACGATCTTCCACACGTTGGCGACCATCTCGGCGAGTACCTCCTCGCTCACTCCTCCCCTTCCGCAGGTCGCCAATCCCGCAGGGGGTCCCGGTCCGGGGGATCCGGCAACGACAACAATCTACGGGCTTCGGAGGGCTCGGCCACGGTTCTTCCTGCAAGTTGAACGGAGCGCGCCGCCGCCTCGATGAGATCCCCGTTCGAACCCGCAACGTCTCCGGCAGGCAGATAGAAGTTGTCCTCGAGTCCCACGCGAACGTTGCCTCCAAGCGATGCACCGGCCGCCACCAACTTCCACTGCTGGCGGCTGATGGCGATCACCTCCCAGGTATGCCGCTCCGGCAGAAGCGATGCCATGTGGGCGAGGGTCGTGACCTCGGGTGGAGCGCCACCGAGGACGCCGAGGACCAACGAGAACTGCACGGGTTCTTCGAGGAGTCCCATGTCCAGCAGAGGCCGGACGTTCCAGACGTGTCCGGTATCGAAACATTCACACTCCGGTTTTACGTTCGCGGCGTTCATCCGTTCGAGCAGGGACGTGATGTCCGAGAACGGGTTCGCGAACACGAAGTCGAAGACGAACGACTTGCGCTTCGAGGAATACTTCGCATAGGTCATCGAGCCCATATTGAGGGCGCCGAGCTCTGGCTTGAGAGCCGTGATCTGATGAACGCGCTCTTCGATGGGAACCCCGACGGCCCCCGTGGAGTAGTTGATGATGAAGTCGGGGGCCTCGGCCAGGATCGCCTCGGTGATCGCCTTGTACTCCTGCACGCGGTAGCTGGGGCGCCCATCGGGGTAGCGGGCATGGATGTGGATCACGGAGGCGCCGGCGTCCCGGGCCCGGCGAGCCTCCTTGGCGTAGTCCTCGGGGGTGTACGGGATGCTCGGGTGCTGGGAACGGTCGGCGGCGACCCCGCTGACGGCGCAGGTGATCACGCAGGCATCCATGGCGAAGAAGGCTAACCGGGGCGGGCGCTTGAATCGGGTCCGAGACACGGTATTTACTACAGCGGTAGTAGCACGGATCCGTCCCCCCATCGGAGGATGGCGTTGCACAACGGAGTGCCGATCGGGCGAACGTGGCGGAGGTGATGCGACTTGTCGGTTGAGATCGCGGCGAGCTGCGACACCGTAAGCAAGGTCTACAAGAGCGCCAGCGGCGAGGTTCACGCGTTGACGGACATCGACGTCGAGTTCCCCGTGGGCCAGGTGACGGCAGTCATGGGCCCTTCGGGGAGTGGCAAGTCCTCACTCCTTCGGATCGTGGCGGGACTCGAGCGACCGACCTCGGGTTGGATGGAGGTCGGCGGCGTCATGATCTCGACGCTGGGGGCGCGGAGGCGGCGTCGCGTGCGGCGGCGGCTGGTCGGCTACGTCTTCCAACGTCCGTCCGACAACCTCATCTCTTACCTGAGCTTGCTCGAGCACATGCATCTGGCGGCACGCCTCCGCGGTCGGGGAACGAGCGATGAGGTCGACGAGGTCCTGACGCTGCTGGGCCTTGCGCCGAGGCGCGGGAACCTGCCCCACCAACTCTCCGGCGGTGAACAGCAGCGCGCCGCCTTCGGCCAGGCGGTTATCGGCGACCCGGCACTCGTCGTGGCGGACGAACCGACCGCGGAGCTGGACGCCAGATCCGGGGCCAGCCTGCTGGGTACCATCCAACGGCTCGCCCATGCGGGAACGGCCGTCGTCGTGGCCACCCACGACGAGGCGGTGGCGGAAGCTTCCGATCGTGTCTACCGGATCGAACGCGGCGAGTTGGTGCGCTGATGGTTCAGCACGACGGCCGGGATGCGGGATCCGTCGTCGATGCCGAGGGCCTCGCCAAGACGTACAAGCGCGGCACCGAGCTCGTTCAAGCGTTGCGCGACGCGACGCTCGGATTGGATCGTGGCGAGATCGTGGCTCTGGTCGGCCCCTCGGGGTCGGGGAAGACCACGCTCCTCAACATCCTGTGCGGGTGGGAACGCGCCGACGAGGGCACCGTGCGCTGGCGAGGCGCACCGCAGGACAACATGGCTCGGCTGCCGTGGGACGAGATGGCGATCGTCCCCCAGCGTCTCGGCTTGATCGAAGAGCTGAGCGTCGCGGAGAACATCGAGTTGCCGGAGCGTCTGTCCACGGGCGTCGGCGACAAGCCTTCCGACCGTGTCAGCCATCTGCTTGAGCGCCTCGGCCTCGACCAGCTCTCCAGGCGACTGCCGGGCGAGACCTCCCTGGGAGAACAACAGCGCACCTCTCTGGCCCGCGCGCTGGTGCTGTCTCCGCGTCTGTTGCTGGCGGACGAGCCCGCCGGCCACCAGGACGGCGAATGGGCCCGATCGATCTTCGGGGTCATGCAGGAGGAGGCGAAGCAGGGCACGACTTGCCTGGTGGCGACCCACAACAAGGAAACGATCAAGTTCTGCGACCGCAGCCTCGAGATCGAGGACGGCCGGGTCCACTCACGACCCCACTGAACCTCGAGTGTCGCCGGCTCGCCCCGGTCTTAGAGCGACCGGCCGCGGCCCCGATCGAGCTAGACGGGCAGGACCCCGTGTTTGCGCCAGGGACGTTCGATCCTCTTGTTCGCGGCTGCCTCCAGGCCCCGAGCGATCGTCAGCCGCGTATCGGCCGGGTCGATGAGATCGTCGACGAACGCCCACCCGGCGGCTACGTACGGTGAGATCTGCTCGCGGATCATCGCGACCAGGTCGTTGCGAGCCTCGGCCCGCTCGGCCTCGGGCATGGCGTCGATCTGCTTGCGGAAGATGATGTTCACCGCGCCCTCTGGTCCCATGACAGAGATCTCGGCGGTGGGCCAGGCGACGATGACGTCGGGCTCGTAGGCGCGACCGTTCATCACGTAGTAACCGGCGCCGTACCCCTTGCGCAGTACGACGGTGACCTTCGGCACCGTCGCCTCCGACACCGCGTAGAGCATCTTCGCGCCGTGGCGGATGATGCCCTGCTTCTCGACTGCGCTGCCGACGATGAAGCCGGGACAATCCATCAGGAAAACAAGCGGCACGTTGAACGCGTCGCAAAGCCAGACGAACCGGGCCGCCTTGTCGGCCGAGTTCACGTCCAGGGCTCCGCCGAGGAACTTCGGCTGGTTGGCCACGATCCCGATCGGCCGGCCCCCGATGCGAGCGAAACCGGTGATGAGGTTCCGCGCCCAGTCGGGCTTCATCGGGAAGAAATCGGCGTCATCGACGATCGACCCGATGATCTTGTGCATGTCGTATGCCTGGCGAGGGTTCGCCGGCACGATGTCGTACAGGTCCTCCGAGCGACGGTCGATCGCCTCCGCCTGGGCCGACAGCGGCGGAGCTTCCCGGTTCGAGCTCGGGAAGAAGGACAGGTACTTGCGAACCGCTTGGAGACACTCCTCGTCGGATCCGACCTCGAGGTCGGCGACGCCGGAGATCTTGGTGTGGACCTTGGAGCCGCCCATGTCCTCCGCCGTGACGTCCTCACCCACCGCGGCCTTCACGAGATGCGGGCCTCCGAGCGCCATGTTCGAAGTCCCCTTCACCATCGGAACGAAGTCGGCGAGCCCCGGGATGTACGCCGTGCCGGCCGCGCCGGGCCCCATCATGGCGGCGACCTGCGGGATCACGCCGCTCATCACGACCTGCTCGCGGAACAGATCGCCCGTGCGCGCGAACATCGAGCCGGTCGCTTCCTGGATGCGCGCGCCGGCCGAGTCGATCAACCACACGAGGGGGATCCGCTCGCGAAGGGCAAGCTCTCGGATGCGACCGGCCTTGATCTCCCCCACCATGCCGATGGATCCGGCCATCACCGTGAAGTCGTAGGCGATCACGGCCGCCTTGCGACCATCGATCTCGCCGATCCCCGTGACCACTCCATCGGCGGGCGTGTTCTTCCCCTGCATCTGAGGAGACTGCGACTGGTGATGAGCCAACAGACCCATCTCGAAGAAGGTTCCGTCGTCGAACAAGAGATCGAGTCGCTCGCGGACGGTCAGCTTGTTCGTGGAATGCTGGCGTTGGACCCGATCGACACCGCCCATCTCGCGGAACCGAGCCTTCTTCTCCTCGAGGGCTTCGGTGGCTTCCTTCAGGGACGGGCCGTCGTAGGTGTACGTGACGGGTTGCGACGCGGTGGGCGGATCGGCCTTGGACTCGGGCATCGGACACGCTCCTTGCTTCTGGGGCCCTTCGCCGGCGGCCGACCGCCGATGTCTTCCCGGGCCTCGCGGGGAGAAATTACATCTGGACGCGCCCTCTCACCCGGTGTCTACTACACGTGTAGTAACCCCCATGGTCGTGGGTCGCCGGGGCAGGGGGGAACAAAGGAGCCCCTCCCGCCGTCGAAGAGCCAGGTGATTCCAGCGGACGAGGAGGTAGGTCATGTACCGGATGCGAAGGAAGCTGGTGCCGGCGCTGCTGGCGATGGTCGTGGTGCTGATCGGCGCCTGCGCCGGGTCCGATCAAGGGGACGACGCGGGTAGGGGGGACGGCGGGACGGCCGAGAGCGCGCCCAGGGCGATCCAGCCCGCCGCCGGCGGCGAATCCGAAGACATGGGGGACGCGTACGGATCCGAGGGCGGCGCCGGGACCGGGGAGGCGCTCGACGACGAAGCGACGGGCCGCAAGCCGAGCGCCGCTCTCGGGCGCGTGGGCCCGTCGGTGATCAAGACCGGCGACGTCGAGCTCAGGGTTAAACGCAACGGCTTGCAGGACGCGATCCAAGAGGCGATCGCGATATCGGGTCGGCACGGCGGCTTCGTGCTGTCGACCACGTCCGAGGTGGGCCGGTTCGCCGGGGGGACCGTGACCATCAGGGTCCCGAGCGCCAAGTTCGAACAGGCCATGGCCGATCTCGAAGGACTAGGTCGGCTCAAGAACCAGCACGTAAGCGGGCAAGACGTCGGCCAAGAGTTCGTCGATCTCGAAGCTCGGTTGCGCAACTGGCGGACGCAGGAGGCCGTTCTGCTGCGCTTGATGGATCGCGCGGCCAGCGTCCAGGACACGATCCGGGTCCAGTCGGAGCTTTCCAGCGTTCAGCTGCAGATCGAAAGGATACGCGGACGGCTCGCCTACCTGGAGGACCAGACGAGCTTCGGCACGATCACGGCTTCGTTCACGACCGGCGCCGCACCGGCCCCCGATACGCCTAACCAGTTCCTGCGCGCCTGGCGCCAGGCCGTCGACATCATGCTGGCGATCGCCACCGGATTCGTCACCAGCATGGGGGTCATCCTTCCGCTATCGATCTTGCTGCTGTTGATCTGGCTTATCATCCGCCAGCTCCGTCCCCGACTCAGCAGCTGAGGACTGCAGTCGCAAGGACGGCGACTAGCGGCCTTTCCAGTGCGGTTCACGTTTCTGCAGGAACGCCGTCACGCCCTCGACCGTGTCCTCGGACTGAAGCGCGATGGTCAGCAGACCCGCGAGGTACGGCAAGGCTTGATCGACCGGCACGCCCTCGACCTCGTAGAAGGAGCGTTTTCCGAGCGCCGTGATCAAAGGGCTCTTGGATGCGATCGTCTCCACGAACCGATCCACCGCCCCGTCCAGCTCCGACGCGGCTACCACGCGGTTGACGATCCCACGCTCCAATGCTTCCCGTGCCGTGATGCGCTTGCCGGTCAGCATGAGCTCGAGAGCGTACTTCCGGGGTACGTCGCGCTGGATGACCGCCGTGATCATGAAGGGCCAGAGACCAAGGTTGATCTCCGGTGTGCCCATCCCGGCCCCCTCGACCGCGATCACGTGGTCGCAGGCGAGCATCAGACCGAAGCCTCCGGCGAGAGCATGTCCATTGACCCGCGCCACGATCGGCAGACGAGACTTCCGCATCTGCAAGAAGAGGTCGCCGAGCTCCGCTCGCTCCTGATGCTGGGCAAGGACCCCGCCGCCGGTCATCCCTCCCAGGTCCCCGCCCGCGCAGAACGCCTTGTCACCTGCGCCGGTCAGAACCACCACTCGGACGGCCTCATCTGCCTCCGCTTCGGCCAGCCGCCGCGAGATGCCGCGCCAGACCTCGAGGCTCAGTGCGTTACGACGTTCGGCACGATCGATGGTGATCGTCGCCCGGGGACCCTGGGCCGAATAGAGGACCGCTTCGGTGTCGGCGTCGCTACCCAAGGCCTAGGGCCGCGGCGTTCGGAGGATGTCGAGCAACGCCTTGGCGTCCGCATCCTCGATCGCGACCGGCGCCGGTTCCTGTCCCGACGATCCGCCGGCGGGCCGGCTCGACGCGAACGCCCGCCGAAGGTTCTCCTCTGCGCGGCTCAGGGCCTCCTCGGCGGCGCGCAGCTTGATGCGGAGCTCGGTCTCTCGTTCCTGTGCCGCCTCGAGGGCCTGCTCGAGGGAGCCGATCCGTTCGCGTAGCCCACCGGTCTCCGACGCGAACGCCTCGACCTGTGCCGCACGGAGCCCGTCGTCACGCGCAAGCTCCAGGAGCCGGTCCACCACGGCCTTACCGATCTCGTCGTAGTTGAGCCGGGAGGTCCGCTTGGCGGCCCGGCTGGGCAAGGCCGATTCGGCGTCCGCCAGGGTGATCTCCTCGGTGGACCGGATCTCGATCATGGTGTTGCGACCCCTGCGGCCACGTTGGATGACCTCGATCCGGCCGAGATCCTCCAACAGCTTCACGGCCTCGGCGCTACGGACCGAGTTCAGTCCAGCATCCGCCGCGACCTGACGCAGCTTGCCGTCAAAGACGTTGTTCTCCGACGAGTCCCGCAGGCGCGCGAGGAGTCGATTGGCTAACTCGTGCAGGTTGGTTCGCGCCATCTTTAGGGGTTCCCGGTACTCAGTGATGTGTCCGGCGGCATCCTATCCGTCGCACCCCAAGATGCAAAATCGCCCGGCGTACCGGGCGGATCATTGGGACTCTAGTCGCTTCCAGATCCTACGCTTGAGGCCCTCTGGACATTGGTACTGGCTCTTGAGTCGGCTCAAGAGAATAGTGAACTCTTTCTCCATGCCGAAGCGTTGGTAACAGGGCTGGCATTCCTCGAGATGGACCTGGATCTCGATGCGCTCGTGTTCGGTGAGGATCTCGCCGTCCAGGAACAGGTACGCCCGTTCGAGCGCCACCCTGCATGTCTCCTTCATCGGCCCCCGGCTCCAATCTCCATGGCTACTGCAGAGCCTCCCCACTCCCCTGAGGCGAGCCCCTGACGATCCCTCTGTCCCTTGCGATGTTCCACAACCGCTTCTGGAGGGCCTTTCTTCCCCGATGGAGCCGCGACATCACGGTGCCCATGGGGACGTCCATGATCTCGGCGATCTCGGCGTAGGAGAACCCCTCCAGGTCGGACAGGATCACGGCGAGCCTGAACTGCTCGGGGATCTCGTCCAGGGCCTCGACGATGTCGCTGTCCAGGAGGCCGTCCAGGACCAGGGACTCGGCGCTCTGGCCGAACTCGGAATCGCGATCCTTGAGCTGCTGGTAGAGGTCGAAATCGCCCAACTCGTCGGACGAGACCTTCAGCGGCTCCCTCTGACGCTTCCTGTACGTGTTGATGTACGCGTTCGTGAGGATGCGGAACAGCCACGCCTTCAGGTTGGTTCCCGGCTCGAAGCGGTCGAACGCCCGGTAGGCGCGCAGCATCGTCTCCTGTAGGAGGTCTTCGGCGTCGGCCGGATTGCGCGTCATACGGAGCGCCGCGCCGTAGAGGGAGTCCAGCAAAGGAGCCGTATCGCGGGTGAACCGCTCTTTGTCGTCCTTCGTGAGACGCGCCGGTGAATCAGCCATGGGCCTTGCTCCCCGAGCCGGTGTTCGCCTGCAACATCCCCGAATCGAACGTGACCAGAAGCTCGGAACGCGCCCTGTGGGTCTCGAGGGCGATGTCTATGAGCTCACTCAGGAGGTCACGGAAGGACAGCCCGGATGCTTCCCAGAGGTAGAACGCGAACGAGCCGGGGACCGTGTTGATCTCCATCACCCAGGTCTCGCCCGTCTCCTCGTTCAGGAAGGCATCGATGCGAGCGACCCCGGCGGCATCGACCGCGGCGAAGGCCTTGATCGCGTTGTCCTGGACCTGTTTGGTGAGTGCGTCGGAGATGGGGGCCGGGATCTTGCGGTCCTGTCCGGCCATGCCCTGTTGCTTACCGCCCCCATCCTTGGCGCCGCGGATGTACTTGTTCGAGAAGGTGAGGAACTCCTCCCACGCGACGGGCTGCTCGCACACGGATACGCGCGGCTGACGCCTGGGCCCCCCGATGACCGAGCAGTTGATCTCCACGCACCCTTCCATCGAACGCTCGACCAGGATGCGGAAGTCGTAGCGCCGGGCCACGTCGAGGGCGCGTTCCAGCGAAGCGCGGTCGGTCGCCTTCTCGATCCCGACGCTGGACCCGGCCCGCGCCGGTTTAACGAAGGTCGGATAGCCGATCTCCCTTTCGATCTCATCCAGCGCGCGACCCGGATCGGCGTCGTATCGAAACGCGTCCACCAGCACGTGCGGAACCGTCAGAAGCCCAACGGCCTCGAACGCGCGCTTCATCGCGATCTTGTCGAAGCCGACGGCGGAACCGACGACGCCGGCGCCCGCATAGGGGATCTGGGCGAGCTCAAGCGTGCCCTGCAGGGTTCCGTCCTCGCCGTTGGTGCCGTGGATCGCGGGGATGACCACATCCAGCCGGATCGTCCGCCCTCCGCGGAGTCGCCCTCCCGGGATCATCAGCCCGGTCTGTGCGGAGCCCGCCGGAAGCACGCACGCCTCGCCCACCTCGGCGGCGCGGTCCGCCTTGTAGACCTCCAGGTCGTTGAGGCCCGGCGCGGTCAGCCAGCGGCCCTCTCGGGTCACGTAGATCGGGACGACGTCGTGGTCGTCCTCCAGCTGAGCCATGACCTGGTGGGCCGTCACGATCGACACGTCGTGCTCGACCGATCGCCCTCCGAAGATGACGCCCACGCGCAACCTGTTCACCCTGGCAGTCTAGTGGCGAGGGGATGACGGTCCCGGATGCGCCTCGTTCATGCAGATTTCACACGCAGCATCTATAACGGAGGCATGGCTCCGAAGCCCACCGTCCTGTTCGTATGCGTCCACAACGCGGGCCGGTCCCAGATGGCGGCTGCCTTGCTCGACCGAGCCGCCCGCGGTGAGATCGATGTCCTGTCCGCAGGCTCGGCCCCCGGCGACTCGATCCACGAGAACGTCGCGGCCGCGATGCAAGAGGTCGGCATCGACCTCTCCGGCGAGCGCCCGAAGCTGCTCACGGAGGCGGCCGTGAAGCAAGCCGACGTCGTCATCACCATGGGTTGCGGCGATGCCTGCCCGATCTTCCCCGGCAAGCGCTACCTCGACTGGGACCTCCCCGACCCCTCCGGCAAGCCGCTCGAAGAAGTGCGCTCGATCCGCGACGAGATCGAAGCTCGCGTGAAGGGGCTCGTCGAGGAGCTCTCGGTCTGGAGGGTGCGTCGCTAGCTCTCGTACTGGTCGGGTAGGTCGTTCTCGAACAAGACGACCGAGCCCGGCCGCAAGAAGTCTCGCAGGTGGACCTGAGCCTCGTCCAGGGAGTCGACGGTGATGACCTTGGCTCGCTTGCCGCCGGCTCCCTCCACGATGGCATCCCGATTCACGCGTGCGACGACGATCAGCGTGTCGGCCACTCCGCCGGCGAGCTCGCCGAAGCGCCGGTTCTCGTCGTACTGCAGCTCACCCAGCTCGATCATGCCCGGAGTCACGACGATCCTGCGGTCGGCGGGCATCGCCTCGAGCACCGCGAGCGCGGCCGCGGCCCCGTCCGGGTTGGAGTTGTAGGCGTCGTCGATGATCGTGATGCCGGGAGCGCCGTCCATCAGCTGAAGCCGGTGCTCGACGGGTCGCAGCCGGCTCGCTGCTCGAGCGATCTCCTCTTTGGTCCGCCCGACGGCTCGAGCGACGGCGAAGCCGGCCAGCACGTGACCGACCGCGTGGCTGCCCAGCAAAGGAGTCGACAGCCGGACCTGCGTGCCGTCGCGCTGATCCAAGATGGTCATCGTCGTCCCGTCCGACCCGAAGGTCACGTCGCGAGCCGTGACGTCCGGCCGGCCGTCTGCATCCAGCCCGTATCGGACGACGGCGACGTGTGTCGTGTCGTCGGCCAAGGCACGCACGATCTGATCGTCGACGCTCATGACCGCGGTGCCGCCGGACGGCAGGTCGCGGACGACCTCGTACTTCGCACGACGGATCGCGTCCATCGAGCCGAACCGTTCCAGGTGGGCCGGGCCGACCGCGGTCAGGACCCCGATCGAGGGTCGCACGAAACCCATCAGCTCGGCGATCTCGCCCTCGCCGTAGGCGCCCATCTCCACCACGAACACCCGGTGAGCGGGCCCGAGCCGTTCGTTGATCGCGCGACACACGCCGAGCGGCGTGTTGTAGGAGCTCGGGGTTGCGAGGATCGTGCCCGGTTCTCCCGCCAACGTCTCGATCGCGAACTTGGTGGACGTCTTGCCGAAGGACCCGGTGATGGCCACGACGGTCGGCGAGAGTTCCTGCAACGTCGTTGCAGCACGGCGTAGATAACGCTCGTTGATGGCTCGCTGAATCGGCGACATCACGGAGTCGGCGACGACCAGGACCTCCGGAACGCCGAGGAACAACAGGGCCGACATGACCGCCCACGAGCCGAGATCGAGGGGGAAGCCCCAGGCGATGTGCATGATGCCGGGAAGGACGAGAACGCCGGCGAGGCACAGCACCGCAGACGTGATGAGCAGCCGCCAGGCGCGTCCCGTCATCACCAACGGCTTCTTCTGCGGATGAGCTCGCACGAACAGAGCGCGTGCACGGTCGGCTCGCGCCCACTGCAAGAAGCGGCGCCGCTTGTAGCCCTCGAGCTGGAAGACGTGCAAGGCGCGGCGCAAGCGGACGACCTGCCACACCA
>WHSQ01000040.1:0-8792 GCA_009380005.1 Actinomycetota bacterium | reverse complement strand
CCATGAAGAGCGGGACCAGGCCGTAGACGATCGTGCGCAGGAGCGCGGAGTACCCGTAGAACGGGTCGTCGAATCCCATCAGGCGAGCGGCGCGCCCAGGAAGTGGCGAACGACCCGGCAGAAACGATCCGCCTGATCGAGATAGGAGAAATGACCTGCTCCCTCGAGCACGACCAGCCCGGAGTCCCGGATCAATGACTCCATCTTGCGACCGTACGAGACCGGCGTGTCTTCGTCTCGATCCCCCCACACGAGCAAGGTCGAGGACCTCACCCGCGGCATGAGCGGCGTCATGTCCTCGTTGACCAAACGCACCAGGATCGGACGCATCGCTCCGGCTTCCCGATAATCCTTCGACGCAATGCGATCGAACACGGCCTGCCTGATCCGGCGTCCCGGCGAGCCGAAGCGACCGGCCGTCTTGGCGGCCGTCGATGCGACTCGCTTGGCGCGCGTTCCGAGCGAAGGTGCGCTCCGCACGCCCGAGGCATCCACCAGGACCAGCTTGTCCACGAGCTCGGGGTGGGTGGCGCCCAGGAAAAGCGAGACCTTGCCGCCGTAGGAGTGACCGATCATGTGGGCGCGCTCGATCCCCCGCTCCGCCAGCACGTCGCGCACGAAGATCGCGTAGTCGGGCGTCCCCCAGACGCCCTCGGGCGCAGGCGATTCCCCGAACCCGGGCAGGTCCATCGCGACGACCCGGAAGGCCGGGGACAGGCATCGGGCCACGGGGGCCATGGATTCGATCCGGCCCCCCCACCCGTGCAGGAGCACGACGGGTTGCCCGGCCCCCGTCTCCTGGACCCGGGTCTTCTGGCCGTTCACCTCGACGAAGGCAGCCACGCTCATGGTTATGAGTATCCCCGGCCCGGTCCCCGGCGCGAGGATGTCCGTATGCGCCTGAGAGCAGCACTCTTCGTGGCGGCGGTCTGCGTGACGCTCGCCCTGATGCTCGGCCCCCGCCGGGGGCCTCGCCTGGACTTCGCCCTCAGCGTCCGCTAGGCGGGGAAACAGCCGATCTCGGTCGCCTTCAGGCTCGCCCAAACCCGCCGACCCCCCGCGAGACCAAGCTCCGAGGCGGCCGCGCCGGTCACCTCCACGGCCGCCCCCGGGGGGCTGTCGAGCTCGACGCGAACCCTGCCCCCGAAATGCTCGACGTGTCGCACCGACGTCTCCCAGACGTTTCGCATCGAGCCCTCCGGGCGCGTCGCGTGCAGCGATACGGCGTGGGGGTGGAACGTGACGATCACGGGACCGTCCATCGGCTCCGCGAGGGTGAGCGCGGTGTCGCCGGGGATCTCGACGGAGTCCCCCTGCCCGCGGCCGTGGATCACGTTCAGCCCCACCAGATCGCCGACGTAGGCCGATCGGGGCCGGGCCCGGATCTCGTCCGGGCTCCCGGACTGCGACACACGACCCTTCTCCATCACGACGATCCTGTCCCCCATAGCGAGCGCCTCCACGGGATCGTGCGTCACCAGGATCGCGGTTGCGGAGCTCTCGTCCAGTGCCAGCCTCACGGCGCGACGTACCTCGACGCGACTGGTGACGTCGAGAGCGCCGAAAGGCTCGTCGAGCAACAAGAGATCCGGGCCCGCGGCGAGAGCGCGAGCCAGGGCGACGCGCTGCGCCTCGCCACCCGACAAGGCACGCGGGCGCGCCTCTGCGAGGGAGTGCAGATCGAAGCGCTCCAGCTCCTCCCGAGCTCGCCGACCCGCGCGGTCCCTGGAAGCGCCGCGCGAACGGGGGCCGAACGCGACGTTGTCGAGCACGGTCATATGGGGGAAGAGAAGGCCGTCCTGGAACACCACGCCGACGTTGCGCTCGTGGGGGCCCAGATGAACGTCCGTATCGGTGTCGGCGAGCAATCGGTCTCCGAGCTCGATGCGGCCCTCGTCGAGCCTCACCGTCCCCGCCAGCGCGGCCAGTACCGTGGACTTTCCCGCCCCGTTCGGTCCTACGATCACCACCCTTCGACTCGGGTCTGCGACGACGTGCGCAGCGATCGTCCGATCCCCCCGGCCTACCCGCACGTCGGCTCTCAGCTTCATGCCCTCACCAACCACCGGTCGCGCAACCCGATCAGGACCCCGAGCGAGACGGCGACGAGCACGAGGCTCAGGGCGATCGCGGCCTCCGGCTCCCGTTGAAGGGCGAAGAAGGCGGCGAGCGGGATCGTGCGGGTCGCGCCGGGCAGGTTGCCGGCGAAGGTGATCGTGGCACCGAACTCGCCGATCGCCCGCGCCCACGCCAGCAGCGCTCCCGACAACAGCGCCGGCGCGATCGCCGGCAAGGTCACCCGGCGGAAGACGGTCCAGGACCCGGCCCCGAGCGTGGCCGCCGCATCTTCGTAGCCCCTCTCGGTGCTCCTCAACGCCCCCTCGACGGCCAGCACCAGGAACGGCATCGCCACGAAGGTCTCGGCCAGGATCGTCCCGGCGGTCGTGAACGGCAGCGATACGTCGAAGGTCTCGAACAGCCATCGGCCCATCACGCCGGACCTGCCGAACGCGGTGATCAGGGCGAGACCGGCGATGACCGGAGGGAGGACCACCGGCAGGATGACGAGCCCTCGGAGGAACCTCTTCCCCCGGAACGATCCGCGCGCCAGCAACCAGGCAAGAGGGATCCCGACGAGCGCGGACAGAGCGGTGGCCCACAGCGAGCAGAACAACGACAGCCGCAGCGTGGTGACGAGCTCCTCCGACGCGAGGAGCTCGCCGAGGCGCGACCACGGTGCGCGCCACAGGATCGTTGCGATCGGAAGCGCAAGGAAGGCCGCGCCGACCAACGCCAGCATCGCGATCGCAGGAGGCGGCGAGGTCGACTCCCGGCGCCTCACGGCCGTTCGAACCCGTGCCGTTCGAGGATCTCGGCACCCGCGTCGGAGACGACGAGCTCGTAGAACGCGAGAGCGGTTTCGCTCGGGGCATCGCCGATCAAGGCGATCGGATATCGCGCCACAACGTTCGATCCGTCGGGGATGGATACCGCCGAGACATCGTCGGAGCTTGCCACGTCCGAGCCGTACACGATCCCGGCATCGATCTCGCCGAGCGCCACGCGGGCGAGAACGGCCTTCACGTCCGGCTCCAACGAACGTGCATCTACCGAGACGCCCGCCGCTTCCAGTACATCGCGCGCGTAGCGCCCGCACGGCACCTCGGGCGCGCAGAGAGCCACGGAGATCCTCTCCAGGTCTCCGAGATCTTCGATCCCCAGAGGGTTCCCCTTCGCGACGGCGATCGCCATGTCGCTGGCGGCGAAGACTTCGGGGTCTCGCGCCACGCCTTCGTCGACGACCAGGTCCATCATCGCTTCGTCCGCCGACGCGAACACCTGGGCCGGGCTCCCGTCCACGATCGAGCGCGCCAGGTCCGAGCTCGCGCCGAAGTTGAACGTCACCGCCACGTCGTCGGTTCGTTCCAGCTCCTCGCCGATCTCCTCGAACGCCTCGGTCAACGATGCCGCCGCGAACACCACCACGGCATCGTCATTGGAAGCGTTGGAGCACCCCGCGAGGGCAGGCGACAATAGCAGGAGCGCAAGGACCGATCCCCGAAGCACCCGCGACACGCCCGGTGGGCCGAGATCCCACCGCCGGGTCCGCTTCATGCCACGATCGCCTGATGCACGCACCAGAACCTACGACGCTGGAGGTAGCACCAACTTCCGAGGATCTCGAGCCCGGGTCATTCCGAGCGACGCTGTGGAGAACGCAGCCACAGCGACACGGCGACGGGCCGGAGCGTCGTATCCACAACCCTCACGAGCTCGTTGGACAGGGCATCGAGCTCGATCTCGTTCCGCAGCGACAGCCCAAAATCGCTGACGGTTCGTTGCGCGTCGTACTTCGTCCGATAGAAGCGACGGTCGATGAAGTGCTGGATGCCGCGACGCAGCGGTCGGAAGAGGCCTGCCACGATGAGCGTGGCGGCGGCAACCGTCACGCTGGAATCTCCCGCGAGCGTGCTCGCAGCCGTGACGATCGCGAAGTACGCCGCACCCAACACGACGGTGAGGGTTAGGTAGACGATGCTCCGATTGATGACGACGTCGATGTCGTAGAGCCGGTACCGGAGGATCGCGATCGCCGCAGCAACCGGCAGCGCGCATAGGGAGAGGATGAACAGCCCGAAGGAAACGGTGGTCGTCAAAGATCCACCGAGCACGACGCCCCCCTCCTTCTCGGTCAGGAAGATCCCGTTCAGCACCGCGCTCACTCCGAGAAGCGCGCTCGCCAGAGCGAACCACTTCAGTTGGGCCCGAGTGATACCGGTCGAGCGTCGGAACCTGACCACCAGAGCGACGGCTCCCCCGACGAGCCCGACGAGGACGCCCGCCCAACCGACGCCTCCGCTCTCGAGGATCGAGTCGCCGATCCATGCGACGCCCCACGGGTTCTCGATCGGCTGATCCGGGAACTCGCCCGGCGTCAGCCCGGTGCCCAGCGCGGCGACCCCGGCTCCCACGAGACCGATCCGCCCGACCCGTGCCCAAGCTCGCGAGATGTGGCTACCGGTTGGGAACCGGAACATGACCTGCATGAGGAGAGCCACGGCGGGGAACCAGATGCACGCCGCTCCCAACGCGGCCCACCCGCGACCGGGGAGGGGCGGCATGGAAACGGCGTACATATCCAGGATGCTGCCCGTGGCGAACAGGGTGCCGAGCGCGCAGAAGATCCAACCGATCGCGTTCGACGGCTCTCGGAGCACCACGATGGCGCCCATGATGGAGAACATGGCGAAGGCGATCCCCGCGGGGGCCTCCCCCACCGGAACATCGGCGAAGGCCAGGCCCAGGCCCACCGAAGTCAGCAGGAGCAGGACCGTGAGGGTCCAGGCCCCATGGGCGAGCGCTCTGACGGATGAGGAACTCACGCATCAGATGGTGCTACCGCTTCCGACGAGGCTCAAGGGCCATCGCCGATTCCGCGCCGACACCCGGCGGTTCGTGTCCCCTATGTACCGATCCCGGCCCCGACTAGGATGTCGCTTCGTTCGAGGACCGGGAGCATGCGCATTGCCGCTATTCATGGATCGACATGAACTGGAGGGAGCGACGGCAACAGACGTCGCCGTTGCGCACGGCTACGACCTCCAGGTACAGGACAAGTACGACGTCAAGTACCTCAGTTACTGGTTCGACTACCAGCGACAGCATGCATTCTGTCTCGTCGAGGCCCCTACCGAGGAAGCCGCCGAAGCGGTCCACCGTGAGGCACACGGGTTGATCGCCCACAACATCATCGAGGTCGAGCCGGAGCGGGTTGCCGAGTTCCTCGGAACCGCGCCTCTCCCGGTGGGAGAGGCCTACGAAGCGAGCGCATTCCGCACGATTCTCTTCACCGACATCGTCGGATCCACGGCGTTGACCCAGCGTCTGGGCGATGCCGGTGCGATGGCGATGGTTCGCCGACACGACGAGATCGTGCGCGAAGCTCTGCAAGCGTTAGGCGGCCGCGAGATCAAGCACACCGGTGACGGGATCATGGCGTCGTTCACATCGGCCTCGAGGGCGGTCGAGTGCGCGATGAGGATGCAGCACCGGTTCGCGCAGACGGTTCCCGCGGGCTCCCTCCAGATCCGCGTCGGGATATCCGCCGGGGAGCCCGTTACGGACGAGGGGGATCTCTTCGGGACCGCGGTGCAGCTCGCCGCCCGATTGTGCAGCGCGGCCGATCCGGGAGGGGTGCTCGTGTCTCAGGCGGTCCGTGAGCTGTGCGCCGGTAAGGATCTGGATTTCGGCGAGCTCCGGGAGCTCGATCTAAGGGGTTTCACGGAGACCGTACGCGCCTATCCCACCCTCCCAAAGCCGGCGGCGGAAGTGGCGCCAGAGCGCGATCACGACCGGGAAAATACGGGCCAGGCTGCGACTGGGCCTTAGAGATCGCAGACGCCGAGGGAGCGCGCCCGCCTCCGTTCGCTCGGAGCTACTTGCTCGGCGGGATATTGGCGTTCATGCGGAAGAGGTTGTCCGGATCGTATTTGTCCTTGAGCGCCGTCAATCGTGTCAACCGGTCGCCGTCCCGGCCCTACGGAAGTTGGGGCATCGACGACATCGACAGGATGTTGCCCTCGGGATCCTTGAACCAGGCGATCTTCATGCCGTTGGGGACCTCGGCGATCCCATCGACCGTCTTGACCCCGACCTCGGGAAGGTCGTACTCCTCGAGGGTCACCCCCTTGGCGCGCAGATCTGCGACCGCGGCTTCGACGTCGTGGACCACGAACCCGCCCAGCGTGTGCTCGGCCTTGCCTCCGAACGGGGTCGCGTAGAGGGAGAAGTACGTGTCGCCGGAGCGATAGAGGATGCCGCCCTCGTCCTCCGTGACCGGCTCGCAGCCGAGGACATCCTCGTAGAACTTCCGCGTCTCCTGCAGGTTCCCGGCCGGGATCGTCGCCCCGAAGGACCGATCGGCCGGCATCTGGATCGTCATCGCGCTGCTCCTCTCCGTAAGGGTGGTCAGCGTACATGGACGATTCGAGTCGTTACCAGGGGGAAGCGGATTCCCGCTCGGCTCGGAGAGAAACTAGAGTCGGTCCCAATGGGCTGTCTCGCGGCGATCCTCGTCCTGGCTACTCCCCGATTCGTGATGATCGTCCTTTGGATCTTCACGAATTACCTGAGTCGCGCCTACGAGGGCTGGATCCTGCCCCTGGTCGGGTTCTTCGCACTGCCGACGACGACCCTCGCTTACGCGATCGCACAGAACGAAACCCGCGGACTGCAAAGCTGGGGCCTGATCCTCGTCATCCTCGCCGTGCTCCTCGACCTCGGCATCTGGGGCGGCGGACGCGGCGTCTTCTCCCGCCACTGAGCCCCGGGACTGGCCCTGCAGAAGCACTACAACAGCCTCGACATCCACGCGGTCGAGAAGAACATGCCCCCCTTACTCCTTCCGGACGCTCCAGATCATCTCCGCCGGCCACCGTCGCGCCCAGGACAGGGGTCGGCCGGGAAAGGAAGTCCGCGAACGGGGCGGCGGCTGTATCTCCACCAGGTCCTCGACCGCGAGGCCATTGGACCGGAACAGCCGGATCCATTCACCGTAGGGAAGCTGATAGTCAACCGTGTTGTCGGCCGACCATACCTGCCGCCGCATCCCGAAATAGCGACCGTGCAGCGTCGTCGTTACCTCCGCGGCTCCGTCGGGCCAACACACGGACAGGAAGGGAGTCGTCGTCGAGAACGCGAACAGCCCGCCTGGTCTTAGCACCCGGGCGACCTCGGGAACCGTGAGGGCCGGGTCCGCGAAGCTCATGGCGCCGTAATCGCAGAACGCTATGTCGAAGTGAGCGTCGCGAAACGGCAAGGACTCCGCAGCAGCCTGAACGAGCGGTAGCCGGCAACGAGCCGAGCGGATGAGCCCCTTTGCGTGGATCAGTTGCCGGAACGAGTTATCGAGGCCGACCGGCTGCGACCGACGCTTCCGAAGGGCGATCGACCACTGGGCCGCGCCGCAGCCGAGCTCCAGCACGCGCTTCCCCCGGACGGTTCCAAGCACCTTCAGCTGTTCTTCTGGTATCCGCCAGAGTCCCCAAGCCATGGCCCGGTGGCCGCCGAGGAGCCCGCCGTGCTCCTTCTGGTACTCGTCGCTGTCCTGATCCCACGACCGTCGGTTGGCGCGTGCGTCACGCAGACGAGACGTTTTCCTATTCGGACCGCGCTCGACCATCGCTACAAGCTACCCGGGGACGGCCGTGGCGGAGAGCAACTCATCGACGGTGGCCGCCGCTGTCGAACACCCGGAGCCGTGGCTCGGATCCGGGCGATCGAGGAGTTCCGTTCACGCGCTGTTCAGAACATGACGCTTCCCCGAAAGGCTCATTGCAGGTTAGGGATGTGCGGCGGCCGGTCCCTATCCCTTGCGATAGAGGCGCGTCGTCAGCGGCGCGAACACCACCGTCAGTGCCGCCGCTACCGCCAGCACGATGGCAATGTCGGCTCCGTTGACATTGCCCTCCATCAAGCCACGGGAGGCGGTCGCCAGGATCGAGATCGGGTTGACGTTGACAAAAGCCTCGAGCACCCGAGGGAGCGTCTCTGGTTCGACGAAGACATTCGAGAGAAACGTGATCGGGAAGATACCCATGAAGCCCGCGTTCATCACCGCGTTCGGGGAGCGCAATAGCAGGCCAAGTGTGGTGAAGACCCACGAGAGGCCGAACGCGAAGACCACGACCAGGGCCAGGGCGGCGACCGCGCCCGCGACACCTGCACCCGGACGGTAGCCGAGGATCACGCCGAGCACGATGATCACGGTGCCGGCGATCACGTAGCGAACGCTGTCCCCGAGCAGCGAGCCCACCAAGGGAGACGGCTTCCAGATCGGCAGCGAGCGGAAGCGGTCCACCACACCCTTGGTCAGGTCCGTGTTGAGCGCCACCCCGGAGTAAACCGTGGTGAACAGCACCGACATGACGAGGATCCCTGGAAGGATGTAATCGAGATAGGCATGCGCGGACCCGGCGATCGCGCCGCCGAACAGGTACGTGAACATCAGGACGAACATCACAGGCGTGATCGTCACGTCGAGGAGTTGCTCGGGAACGTGCTTGACCTTGAGCATCCCGCGCCATCCGAAGGTGAGGGCCGTCGACAGCGCGCCGGCTCGGGGCGGACGTGAGGTCGAGGCGATCGCCTTTCGGACCGCAACCTCGTCGGCTCCCGTGTGGGCCGCGTTGGTGGTTCGGATCGCGCTCATTGTGGCTGCTCCTCCTTGATGGGATCGACTTCCTCGGACGGGATCTCCTCCGCCGGATGGCCGGTGAGGGCCAGGAAGACCT
>WHSQ01000409.1 GCA_009380005.1 Actinomycetota bacterium | reverse complement strand
AAATGCTCGCGGACGTCGTCGTCGGTGATGATGAGCGCCATCGTGCTCTCCTTCGGCAGTCGGTGTTCGGTGCCGGGGGCCGCGTGTGACCCTGGAAGCCCCCTGCCGGCGTTCAGACGTGAGCCGGGGTCGATACGAGCCGGTGGCGGCACTGAGCTGCGGCGGCGGCGAAGCAGGCGGCCACAACCGTCCAGAGCAGCCGGTAGTCGAAGGCGTCGATGACGGCGGCGGCGAGCAGCGGCCCGACCACCAGCCCGGCGAGGAACCCGGACTGCAGCCGGGCCGACAGCTCACTGGCGGCGCCGGCGGACGACGTCGACTGCACGACCGTCAGCTGGGCCACGCTGTTCCACACCGCGCCGGACAGGGCGAACAGGACCACACCCACCCAGAGCAAGAGGCGCTGGTCGGCCGTGGCGGTCATCAGGATGAGCGCCGACAGCGCCGCGCACGACGCCATCAGCAACAGCATCCGGCGGGTGGCGCCCTGCGTCAGAGCTCCCACGATGATTCGGGCGGGGATGGACAGGCCACCGATGATCGCGACCGGGTAGCCGGATGTGCCGGGGGACAGCTGCAGCACGTCCAGGGAGTAGGCCGTCAGGT
Source organism: Actinomycetota bacterium (assembly GCA_009380005.1). Classification (GTDB taxonomy): domain Bacteria; phylum Actinomycetota; class CADDZG01; order CADDZG01; family WHSQ01; genus WHSQ01. The sequence goes on along the minus strand of WHSQ01000409.1, from coordinate 150 downwards.
AGGCGAACAGCGCCGACTGCCCGGCGGCCATCATGATCGAGTAGCGGATCAGCGGAGAGGCCGTCACGGCGGATGGCCGTGTCCGTCCCCGGTCGCTAGGGCAACTCCGTTGCCGTAAGTCGTGACGATGTCATGAGTTTCCCGTTGACG
>WHSQ01000408.1 GCA_009380005.1 Actinomycetota bacterium | reverse complement strand
TGTGGCGATCGAGTCCTCGGATATCACGCGGATGTCGGGGGACCTCGCTGGCGTCGTTACCGCGATCCGGCTGTCGCGCAGGACGTTGCGCGTGATCTTCCAGAATCTTGGGTGGGCCTTCGGCTACAACATTGCTGCCATCCCCCTGGCGGCGATCGGATTGCTCAACCCGGTCATCGCCGGAGCCGCCATGGCATTCTCCTCAGTCAGCGTGGTGACCAACGGACGAGCGTCGGGTCCAGCCTGAGTTCCCCGACCAATGGTGGCCTGCCCCAGGGAGAGGCTGAAGGGCAAGACCCCGAGCCAGCATGGTGGCCTCATAACCCGGAGGTCGCGGGTTCAAATCCCGCCCCTGCAACGAAGAAGCCCAGGTCAGCGGCCCGATCGACCTGGGCTTCTACCGTCTTCGGACCCTGTTCTACCGGCGCTTCTACCGGGTTTTCTCCGACTTCTCCCGGCTTACCGGCGCATCGGGCGAGACGAGCTGTAGGAACACGCGGGCGGCGTCTGCTTGCATGCCGGGCAGCACGTGCTGGTAAGTGTCGATCGTGAAGCTGGGCATTGCATGGCCGAGACGTTCGCTGACGACCTTGACGGGAACGCCGGCGGCGATGAGCAGCGTGGCGTGGGTGTGGCGGAGATCATGCAGCCGGATCACCGGCACCCCGGCGCGACGGGCGATGCGCTCGAACGCCTGCGAGATGGCGTGGGGGTGGACCGGACCGCCTCTGCAGTCGGTGAACATCCATCCGGCCGCCT
>WHSQ01000407.1 GCA_009380005.1 Actinomycetota bacterium | reverse complement strand
CACCTCCCGTTGGTTCGACTCCGGGGCATGGCGGGACATCGTGACCGTTAGCGGGATCCCCGCGCGGGCCGCGTAGAGAGCCCAGGCCCCACCGGCGTTCCCCGCGCTCGGCATCACCAGTCGTTCCGCGCCAAGCTCTATCGCACGCGAGAGTCCAACCGCCGCCCCACGGGCCTTGAACGTGGTGCCCGGCAAGGGCGACTCGTCCTTCAGCCACGTCTCGACGCCCCATCGCGTCGAAAGACGCTCGAGCCTCAACAACGGTGTCTGCGGCTCCCCCAGGGATATCGGGTCGCCCTTCAGGGGAAGCAGCTCGCGGTAGCGCCACATGCCGGGCGGGCGGGAACGTAGCCCGGCGAGCGAAACCGCCCTTGGCTCGTAGATCGCGGCGAGCGTTCCGCCGCAGGCGCACCGGTTGTGGAGTTCGTTCTCGTCGTAGGTACGCGCACAGCGGGCGCACTCGAGACGAGCGAGCAAGGTGGCTATCAGACGAAGCCGAGGGCGGACTTGGCCAAGGGGTGCATCTTCTCGGGGGTCCAGGGCGGGTACATGACCATCTCCATCGTCAGCTCACCCATCCCCTCGATGCCGGAGGTCGCCTGCCGCACCTCGTCCTCGATCATGGGGCCGATGGGGCACCCCATGGTCGTCAGCGTGTAGTCGATCTTGACGTTTCCGTCGTCGTCTATGGCGATCTCGTAGATCAGCCCCAGGTGCCAGATGTCGATCCCGAGCTCGGGATCGTTGACGGTCTTGAGG
>WHSQ01000406.1:493-760 GCA_009380005.1 Actinomycetota bacterium | reverse complement strand
GTGGGTGGCGTAGTTGTCCAGGACCAGGTGCAGGTCCAGATCCTTGGGGACGGCTGCGTCGATGACCTTCAGGAAGCGGAGGAACTCCTGGTGGCGGTGGCGGCGGTAGTGCTGGGCGATGACCGAGCCGGAGGCGATGTCCAGTGCGGCGAACAGGCTGGTCGTGCCGTGCCGGACGTAGTCGTGCGTCATCCTCGCCGGCGTGGTCGGCGCCATCGGCAGCACCGGCTGGGTGCGATCCAGGGCCTGTATCTGCGACTTCTCGTC
>WHSQ01000406.1:0-483 GCA_009380005.1 Actinomycetota bacterium | reverse complement strand
AGGCCGAACGCCCGCCAGATCCGCGAGACCGCCGACTGCGACATGCCCGCCGCTCCGGCCATCGAACGCGTCGACCAGTGCGAATCACCCATCGGCGGCACCTGGCCAAGCGTCCTGGCGACCAAGGCTTCGACCTGCTCATCCGTGATCTTCCGCGGCGCCCCCGAACGCGGCCGGTCCACCAGGCCCTCCAACCGGTCCGCAGCGAACCGGGACCGCCACTTACGCACCGTCTCCCGCGAAACACCCAAGTCATCCGCGACCCGCGCGTTCGACAGGCCCTCCGCGCACGCCAGCACGATCCTCGACCGCAACACCAGCGCCTGCGACGCGGCCCGCTTGCGCAACCAGCCCCGCAGCACCCGGCGTTCGTGATCAGACAGCTCCAACGGCAACGGCTTCGGACCAGGCATCACCCCACCCTACAACCGCAAGCGAACTAACGACTCAGGACACTAGCTTGACGGCAGGCCGTGGCCTCGG
>WHSQ01000405.1 GCA_009380005.1 Actinomycetota bacterium | reverse complement strand
GGCCGTCGAGGTCGCCCTGAGGGAGAAGCCCGACGTTGTCGTCATGGACGTCCGTCTACCAGATGGCACCGGTGTCGAAGCCTGTCGTGAGATCCGTGCCGAGCTACCGGAGACGCGCATGATCATGCTAACGTCCTACGCGGACGAGGAAGCGGTGATGGCTTCGATTCTCGCCGGCGCCTCCGCTTATCTCCTCAAGCAGACCCGTGGTCAGCAGCTCGCCGAAGCGGTCGAAGCAGTAGCACGCGGCGATTCCTTGCTGGACCCCCAGGTAACGATGCGTGTGCTGGAGCAAGTCCGGAGCATCGCTAACGGAACCGCAGGAGACAAACAATCCCAGCTAACTGAGAACGAGAACAAGATCCTTAAGCTCATCGCCGAGGGTAAGACCAATAAGGAGATCGCCGCCGAGGTCTTCCTGAGCGACAAGACGGTCAAGAACTACGTCTCGAGCATCCTGAGCAAGCTCAACATGCGCCGCCGTTCCGAGGCGGCAGCCTACATCGCACGGCGTATCCCTGGTTCTGGCTAGGCGTCTACGGGAAACCGCAAAGTCAATTTCGTTCCCTGACCTGGGGAGCTGTCTATTTCAAAGACGGCGTCAATCGCGCGAGCACGATTCGCCATATTCCGCATGCCGTGGTGACCTTCGGGAGGGCTGACTGTTGAGTCGAACCCGTTCCCGTCGTCCTTAATCTCCAAGCAACCGCTTCCTTCTTGGAACGTGAGGCTGACAAGGACGCTAGCGGCGCCCGCGTGCT
>WHSQ01000404.1 GCA_009380005.1 Actinomycetota bacterium | reverse complement strand
TGCACGAATACTATGAGGCGGCAGCATGACGGAACTGAGTTTGTGCACCCTTCACGTGCGGAACTCCTCGGTCCCGACCGCGCGCCCGTCGTCGCCGAACATGGTGTAGGTGCCTGCGGGCATGCTCGTCTCGGCCGGCGGCCAGTCGGCGTCGCCGCCGATGCTCTCTCGGATCGAGTATAGGGTGGGCTTTCCAGAGGATCCCGGTGTCGGTCCCCCGGGCTTTGGAAGTGGCGCACTACCGGGAGGAGCGTGTCGGAGATTCCCTCGAAGGGTGAGCCGGCCGGGGTGAACGGCGGCATCGGGCGCGCGGAGCTTGCCCCGCTTGAAGAGCCGCCGGTCCTGGTCGCGCGCCCACGCGTCGGCGTGGTGCTCGCGGCCGGGCGCTCGGAACGCCTCTCCAGGATCACCGGCGGCGGCTCAAAGGCTCTCGTTCGTCTGGGCGGTCTGTCTCTCGTGGAGCGCGCGGTCCGAACGCTTCTCAACGCAGGTCTGCAGCAGGTGCTCGTGGTCGTCGGCCATCATGCCGGGCCCGTCGTCGCCGTGGTCAACCGGCTGGCGCCCGGCAAGGTTCGAGCTGTCTACGCGGACGGCTGGGAGGCCGGGAACGGGGCCTCGCTCGCCGCGGCCGCGACGCTCGTCTCCGAGGAGCAGTTCTTCGTCGTCCTGACGGCGGACCATGTGTTCGCCGAAGGAGCACTCGACGCGCTGGTCCGCGCCCGCGAGCCGGCGGTTCTCATCGACCGAGCGCCCGAGCGCG
>WHSQ01000403.1 GCA_009380005.1 Actinomycetota bacterium | reverse complement strand
GCTGTGTAGGCCATGCGCCCATCGCGGAACAGCCGTCCGGTCCACTGTAGGACGTGGGCCGACACGGGTTGGTTCCCGATCATCGTGACCTGCGCAACCCTGCCCCGCGACGAGCTCAAGGCTGTGCTGGCCCACGATCCGGGCCATCACCTCGTGCTGCACGCCGCGGCCGGTCGCACAGGTTGGACACTCCTGCCCCGCCGCCCGTGCTCAGTCTGGTGGTGGGGCCGCGGCCCGCGACGTACTTGCGAACCGTCTTGCGGTCTACCACCAGGCTGTCGACATCACCGCCTTGGGCCGGCCCGCATGCCAGTGGGTCAAGATCTCAACGATGTCAGCCATCACGAATGTCTTCCTCGCCACCTCAGCCTCGTGGCTGAGCAAGCTGGGGGGAAGTCCGGGATGATCATCGGTTCGCAGGATCCAGGTGGGGAATTCCGTGACGCCGCGTCCGGTCCATTACCTGAGGCCGGGCAATTCCCTGACGCCGCAGCTGGAGAATGACCTGACGCTGGCCGCTCAAACTGGGGAATCCGTGGCCCACCCCGGTCGGTCGCGACGTCGAACACCGACGACCGTGCCACGATGCACCCGTAAGGTGAACCCTCCATCCTGAAGATGCGTTCCTGGACAGTCCGCATCTCCCAGGCCAGGAGGGCTTTCCCTTGCAACCTCACCGCGCATGCGCGGACCCGCTCGAAACGTCGGCCCACTAGACGAGTGATTCCAAGGGGTCAGCCGTGGTCGTAGGCGATCAGGGAGCGG
>WHSQ01000402.1 GCA_009380005.1 Actinomycetota bacterium | reverse complement strand
GTCTCCCCGAGAGAATACCACGCATGTAGTTCTAACTGAACGGTATTGGTCCTAGCGCCTGTCCTGAGGTGGGACACCGTCAACCTTCGTGCTGGAGGTCCCCGAGAACCGCGCCCCCAGCCAGGGCGCAGCGGCAACCTCGGGCACAGACCCAGGGGCATTGCGCGTTACTATATGGGTGCGGCTCTTCTGAAGAGACGTCATGCGGCCTGCGGGATGACGTTGCCGGCGTAGCGTGACTGGTAGACGCGCTGGTGTTCGCGGGCGAGGTGGTAGCGCCACTATGCGCGGCTCCAGTAGTCGTCGTAGTCGCCGTTGGCGCGCAGGGCCCGGAGCTTGAGGATCGCTTCGGCGCCGTTGAGGCCCCAGCGTGCGCCGGTGAGGTCCATGCAGTCCTTGACGGGGTGCCGGCAGGCACCCTCGATGATGCCGGTGGCGATGGGCCAGCCGGCAGCGAGCGCGGTGGGGTAGTCGAGGTAGTCGGCCTTGTTGGCCAGGTAGTTTGCACAGCTCCTTCCACCAGCGTGAGCCGGACCGCTATCTCCTTGAGCGCCTCCGACAACCGCGCGTTCTCGGTCCGTGCCTGCTCGAGCTCGTAGTCGCGCTGCTTGCCCTTGATCCCCGGCCGCGAGGCCGCCAGCGCGCCTTCCTTGGCGACCGTGCGGATCCGCATGATGGTCGAGCGGTCGACCTGCCACTGCTCCGCGGCCTCGGCCCATCGTGACTTCCTGGCGGATCACCTGCAGCCAGATCTCGTGCTTCTCCGAC
>WHSQ01000401.1 GCA_009380005.1 Actinomycetota bacterium | reverse complement strand
GGGCTGATCACCCCACCCTGCGGCGTACCGCGGGTCTGCCTCTTGCCACCTCCCAGGCGCCGCCCTCCATCGCCATCCCGCTCCTCGACCGGAGCGCGCAGCCACAGCTTGATCAGCCGCAGCACGTGCCGGTCCACGATGCGCCGGGCCACCGAGCGCATCAGCTCAGAATGCGGAATGGTGTCGAAGTACTTCGACAGATCGGCATCCACCACATCGGTGTAGCCTTGCAGCACGCGACGATGCACCTCCTTGATCGCGTCGGCGCCGCCCCGTCCGGGCCGGTAGCCGTAAGCGCTGTCCTCGAAGTCCGCCTCGAAGATCGGTTCCAGCACCAGCTTGGCCGCGGTCTGCACCACCCGGTCCCGGATCGTCGGGATGCCGAGCGGCCGCTCGCCGCCGCCGGGCTTCGGGATCAGCACCCGTCGCACCGGGGCCGGACGGTACGTCCTCTCGACGAGCTCCGTCCGCAGGTCCCTCAACCACTCCTCCAGCCCGCCGTCCTCGATCGCCTCGAAGCGCACCCCGTCCACACCCGGCGCTCCCCCGTTGGCACGGGCGAGCCTCCAGGCATGCTCCAGCATGTCCTCGCGACAGCCCTTGTCGTAGAGCAGGTAGAAGCGGAAGTCGGGCTCCGCCTTCGCCTTGCAATAAAGCTTCCTCTGAAGTCTCCGGATTCTGTCAGGTGTTTCGAGGCTCATCGCCAATCACCCTCACCTCACCATCTTGGAAGGCATGCCGGAAGTCAGGGCCCTTCGCTCCGCCGGCAT
>WHSQ01000400.1 GCA_009380005.1 Actinomycetota bacterium | reverse complement strand
GATCGTCTGCAGCAGCGCGAAGGCTTTTCCCTGCGCCCCGATCGGCTCCTCGCAGGTCGCCACATGCCCGCGCAGCTCGGCGTTCTCCTCACGCGCCACGGTCGCGTTGCTTGCGCCACTCGGAGATCAACGACGAGTACAACCCCTCACGTCGTAGGATCGCGCCGATCTCACCGTGGTCCGCACCGTCGATCTCGGCCAAGATCTGGAGCTTGTAGGTCGCCGGCCACGACCGGCGTGCGCGACACACCTCCGTCTGCGTCGGCCTCGGCGGACCCTGCGCGGACATACTTCGGCTGGTTGCCATGATGCTGCGTTCATCTCCTCCGCCTCAAGGATCTCCCTGCGACCCTCCGGCAACCACCAGTATGGCAGCCAGGGTGCCGCAGGATACGCACGAGTGCGCGCGTACAGTCGCGACCAAAGCCGCGCATTCAGCCAGTCGCACAGCGCCTGTTTGTCTCCCAATACACTTGACAGATTCTATGCCCCTTCATAGGGCCGGTCAAATGATCCTTTGCTCTTGTCGTTGTCGCGCGTTGTCGCTCAAGGCTGCACACCACGCGTAGACCCAGATTCGGTTCAGCACGTCGTACCTCGTTGTGGAAGTGGAGCTTCGTTCGGGTCACTCTGTGCATCCGGGCGTGCAGCGACTCGATCGCGCTGGTGGAGTAGGTGCCCGGCGGATCTCAACTCGGTCCAGGTGGTTCTTTCAGGGGCTCCTGAAGTAGTTGTGGCTGCCGGCGGTGCTGCCGGGGAGCGAAGCCGCA
>WHSQ01000003.1:11223-113295 GCA_009380005.1 Actinomycetota bacterium | reverse complement strand
CGGTCGGCGTCGGGTACTCCGGCTGGCCGGTCGCAACGACCCACTCCTCGGTGATCGCTCCCTCCTCGTAGAGGTAGAGCTTGTTCTCGCCGATGCGCAGCAGGAGCACCTTGTCGAACGCGTCGGAGGTGACCTCGGGCTCGACGATCTTGACGGCGAGCGGCGCGTGAGCCTGCCCGCCTCGGAAGGCGCCGAGCAGGGCCGAAGCCGTCTTGCCGACCTTCAGCCGACGACCCTTCCGGGCCTCGGTGATCTCCACCCAGCCGGTCGAGTAGTCGAGGGCGGCGTCCTTGGGACGGCGCCGGAAGTCCTTCGCCAGAGCTGCCACGTACCGGCGCACCTCGTCGGGGTCGTAGCCGATGGCGACATCGTCGCTCGGTCCGACATCGGCATCCACGAAGCGCATGCGAGCGAAGTCGAGGAAACCGGCCTCGTCGGCGGCCGCGAAAGCGCCGTCGATCACGGCCTCCGCGTCCGACCGAGCCTTCACGTCGGCCGGGGTCACGGTCCAACTCTTGTCCCGCCAGCCGAGGCTCACCGGCGCCTCGAGGCGGGGCCGGATGGCCGCCTCCACACGAGCCCTGGCCTCGCCGCGTGACAGGCCGCCGACCTCTACGCCGGCGATGCTCGTTCCGGGGAGGAGCCGGCCCTCGTACCTCTGCGCGTAGGAGTAGGTGGCGTAGGCCATCCCCGAGACGGCGGTGACCGCGAGGACGATCAGGACGACCAGGACGTAGGTCAGCCAGTTGTCGCGCCTGGGCAGCAAGCGCCTCAGCGCCCGCCGGCCGTCTTCCGAAGCGATCGCCTCTACTGCCATCAGACCCCCATAATCGTAAGGCCCGGTGGGCCACTCACCAAGGTAAGACGTACGAAGAGCCTTCTGGGTTGCAGGCATCCGCCCGGGCTACGATGCGCCCATGGAGGTTCACGAGACGCTCCTCGACCTGATCGGGAATACCCCCCTGTTGCGGATGAACCGCCTGGGGGCCGGGATCCCGGCGGAGATGTACGGGAAGCTCGAGATGCTCAACCCGGGCGGGAGCGTGAAGGACCGCATCGGCCTGCGGATGCTCGAAGCCGCCGAACGCGAGGGCAAGCTCAAGCCCGGCGGGACCATCGTCGAGCCGACCTCGGGCAACACCGGCGTCGGACTCGCCATCGCCGCTTCGATCAAGGGCTACAAGTGCATCTTCACCATGCCCGACAAGATGAGCCAGGAGAAGATCGCGCTCCTCCGGGCCTACGGCGCCGACGTCGTGATCACCCCGACGATGGTGCCCCCGGAGTCGCCCGAGTCGTACTACCGGGTCGCGGATCGTCTCACCGAGGAGATCCCCGGCGCCTTCCAGCCGAACCAGTACCACAACGACCGCAACCCCGAGGCTCACTACCACTCCACCGGGCCGGAGATATGGGAGCAGACCGATGGACGCCTCACGCACGTCGTCATCAGCGTCGGCACCGGCGGGACGGTGACGGGTACCGGTCGCTTCCTGAAGGAGAAGAACCCGGACATCCTGATCGTCGGCGCCGACCCCGAGGGTTCGATCTTCTCGGGAGGAGAGTCCCGTCCCTATCTCGTCGAGGGGATCGGGAAGGAGTCGTGGCCCGACACGCTCGATCGCGACATCGTCGACCGGTGGATAACGGTCGGCGACCGTGACAGCTTCGTGACCGCGCGCCGGATCACCCGTGAGGAGGGTCTGCTGGCAGGCGGTTCGAGCGGGACCGCGATGTGGGCCGCGCTGGAGATCGGGAAGGAGACCCAACCCGGCGACGTGATGGTGGTGATCCTGCCGGACTCCGGGAAGAGTTATCTGTCTAAGGTCTATAACGACTCGTGGATGATCGAGCACGGCTTCCTCGATCGGCCCGGCAGCCGGGTTCGGATCGGCGAGCTGCTACAGGACAAGCGTTCGCATTCGTCGCTCCCCGACCTCATCGCGGTCGCCTCGCACGAGAAGGTCGGGCGCGCTATCGAGATCCTGCAGTCGTACGGGATCTCGCAGCTTCCAGTGGCGCGTGCGGAACGTCCCGAAGACGTCGGCGAGATCGTCGGATCGATCCACGATCGCACCTTGTTGGAGAAGGTCTTCCGGGATCGGGACGCGATCAACCGAGACGTGGTCGAGGTGATGGATCCGCCGCTGCCGGTCGTGCAGACGGGGGCCGGGATCGAAGAGATGGTGGCGGATCTATCCAGGGGGGCCGAGGCGATCGTCGTGGTCGATGGAGCTCGACCCGCGGGGGTACTGACGCGGGTGGACCTCCTGGAGTTCCTCGCTCACCAACCACAGATGTCTTAGGACAAGGCGCGCTCGAGGTCGCCGATGAGATCGTCGACGTGCTCGATCCCGACCGACAGTCTGATCAATCCCGGCGCCACCTCGTACCCGGAGCCGGCGAGGCTCGCGTGCGTCATCTTCCCGGGATGTTCGATCAGGGACTCGACGCCCCCCAACGATTCGCCGAGGAAGAACAGCTCCGTGCGCTCACAGACCTGGAGGGCCCGCGCCTCGTCGGCGACTTCGAACGACACCATGCCGCCGTACAACGGTTCACCCGCCGCGGCCATCTGGCGAGTTGCGACCTCGTGTCCGGGGTGAGCGGCAGAACCGGGGAAGTGGAGCCGAGAGACCGCCGGATGCTCGCTCAACCAGGCAGCCACGCGGGTGGCCCTCGAGCAGTGTGCCCTCATCCTGAGTGCCAGCGTCTTGAGGCCGCGCAGCAACAGCCAGCTGTCGAACGGACCCGGGACCGCCCCCACCGCGTTCTGCAGGTAACGCAGGCGGTCGGCCAGGTCGTCGTCGTTCAGCGCGAGCGAGCCCGCCACCAGATCGGAATGGCCCCCGAGGTACTTCGTGGCCGAGTACAGGACGATGTCGGCACCGTGATCGAGCGGGCGCTGCAGATAGGGAGTGGCGAAGGTGTTGTCGACCGCGACGAGCGCCCCCGCGGCATGCCCGCGCTCCGCCAGGGCTCTCAGATCGAGGATCTTCAAGGTGGGATTGGTCGGGGTCTCCGCCAGCAGCAGGGCGATCGGCCGTTCGCAGGCTCGCTCGACCGCCTTCAGATCGGTCATATCGACGGTCTCGTACTCGATCCCGAGGTCCCGGAGAACACGGGCGAATAACCTGTAGGTGCCTCCGTATACATCGTCGGGCAGCAGAACTCGCTGTCCGGATGTCATCGTCATCGCGAGCGTCGTGATGGCGGCCATCCCGGAGGCGAACGCGGCAGCGTGCTTGGAGCCCTCGAGGGCCGCCAGGCACTGCTCCAGGGCGCGCCGGGTCGGGTTGTCGGTCCGGGAGTATTCGAAGCCTTTGTGTTTCGCTACGGCGTCCTGGGCGTAGGTTGATGTTTGATAGATAGGCACGATGATGGCGCCGGTAGCCGGGTCCGGATCTTGCCCGGCATGGATCGCCGCAGTCTCGAAGTGCATTCGGTCCATGGCGAGTAACTCCATACGGATGAGGTAGGTCAGAAGTGAAAAGCTTGGATACCACAAAGGTCCCGACGCATATGAGTCGTAATGGGCATATAGCCATAACGAGCCTGAAGCGGAACGGGCGCATGCGCCCTCCGACCGATTACGTCCTCGCCCTCCAGTCCGCCGGGGGCTACCCCCGGGTGTTCTCGACCCACAACCCGGCGTCCGAGGTCCCCATCCCGGCCGGCATGGACCTCACCGCGGGGCTCGATCCCGACGACCTGTCGCCCCTCGACGGCGCCATCGGGCTCCTGCTTCCCGGCGGTGGCGACATCGACCCGGCGATGTACGGCCGGGAGCCGCATCCCCAGACCCACGGCGTCAACCGGAGGCGTGATCGCTTCGAGATGAACCTGCTGCGGGCGGCGCTCGAACGAGACCTGCCGGTGCTGGCCGTCTGCCGGGGCATGCAGATGCTGAACGTGGTGCTCGGAGGCACGCTCGACCAGCACCTCGCCGACGACGCCGGCCTGCTCGATCACTACCGCGACCGTCCTCGGGCGGAGCACGCCCACTCCGTCGATGTCAAACCCGAGAGCCTGATGGCGAGCATCTTCGAGACGAACGGGATGCCGGTGAACTCGCACCATCACCAGGGTCTCGACGTCGTCTCACCTCAACTCCGTCACGTCGCATGGGCCGAGGATGGGGTGCTCGAGGGCGTGGAGGCACGCGAGCACAGCTGGGTCGTCGGTGTGCAATGGCATCCCGAGGTCATGGCTCCGGTAGAAGCTCGGCAGCTCAAGATCTTCGAGCATCTCGTGGAAGCTGCCCGGGCCTACGCCGGCCGCGCTCTGGCTCAAGCCGCGTCGGCCTAGTGGCCCAGCACGATCCCCATGACGGAGGCGATATCCGACAGGCGTGACGACGTCGCGGTACGTTCCGCGACGACCGGCTGAGACGACGTGACAACGGCGACCATGTGCCCGGCTCCCTCGATGTCGTCGAGAGCCAGCTCTCCGCGGAGTCCCGGGCTGAGCCGGACGCCCTGCAACTGCTTGGGTTGCAGGGGCTCGCTGTCGGGACCGTAAAGCGTCACGGATATCGAGGCTGGTTCGGCTCCCGGGTTGAGCAGGGACAAGCGGTCGGTCGCCGCGTCCGGCGCCAAGGGGGGCAGGGCCCAACCCGTCGACGTCGTCCGAGCCCCGACCTCGGACTCGATCCCCCGCAACGTCGACGTCGAGTAATAGGCCGTGCGTTCGGCGACGATCGCCACGTTGTTCTGGGCCGCGACGATGGCGCTCGCGCCCCCCACGTTCGCCTGCTTGGGCCCCACCTTCGCGGGGAGACTGAACGCGGCCGACGTATGAGACGGGATCCTGACCTCGGCCAGGCCCCGGGGTTGGACGGCCCCGCTGCGCGTTGCCAGGGATACGGTCACCAGAGCCTCGCGGTCGGTCGGATTGAGCACCGAGATAACCTCCCGCACCCCCGGCTGGACGTGCCCGGCGGGGAAATACCAGGTAGCGGCGGGTCCCTTCGCACCCAGTGTCGAAACCACTCCCTCCGGAAGCGCGTCCGGCTGCTCGAGCATGAGCCTCCATGCAACGACCCGCCCTCGATCGGCGGTGACGATCGCAGACAGCAATCGCTCGGCCGTAACGAAGTCGTTCACCCGAAGCATCAGAGACTTCCCTGCCGGGATCGCGAGGTCCGATGCGTTGGCAGGCGAGCTCTCGCCGTCCGGGGTGACGAACACGACCCCGATGACGGCGTCCTCCGGGAACGGGTTATGGATGAGGAGGCGGTCGTCGGCGGTAAGCACGCTGGATCCGGCAGCGAAGTACCAACGTGCTGCAGCGGTTCTCGAGCATCTCGCCCCCCCGAGCCCCGTAACCCGACCCTCCCCGAAACCGGTTGCCGCTCCCGCCACCATCGTCGAGCCGCGGCCCACGATCTGTTGAGCGAGGCCATCTTTCACGGCCCGCAGGATGGAACGCCCGGGCGCGAGCTCGAAGGGGTCCTCGGTCATCGGATGTATCGCGGCCTCGACGTTCTCGTCCGGCCGCTCGGCCACGGCGGCGACGCGTAGTTCGGTAGCACCCTCGGCGGCCGGTGGGCAGTAAGCGGCGCGTTCGACGATGCGGTCGGCAGTCGACACGGCCGGGCCCGAACGAACCGCATCGGTGACGACGTCGATGAGGATGCCGGCCACGACCAGGGCCGCGACGAGGGCTGTCAGCACGAGTTCGCGTCTGGATTCAGTCAACGGGCAGATCCAGTATCCGGCGACCGAGTGCGGATCTGCGCCGAGACGACGCCGCTCCGCCGACGACGATCCACGAAACGAGCAGGAACAGCAATCCCATCCGGTTCCAAAGCGACCTGGGGTGCGCGACGACCAGCTCTCCACGTGCAGGACCGTCCAACCTGAACCCGTTCCCCCAGCCGGCAGGGACGCGCTCCAACGGCTCTCCCCCGAGACTGGCCTCCCAGTCACGATCGCGAGCTTCGGATAAGAACACGGCTCCCGAACCGGATACGCGTCCGGCCCGGTATCGCGAGGGGGTCTCTTGATCCACCGCAGCCAGCACCTGCACGTCATCGACGGCGATGTTCGCCGGCCCCCTTACGGCCTCCGGGATCGCCGAATAGACCGCAGAGCGCGCCAAGACGTCCGAGTTCTCCAGCAGGAGGTAGTCCGGTTCCACGCGGATGATGCCCAGGTCGCGCTGGACCAGCCACCGGAACGTGCCGGGCCCGCGTTCGAGCACGACGAAGCGCACGTTGTACGGCGCCAGGAGATGTCCGACGCGGTCGGTACTGCCATCCCGTGCAGACGCGACGATCGTTTCGAACCTCAGGTCGGCTCGGTCGCGCGTGCGCTCGAACAGGTCGCTCAGGACCTGGCCACGGGCACCGGTGACGAAGTAATCTCCCACGGCCCGGCCCCCGGTGAGCTCCTGCGGCCCCCACCGGTTCCCCACCCACAGGATGCGGAACTGACCGTCCGCGGCGGCGACCTCGAACAACGAATCCAGTTGCGAGACGACCTGGGCGTTCTCCCCCGCTTCCGTCTCCGGGCCGGGTCGCCAGGCGCCGGACAGCAGCGCCGGCGCGACGCTGATCGCAACGAGGCCCCCCGCCACCGCGATGGCTCCGACACCCAGACCGTGGACGATGCCCAGGCCGCGCCGGGGAAGATCGAGTCGGAAGGCGCCGACGGCCAGCCCCGTGAGGCCGGCGAACGCGACGCTCGCGAGGACTCCCGCCTCGGTCGGCCCGGCGACCCATGGCTTCACCCAGCCTGCGGCGGTCCCGCTGATCAGCAGCCCGGTCACTGCGATGACTCCCCAGAGGGCCAGAGCCACCCGCCTGCGCTGCCCTTCGCCGATCCCTACAGCCAGGAAACCCAGGAGCACGAGCGCGAGCCCGAGGAAGACGGGCGCCTCCGGCGTCTGTCCGAGGACGACGGTCCCCGCCCCGTGTCCCTCGAAGCCGGCGGCGTAGCGTTGCCACGTGCGGTCCCCCCGCAGGACGTCGAACACGCCGCCATCGCTCCACCATGTGACCGACCACGGCAGCAGGAGCACGGCTCCACCGATCAGCCCGATCACGCACGAGATCAGGCCCCGAGCCGACTTCGACGTGCGATCCAAGAAAGCTCTCGTCCCCGTCAAGACGATGGCGGCGATCAGATAGAACGCCAGCGATCCGGGGACGAACGATGCCGAGACCGCGGTACCGATAGCAAGCCGTGCGACTGCCTTGCCCCGGTTCCACATCGGAGGGCGAACCCAACCGGACAGTCGCAGCATGGTGAGCAGCACGAAGGGTGCGGCAGCCCCGAAGACCAGAGCCCCGAGCTGTCCCGCACGCAGCCCGGCATAGCCGACCGACCCGAACGCATACGCGAGTCCGGCGGCTATCCGAGCCGGCCGGTCCACCAGATCGCCGACCAAGCGATAGGCACCGGCGAATCCGATGGCCCCGAGGCTCAACACCAGCAGCTTCTGCGCTGCCCCGACGGCTCCGAACGTAAGGATCGGGAATACGCCGAGGAAGAGGAAACCCGGTGATGTCGGTCCCGGCTCGCCCAGACCGACGCCCTGCCACGGTGAGAAGAACGCTCGCCACATAGCGGTCGCGCGGTCTGGATACGGGAGTAGCTCCCCGAGCACCGCCGGCGGAGACCACAGGAAGTGTCTGAACCCGAGGAACAGCCCGATCAGCGCGATAGCGGCGACGACCCCGGGCCACCCTCGCAACCGCTGGGCGACGATGATCGACTCACCGACGGTCCGCGATGCCAGATCTGCACGCTTGCCCCACGCTTCTTCGATCCGTTCGGCTTGCTGCGAGAAATACGAACGGGCGCGTGTGGTCTGGCGAACGGTCAGATGTTTGAGATCTCGGTCCGAGACGCGCCGCTGACGCTGCACCCGGGCTCTCTCGGCGAGCACCTGGGGAAAACGCACGAAGTTCCAAACGAGCGCTCGGGCCAGGTTCCCGATCTCCCCGAATTGACGCAACAACAGGAACGCCAGCATCTCGATGAAGGTCAGAGCGATGTAGGCGGGGATGAGGCCGATCAGCCGCAGGGCCGATGCGTTCTTGGCCACCGCTCGCAACCGGTTACGCCGGATGAAGTAGCGCTGCGGGACGAACGGCGACTCCCTCAGGTTGCGCGCTAGGGCAATCGCGTGTCGCGCCTTCGCTTGGGGCTCCAGGCGGACGGAATACCCCGCGAGACGCGCCCGCCAACACAGATCCAGGTCCTCGGAGAAAGCACGCATGGAATCGTCCCAGCCTCCGAGACGACGGAAGACGTCATGCCGGACCAACATGCAAGTCGACGTGACGTAGAAAACGTCAGACAAGCCATCGTGTTGCCCACCGTCGATCTCACCCTCCTCGAGGGCCTTGTACGGGTAGCCCAACCGATCGGTCGCCATGCCGATCTCTTCCAGGACGTCGGGGTCATCCCACGCCACGATCTTGGGTCCGACGATCGCCGTCGATCCCTTCGCCGCCATGCAAGCGACCATCTTCTCGACCGAGGTCCGCTCGAGGGCCGCGTCGTCATGCAGGAACAGCAAGAACTCGGCATCCGTTCGGATGCGACCCATCATGTAATTGATGGCGCCTCCGAAGCCCAACGGTCGGCGCGTCCTCACCAACCCCCACCGCCGCCGTCGAACGTGACGCTTGACCAAGCGCTTCAGATGGGGTCGCTCGCGGAAGTCTGGTGAGGCGTCGTCGATCACCAGGACGTCCATGTTCCGGTAGGTCTGTCCGGCGAGCGCGACCAAGCAGTCCCGGAGCCATTCGCGACCCCGATGGGTCACGACGATGGCCAGGACGGTCGGCTCCGCCGAGCCCAGGGCTGCGGGCTCGGGACGCGTCCGTGTCGAAGACGTTTGCATGGTTCCTATACACCCAAGAAGGCCCGCCGTCAGGCGGGCACGCTGTCGTAGAGAGTAGTCCGGCGGCGTGGCACTCGCCCCACCGAGCCGATCAAGGCATCCATGCCCTTGGGCGAGAGATCTTGCCCATCAGAGCTCCCATCGCTCGCCTCACGCCGGCCTCGATCGCGACCGATGGATGCCGCCGGGCGGCGGCTGCCAACGAACGCACCTGCTCTCGTCCAGCCGGCCACCCGCGGCTGCACGCGCGGCGAGGTTCTCCATCGTGCTCACGCCGGGCAGGCTAACCGACGGCACCTACCTACGGGGATGACGCGACTAGTGTCATCCCCGTGAAGAAAGTGGCTGCCCTTGCAGGCGGGGTCGGCGGCGCCAAGATGCTGGTGGGGTTGTCCCGCGCCGCAAGTCCGGAGAACCTGACCGCGGTCGTGAACACGGGCGACGACGCCAACCTCTACGGGGTCCACATCTCTCCCGACGTCGACATCGTCACTTACTGGTTGGCGGGCATCGCGGACACGGCTCGAGGATGGGGCATCCGAGGCGACACGTTCGGCGCCGTCGAGGGCCTCCGGTCGCTCGGGGTGGACACCTGGTTCGGTCTGGGCGACCGAGACTTCGGTACATGCCTCTACCGGACGGAACGGATGCACTCTGGTGCGACCCTGACGACCGTGACCCAGGAGATATGCACCTCGTTGAGGGTAGCCACGCGGGTGTTGCCGATGACCGATGAGATGGTGCGGACCAAGATCGTGACGGACGATGGACGCGTTCTGGACTTCCAGGAGTACTTCGTGAAGGAGCGAACCCGGCCCGAGGTCGCGGAGATAAACATCGAGGCCGGCGGACCACGCCGGCCCGGCCCCGATGTACTCGCCGCCGTGGGCGACGCGGACGCGGTGGTGCTCTGTCCATCGAACCCCTTCCTCAGCATCGATCCGATCCTGTCGCTCGCCGGCGTGCGTGATGCGCTGCGTGCGCATGACAACGTCGTCGCGGTGACTCCGATCGTCCGGGGCGGCGCTCTCAAGGGACCGGCGGATCGCCTCCTCAAGCGGTTGGCCGGCGAGGCGAGTGCCAGCGCCGTGGCGCGCTACTACGGCGATCTGATCGACGTCTTCGTCGTGGACGCTTCCGACGGCGACGAAGTGGCCAAGGTCAACGCCCTCGGACTGCGCTGTTTGGAGCTCGACACGATCATGCGCAACCACGATGCATCCGAACTCCTGGCCCGCGAGATCCTAAGCGCATGACCGAGATACGCATCTTGCCGCTGGCCGGCATCCCCGAGGTGACGGACGGCGACGATGTTGCGGCACTCCTGGTGGAAGCCGCCGGGGACGGCGTTCTCGCGAACGACGATGTCGTCGTGGTCGCGCACAAGATCGTGTCGAAATCCGAGGGACGAGTCAGACCGGCTGCCGAAAAGGAGGAGATGGTAGCGAGCGAATCGGCGCGAGTCCTGCGCCGCACGGCAGGTGGCATGTGGATCGGCGAAACCCGGCATGGATTCGTCTGCGCCAACGCGGGGATCGACGCGTCGAACGTGCCCGGCGACAACATCCTGCTGCTGCCCGTCGATCCCGACCTCAGCGCCCGGCGGATCCGGTCGCGCATCCGGCACCTGACCGGGGCCGACGTCGCCGTGATCGTCAGCGACACGTTCGGTCGGGCGTGGCGCATCGGACAGACGAACGTGGCGATCGGCGTCGCCGGCATGGACCCTTTCCTCGATCACCGGGGCGAGGAGGACCGTTCGGGGATGGAACTCGGCGCAACCAACATCTGCATCGCGGACGAGCTGGCCGGAGCCGCCGAGATGGTCATGGGCAAGACCCTTGGCATCGCGGCGGCCCTGATCAAGGGTTCACCGATCCGAAGAGGCCCGGGATCTGCGGCTTCGATCGTCCGCTCACCCGCAGAGGACCTGTTCCGTTGACCCCGCGCGCGGGCGACGGTCTGCGATACCCTCTGCCGCCGTGAGCAAGAAGCTAGAAGACAAGCGCGCGCGTCGACTCGAACAGGAGCGTCGTAAGGCAGCCCAGCAACGCGAAGCGCGCCGCCGCACCCTGCTGACGGCCGGCATCGCCGTCCTCGTGGCGGCCCTGGTCGTGTTCCTGATCATCAGCGAGCGCCAGGGCGAGCGAACGGCCCAGAACGAGCCCATCGGGGTCTCACTCGCTCAGGCGGGGTGCACCGACGTTCAGTCCTTCGCGGACCAGACGCAGGGACTGGAATCGAGCCACATAGAGGTCGGATCCCCGCACGAGCCGTACAACTCTTCGCCGCCCAGCTCCGGCGTGCACTACGCGCAGCAGGCGGCGCCCGGCTTCTATCCGGCAGCGCTACCGGTCGAACAGGTCGTCCACAACCTCGAGCATGGCCAAGTCGTCGTCTGGTATTCGCCCGACGCATCCGAAGAGACGATCTCGATGATCGAGGACTACGTCGAACGTGAGAACGACAAGGCTGCACGCACGCCCGACCCGAGAAGCGGCGAGTCTCAACTGGAGCCGCTCCTGGGCGTGCCGTACAACGACATCCAGGACGGGACCTACGCGATGACGACCTGGACCAATCTGCAGACGTGCGATCGCTTCTCGAGCGCGGCCGTGGATGAATTCCGCACCCAGTTCCAGGGCCTGGCTCCGGAACAGTTCGCGGCGCCGTTCAGGGGCGGACCGACTGCGCTGGAGACGTTGGCTCCGACCGAGCAACCCTCACCCGAAGCGAGTCCCTAGGACATGAACGCTGCGTCCGAGCCCTATCGGTCGGCGGCTCGGAACCACGCATAGGTCTGCCGGAGTCCCTCGTCCAGTTCCACCGTTGCCTGCCAGCCCAGCACGACGGCGGCCTTTGACGGGTCGACGACGATCCTGCTTACCTCCCCCGTCCGAGGGGCGGAGTAGATCGGCTCCGATCGCGTCGAGGTGAGCTCGGCGAGGCGGTCGTGGAGCTCACGGATCGACACCTCCCGGCCGGAGCCGACGTTGATGAGCTCCCCGCCGCCCCGGCTCCGCGCGGCGAGGAACGCCGCCACGACGTCGTCGACGTAGAGGAAGTCCCTCGTCTGACTCCCATCCCCATAGATCGTGCATGGGCGCCGAGCCAGCATCCGCTTCAGGAAGATGGCGACGACCTGGCCCTCGAGACCGACCTGCGTGGCGGGTTCCTGCCGGGGGCCGTAGACGTTGGAGAGAGCCAGGGCCGTGTAATCGAGCTGCCCGACGGTGCGGAAGTAACGGAAGTAGTCGAGCACGATCTTCTTGGAGACGCCGTACGGAGACATGGGTACGGCGTCGGACCCAAAGATCTCGTCCTCCGTCACCGGCAGTCGGGTTTCGTCGGGTTCGCCGTAGATGCAGCCACCCGAGGACGCGAATACGACCTTGGACGTCCCGGCGTGTGCCGCGGCAGACAAGAGGTTCAGGGTGCCGACGACGTTGATCATCGCGTCCTCGATCGGGTCTTTCACGGAGCGGCGCACGTCGACCTGCGCGGCGAGATGGAAGATCAGTTCGGGTTTGGTACGAGCGATGTAATCGGAGAGCGCCGTCGACGTTACGTCGAGACGTTGGAACTGGAACTTGCCCACCGTGGTGTTGCGCGCCGGCGAGAGATTGGCGAGGCGACCCGAGGACAGGTTGTCGACGCCCAGGACATGTTCGCCGTCGGCCAGCAGTCTCTCCACCAGATGGGAGCCGATGAATCCCCCGGCCCCCGTGACCATGACGCTCACAGTTCCTCCTGGCCCCCGATCGAGTCCCCGTCCGCGACCGTCACGCCGAGCAGGTCGGTCCCGCCGTCGACATTGGCGCCCGCACCGAGTATGCAACCCGAGACGGACGCCCCGTCCCCAACCACGACTCCCGGTAACAGCACGCTACCTTCTATCCGAGCGCCGGCGCCGATCCGGCTGGCGTCCCCAACGCTCGAGGTATGGATCGATGCGCCGTCGGCGACGAGGACATCGCGTCCAAGGAGCGCGCCGGTTCGCGTGAGGTGGTCGGCGACATCGGAGCGATACGCGCCCTGGAGGGCGTCGAGGTTCGCTCGCAGGTATTTCTGCGGGGTGCCGATGTCCATCCAGTAGGCGTCGAGATGGAAGGCGTACATCTCTTTCGCGTCGACGAGCTCGGGGAACAGCTGACGCTCAGCCGACCACGTCTCACCCTCCGGGATGCGCTCGAGGACCTCGGGCTCCATCACGTACACACCGGCATTGATCAGGTTGGTGCGAGCTTCGGCCATCGGAGGCTTCTCGACGAACCCCTGCACGAGACCGTCGTCGTAGGTGGGAACGACCCCGTAAGAGGATGGGTCGTCCACGGGGGTCAGCAGCAACGTCATGCGAGCATCGCGATCGCGATGGAGATCGATCAATGCGCCCAGGTCCGCATCCGTCAGCACGTCGGCGTTCATCGCAAGGAAGGTTTCGGCGCCGAGCACCGAAGCCGCGTGCCTGATGGCGCCCGCCGTTCCCAGGGGCCTGGACTCGTGCGTGACCTGCACCGCGAGCCCACGGGCGCGAGCCGAGACGACCGTTTCGTTGAACGCCTCGGCAAGGTAAGAGGTCGTGAGCACCGCCTCGTCCACGCCGTGGAGTTGAAGGAGATCGAGGACGTGATCGATGTGCGGCCGGTTGACGATCGGCAACAGGTGCTTCGGCCGCGTGAACGTCAGGGGGCGTAGTCGCGTTCCCAGTCCGCCGGCAAGAAGCAGCGCCTTCAATCGTTCAGCCGGCGACGCGTCTGAAGGACAGGCCGATCAGCACGATGCCCAACGTGACGATCGCCACGCCGAGCCAGCGAAGGCCGGGCACGTGTTCGTGCAGCAAGTAGCGCGAGATACCGACCACCAACAGGTACTGCATGCCTCCCAATGGATAGGCCACGGACAGTGGGATCCGGGAGAGGACGATCAGGTAGAAGGCGGCCGAGATGCCGAACAGGAACAGACCCAGCCATACCTTGGGTTCACGCACCACGCGCCCTACGGTCTTCATCGGTTGCTTCACGTCGAGGAACTTGATGGCTCCCACGTCCTCCATCGCCCTCTTGAGGGTGAGTTGGCCGCTCACCGCGAAGACGACGCTGGTGGCCATGACGGCGAGCGCGATCACACCGATGGTTCGGTTGGGTGGGGCAGCCGCCACGTCCCGGATCGCATCGGGAGGAGGTATCTCCATTGCCATGGGGGCGGAGTCTACCTAGCAGCCGGGCTCAGGCGCAGGCCGTCTCAGCCGCAGGCGACCTTCACGGAGTCGCCCGTCTGGGTGATCGTCCCGTGCTGGAAGGTCGCTTTGAACCCGGTCGCAGTGCGCTTCATGTTCGCCGTCGGCAACCCGCACGGCCCGCTCCCGCCGCCCCCGGCCACGTAGCGGTCGTCGATGCGTCCCCACAGACCGTAGGTGCGACCGGAGGCGGGATCCCGATAGATCGTGCCGCGCTGGAAGAGCTGGCGCCCCCCGGGTGCGACCGAGGACTTTCCGAGCCGGTTGCTGGTCGGCAGACGCAGGTAGCCCTTGGGGCCGCCGAGCCCCTTGTACGTCCGGGCGAAGCGGCGCATGACCAGCCGGTTGCCCGTCGTCGAGGAGGTGACGATCGTGCCCCGGACGTAATGCGCGGCCTTGAAGCGGCCCCCGAACACGTCCGAGGTCGGCATCTTCAGCTTCCCGCCTTCACGGCCGTTGTTGTCGTACACCCGCAGGACCCTCCCGTACTGCCAGACCGTACGGCCGGTCTTGGAGCGATACGTCAACCGTCCCTTCTGGAAGTTCTGTGCCACGCCTCGGGCGGTACCGCTTCGCGGGACCTTGTAGACGTCCGTGGTCGGTTCTCCCGGAGCGCCGTCCAGGCTTCGGTACTTCGACAGGAGCCGGGAGTCGACGGTGAACCTGATGTCGATCGAGAACAGCGTGTCGCGAAGGCCCAGAGCGGATCGGATGTCCCAGCCGTCGACACGGGCAGTTCTGCGCGAGCCAACGATCTTCACTCCGCCCCCACCGTCGTATCGGACCACCGTGACCCGCCCCGAGACGCCCAACGGAGGAACGAGCCGGAAGCGCTTCAAGCGGCCCGTCCCGAAGTAGGAGTTCATCCGGCTCTCGAGGGCCCCCCAGCTCACGGTGGTCGTCCACCGGTAGTTCGGATTGGCCCCGCGCGCACGATCCGGTCGGTCGGGAACGCCGCGGAGGTATGGGATGGCCTCACTCGAACGACCCGACCCCCACACGTTCTCGTTGTGCTCCGTGTGACCGCCGGACGACGACGAGTACAACGTTTGGGCGAAGCCACCGTTGTACATGAGGACCTGGCCCTTCGTGCGATCGACCGCGCCCTTCCACTTCGGCCAGTACGTGTCCGCCTTCCCGTCCGCGTCCGAGTCTCGCTTGGCATCGCCGATGTAGGCCTGATCGACCGGCGAGTCGTAGAGCGCGCAGTCGCACCCGACCCGATGCTGGCCCGAGGTCTTGACCCGGCGTGCCGCGTAGGTACGGCCGGTGATCGCCTGGGCTTCGAGGGCCTCGGCCGGCCACGACGAAGGCATCTCGCCCAGCCCATACAGGTATTTCTGCATCCCGATCCGCAGCACCAGCCGGGCGCAATATCCCGGGGAGCACGAGGAGCTCTTGTAGGTACCGAACTCGAGGCGCCCGTAGGCGTATCTGCGTCCGGTGTCGAGGACGCGGGCGATCGAGCCCTTCTTCTCGTAGATGAGCAGAACCGGCTTGGTGGTCGAACCGAAGACGCGCTTGCCGTCCTTCTTCACGAGGGTCCCGTTCTTGAAGAGCTTCACCCCTCCGACCCCGCTCGGCACGACCCTCCAGCTGGCCGCGGGACCCCCGCGCGCGAAAGAGGTGCTGGAACCGGCGACCCGCCATTCCACCGCCCCGCCGCCGGACGTCCGGGCGAGCGAACGGATGAGGATCTCGGCCTGCGCCTGGAGGAGGCCCACCCGAACGCGGGACGGCACGCCGGCGGGCTTCCTCACTCGGGTGCCGCTGTAGTAGTGCTGGAGGATCTGGTTGGAGGAGACGTCGTTCAGGGCGCGGCCGTAGGCCCCGTACTGACTCATCCCGAGGCCGTGGCCCCAGCCTCCGCCCTCGAAGACGACGACCTTCCCGGCGCGAGCGGGAGGCGACAGGAGAGACGCCACTAGAGCGACACAAGCAACGATAGTTAACCGACGCATCACTGGATGGTCCCTCGAAGCGGACATTTCGGCCATACGCAAAACTACGTATCCCCCCGGTCGTCGATGGCTTCAGAGTAGCCCCTAATCGTCATCCGAGCCGTGGCTCTCCATGTGAACTCGGTCGCTCGGGCCCTCCCCTTGACCCGCAAGCGGCTCCTCAGGGCGCCGTCGGTGGCCAGTTCCACCATCCCCTGGGCGATGGCGTCCACGTCCCGGGCGTCCACGATCAGGGCGGCGTCCCCCAGTACCTCGGCGGCGGCCGCGTAACGTCCGACCAGGGTCGGGGTACCGGACGCCATTGCCTCGAGCGGTGGCAAGCCGAAGCCTTCGTACAGCGATGGGTAGCAGAAGAGATCGGCTCCGGCCAGCAGCCCCGGTAGCGTCTCATCGCCGACCCAGCCGATCGCACGGACGGCCTCGGTGGGCGGCAGCTCCGGCCCCCACCCCTTCGGTCCCGCCAGAACCAGCGTCCAGTCCTCGAGGTCGCTACGGGCGGCGGTCCATGCGCGCAGGAGGTTGCCGAGGTTCTTGCGGGGCTCGATCGTCCCGACGGCCACCGCGTAAGGCCGCGCTATGCCCATGCGACCGAGGGTGACGTCGGAAAGAGGCGTAGCTCCGAAGAAGACGGGGGACACGCCCTCGGGAGTTACTACCGTGCGTTCACGCGGGAAGCCCAAGCGCTCCGAGAGCTCATCCGCGATGGATGCCGTGGGCACGAACACCCTTGCCGCGCGATCGATGGACCACGGCACCAGAACGCGCAGGCGTTCACCGCCGGGGAAGACGTCGTCTCGGAAGAAGGAAAGGTCGTGCACCGTCACGACGCCGGGGGCATCGGTCGGCGGAAGCACGAAATTCGTGGCGTGGAAGACGTCCACCGGCCCGGTGAGCTTCTCCACCCGTGGCTTCTCCCACCGCTGCCACGACCAGCGAGCGAGACGCGCCGGCATCCTCAGCCGCGCGACGCCCTCGGGCGGCCGGCCTCCAAGGGCGACCGCGTAACGAGCGACCTCGACCCCCGACAGCTCCAGCGCCTCGCCCAACTCGCGTGCGTACCGGCCGACGCCCGTAGGCGGATCCAGCAGCGGGCCTGCGTCGAACGCAACGCGCATGGGCGGCGGCTAAAGGGTCGCCGCTTCCGCTTCCTCCCGGTGAGCCGTGTACCAGTCGATCGTGGTGCGGAGCCCCGCCCGCAGCGGCGTTATGGCTTCGAATCCCAGCGCAGCCTGGGCCCGTGAGGTGTCGACTGCTCGGCGTGGCTGTCCGTCGGGTTTGGAGGTGTCGAACGTCAGATCGCCTCCGAAGCCGACGAGCTCGGCGATCAGCCGAGCCAGGTCTGCGATCCTTATCTCCTCACCCGTCCCGAGGTTGATGGGCTCCGGTGCGTCCACCTTCTCCGCGGCGAGCAAGAGCCCTTCGGCTGCGTCCTCGACGTAGAGGAACTCGCGCGTCGCGTTGCCCGTGCCCCAGACCTCGACGGTGGAGGCGTCCGATTCCTTGGCCTCGACGAACTTCTTGATCAGAGCCGGGATGACGTGCGACACCGACGCGTTGAACTTGTCCCCGGGGCCGTACAGATTCGTCGGGAGCACGTACGTGAACCTCTGGCCGTACTGCGCGTGGTTGGACTGTGCGTGCACCAGGATGGCTTTCTTGGCAAGGCCGTAGGGAGCGTTCGTCTCCTCCGGGTAGCCGTTCCATAGATCGCCTTCCTTGAACGGGACCGGCGTGAACTTCGGGTACGAGCAGATCGTGCCGACCAACACGGTCTTGTCGACCTCTCGGATCCGGGCCTCCTCGATGATGTGGGTTCCCATCAGGAGGTTGGCCAGGTAGAGCTCGGCGGGCCGCTCGAGGTTGGCGCCGATGCCGCCCACCCTGGCAGCAAGGTGGATGACCATGTCGGGATCCGCCTCGGCGAACAGCTTCTCGACCTGATCGCGCTGCGTGAGATCGTGGTCGGAACGGCGCGGGACCGTGATCCTCGCCGAGCCACGCTCCTCGAGCTTGCGACGCACGACGGAGCCCAGGAACCCGGCGCCACCGGTAAGGACGACGCTACGTGAACCCCACAGATCGCTCACCAGGGCATCGTAGAGGACAATCGCGCCACGATGACTTCACCACACGTAGCGCTGACGCTCGAACAGATGTGGCATCGCGTGCCGGGAGGGACGGGCGTCGCGGCGGCCGGCGTGGCGCGGGGCCTGACCGAGGCCGGCGCGTCCGTGACCGGAGTCGCTGCAGGTCACAGGAGCGCTCCGGCGTTGGATCCGGGAGTGAGGATCGAGCATCTCCCGCTCCCGCGCCTGGCCCTGTACGAGTCCTGGCATCGGTTCCGGTGGCCTCGGGTCGAGCGCGCTACGGGACCGGTAGACGTCGTGCACGCGACGACCTTGGCCATCCCGCCGCGCAGCGTGCCACTGGTCGTGACCATCCACGATCTCGCATTCCTGACCCATCCCGACTTCTTCACCCCACGCGGTGTCTCCTTCTTCATGCGAGGTCTGGCCTTGACGAAGCGGGATGCCGATCTGATCGTGTGCCCCTCGCAGGCGACGGCCGCGCACTGCGTGCGACAGGGGATCGCCGAGGAACGCGTGCGCGTCGTGCCGTGGGGCTTCGATAGACGGCCGACGACGCCCACCGACGTCGACGAGGCCCGGCTCAGGTACCGGCTCGAGCGCGATTACGTCATGTGGACCGGGACGATAGAGCCTCGCAAGAACCTGCGCGGGCTGATCCGAGCCTTCGAAGGTGCGGATATCGACGGGGATCTCGTCCTGGTCGGTCCCGAAGGATGGAACGAGGACCTGCACGACCTCGTGCGGCCGGTAGCGGATCGCGTGCGCGTTCTCGGCTACGTCCCGGGTGAGCATCTCGGCCCCCTGTACGCGGGGGCTCGTGTCTTCTGTTTCCCGAGCTTCATGGAAGGTTTCGGCTTCCCCGTCCTGGAGGCGATGGCCCAGGGCACACCGGTGATCACGTCACGCGGGACTTCCACCGAGGAGATCGCGGGTGATGCAGCGACCCTGGTCGATCCCCACGATCCCGACGAGATCCGTCACGCCATCGAACGGAGCTTCGGCGATGATGGCGTCGTGCAACGAGCGGCGCAGCTCGGGCCCGAGCGGGCGGCGCGGTTCACGTGGGACCGCACCGCTCGAGGCCTGATCCGGGTCTACGAGGAGCTCACGTGAAGAAGGTAGGGATCAACCTGCTCTGGATGGTGCCCGGCAAGGTCGGGGGCTCCGAGACCTACCTGACCCGCCTGCTGAACGGGCTGGCGGAGCGCGCGAGCGAGCTCGACTACACGATCTTCGCCCTGCAGCAGTTCGCCGAGACCTATCCCGGCCTCGCGAAGACGTTCAAGACGGCCATCGCTCCCGTTACCGGCCAGCTGAAATCCTTCCGCGTCGCGGGCGAGAACTCATGGCTCGCCGCGCAGTGCCGGATCCGCAACATCGACCTAGTGCACCACGCCGGAGGCACGATCCCGATGATCCGCACGTCGCGTCCGGTGCTGACGATCCACGATCTCCAATACCTCTACTACCCGGAGTACTTCACCCGCACGAAGCTCAACTACCTCAAGATCATGGTGCCCCGGTCGGCCGATGCAGCTCGTTCCATATTCGTGCCCAGTGAGTTCACCCGCCGGACCGTGATCGAACGTCTGGATCTCGATCCCTCCATCGTTCACGTCGTCCCCCACGGGATATCTCCGCGCGACGCCAGACCCGGGACTCCCGATCTCCTCGCCAAGTACGAGCTCCATGGCCCCTTCTTCATCTATCCGGCCATCACGTATCCGCACAAGAACCACCTCGTCTTGATCGAGGCCTTCGCGCGCCTGGTGGAAACGCATCCGGACGCGCTGCTCGTGCTTACCGGAGCGAAGGGCTCGATGGAGGTGAAGATCGCTGCCGAGGTCCGCAAACTTGGATTGGGGTCCAACGTCAAGCGGCTCGGTTATCTGCCCTCGAACGACCTCGACGCTCTCTATCAGGAAGCGGCTGCGCTGACCTTCCCATCCCGCTTCGAAGGTTTCGGCGCGCCGGTGCTCGAGGCGATGGCACGTGCATGTCCGGTTATCGCGGCGGATGCGACCGCACTGCCCGAGGTCGTACGCGATGCCGGGATCCTCATCTCTCCCGACAACGCGGAGGAATGGCACGTGGCGATGCGGGAGATGTTGGATGACGAAGAGCACCGTCAGCGATCCGCGAAGGCGGGGCTCGAGCGGGCCCGCGTCTTCACCTGGGCGCGTTCTGCGGACATCCTCGAAGACGCCTACCGGCATGCGTTGGGGACGACGCTGTGAGGATCGTCTACATCACTCCCCACTTCGAGCCCGACGTCGCTCCGACGGGAGCCGTTGCCACGCGCCTGGTCCACGAGCTGGCGCGGCGGGGCCACTGGATAGAAGTGTTCACGGCTCTACCCTGGTACCGAGACCATCGCGTCGATCGAGAGTTCGCGGGCAGGACGGTCCGAGTGGAGGACGCGCCCTGGGGCCGGATCACTCGTCTCGACCCGTTCCCCACCGCGGACAAGCTCAACGTCTCGAAGCGGGCCATCGGTTACGCGAGCTTCAGCACGCTCGCCGGTTTCCACGCGGCCCGCGGGGATCACGCCGACATCGTCGTCGCCATGTCTCCCCCTCTTACCCTGGGGCTAGCGGGCATCGCCGCGGCGCGCAGGCGGCGCGCTCCGCTCGTCTTCAACGTCCAGGATGTCTTCCCCGACGTCGCCGTGGAGCTGGGCTACCTGCGGAACCCGCGCCTGATCAGACTGGCGCGTCGGATGGAGAGGTTCGTATACGAGCGTTCGGCCGCCGTCACCGTTCTGTCCGACGATCTCCGTGACAATCTCGCGTCGAAATTCTCGGCCCCCGAACGCGTGCACGTCATCCCGAACTTCGTCGATACCGAGGCGATCCACCCGGAGACTAAGGAGAACGCGTACCGCGAGGACCATGGCCTCCGTGGGAAGTTCGTCGTGATGTACGCCGGCAACGTGGGATTGTCGCAGGCGCTAGCTCCCGTTCTGGATGCCGCCGCTGCGCTCGCCGAGGAAACCGACATCGCCTTCGTGATCAACGGCCAGGGCGCTCAGCGGGCCGAGCTCGAGAGGAGGGCGCGGGGGATGCCCAACGTCGTCTTCGTAGACATGCAACCGGCCGAACGGCTCTCGGAGCTGCTGGCCGCGGCCGACGTCCATCTCGTGCCTCTGAAGCGAGGGTTGGCCCAGGCAAGCGTCCCATCGAAGACCTACTCCATCCTGGCCGCGGGGCGACCGATCCTCGCGAGCGTGGACCCGGGCAGCGAGATAGCGATGCTCGTAGAGCGAGCGGGGGCCGGTCTGGCCCTCCCCCCCGAGGACGCCGAGGCTCTCGCCAAGGCGGTCAAGAGACTGCACGAGGAGCCCGCGGAGCTCGAGCGGATGAGCACCGCCGGCCGGCGCTTCGTGGAGTCGTGGGCTTCTCCGGCGGCCGTCGCAGCCTCGTACGAAGAGCTGTTCTCGGTGTTGCGTCGTGCCGGTTAGAAGAGCGCCGACTCCAGAAGGGTCCGGGCTCGAGCGAGGAAGCCGGGGTCGATCGTGTGATCCATCGGCGATTCCTGGTACACGATCTTGAAGCCCGCCTCCTCCAGCCGGGCCCGCGCATCGCGGGCGAACTCGACGGAGATCACCGGATCGTAGATGCCGTGACCGATGGCGACCGGGATCTGGCTGCGACCGGTGAGATCGAGCTCGAACTCTTCGACGCTCGGCATGAAGCCGCTGAACGCGAGGATCGCCGCGGGTGGGGGCCGGGAGCCGGCGAGCGACAGCGAGTAGCTCATGACCGCGCCCTGCGAGAAGCCGCCGATCACCGTACGGGACGGCTCGATCCCGCGGTCGCCGAGGAACGCGTCCAACCATCCGCTCAATCGCTCGAACGCCGGGAAGAACGTCGCGGGATCGGGGAAGCCGACGCGTCTCACGACGTACCAGTGAGCGCCACCCGGGGGCAACGTGAGGGGGCCGCGCGGGCAGACGCCGAGGAGCCGGCGCTCGGGGTCGAGGTGGTCGAGCAGCGGGAAGAGATCGTGTTCGTCCGC
This sequence comes from Actinomycetota bacterium, assembly GCA_009380005.1. Taxonomy (GTDB): domain Bacteria; phylum Actinomycetota; class CADDZG01; order CADDZG01; family WHSQ01; genus WHSQ01. Next base: position 91,135 of record WHSQ01000003.1, on the reverse strand, counting down.
ACCCCGGCCGTGAAGGAGGACGAGGGCGCCTTCTGGTTCGGCCCGGGAGTCTCGCACCCGATGGACGAGCCCGTCGCTCACGTCGGACGAGGTACGGCGATCGGAGTCAGCTCACGTTCAAGCGCGGGGCGCAACGGCTCGTGCTGGGGAGGCAACTTCAACGAGCTCCCCAACTCTTCCGACTCTTCATCGACGGTGAATCCCGGACCCTTCGTCGCGATCTCGAACAGGACGCCGCCCGGCTCGCGGAAGTAGATCGAGCGAAAGTAGGTGCGGTCGATGATGGGGGTGACTTCGATGCCCTCGTGGATCAGCTCCTCGCGCCACCTCTCCTGATCCTCGGGCTCGCAGACCCACGCGATGTGGTGGACCGTCCCCGCTCCCTGCAGGCCGTCCTGCGCGCTCGCTCGCATCGCGTAGAGCGTCTGGCCGTCCACCGCGTAGGCATACGGGTCGCCCGGTCGCCGGAACCCCAGCGCCTCCAAGAGCTCCCCCGTCCTGCGAGGATCGGACACCAGTGCCCTCACTCCGTCGAATCCTCTCAGTGCATGTTCGTGTGGCACGTCACCGTGCGACGAAGCTCGACCTTCGTGTGCCGTCACGGTCTCGACGATCCTCAGACGTAATCCTTCGGGATCGTAGAACTCGATGCTTCCTACTTCATGGCTGATGACCAAGCCTGCTCGTTCCAATCGTTCGACCCAGTATTGCCCCGAACCGGGAGGGATCTTCCATGCGAGCTCGTCGATCATCCCGGCGCCGGCCCGTCCGCGCTCGATCCCTTTGAACTCGAAGAACGTCAGGATCGTGCCGGGGTCCCCGAGGTCGTCACCGTAATAGAGGTGGTACGCATGCGGAGCGTCGAAGTTGACGGTCTTCTTTACCAGCCGCAGCCCGAGCACGCCACAATAGAAGTCGACGTTTCGCTGAGCGTCCGCGGAGACGGCGGTGATGTGGTGGATCCCATCCAGTCGCATGCCGGGACGTTCTTTCCCTCCCCCGATCGCATCATGCGCCTTCAGCGACATCCGGCGGGCGGTTCACTCTTCTCCGGGAGAGGGATGGGGTTGATCTGGATCAGTCGTCGGGTCTCGAACACGCGACCGACCAGGACCTCGACATCGAGCTTCTTGGGCGTCCTCCTCTTCATGACCCTCGCGCCGGGGATGGCCTTGCTGATGAACTCGGCCTCGGTCTTCGCGCCGCCCGAGTACCTGATGACGGTGCGCCTGAGATTGGATGAATCGGCATTGGCGACCTCCACCAGCTTGATCGTGCTGGCGCCCCGTCGGGTGGCGTCGACGAGATCCCTCGAAGCCTTCGTGGCGGCGCCCTCGCGTCCCGTCCCGTTGTAGACGCCCACGCGCACCGTCGAGGGATCGATATCGAGTCCACCTGCCGCCTCCTGGGGAGAGCGGTTCTCTCTCAGGGCGTCGAACATCACCTTCATCGCGGGCACATCCGGCAGCACGACGGACGCATCACCCACCATGCCGGGGCCACGATTCGGAACCGTGTACGCCTCGTAGGTATCGGCGTGGAAGGATCTGAACTGCCGAGCCAGATCGCGCAGGTCGAACAGATCGGTCTTGTCGTCGATCACCACGTTGCGACCGGCCGCCTTCTTCAGGCGGTTCAGCTTGCCGATGTTGACGAGCGTCCCCGTGCTCAAGGCCTTGTCCAGTGCCGCCGCCAGGAATCGTTGTTGGTTGGCGATGCGATCGAGGTCACCCTCCTCCAGAGTCTTGCGTGTTCGCACGAAACGCAGGGCGAGCGCGCCGTCGAAGTGCACCATCCCAAGTTCCTCCGCGGTGATCTCGATCCCGGTCTGTTCGTCGAAGGGGATCGGTTCGGTGATACAGATGTCGACGCCGCCGAGAGCATCCACGACTTCCTTGAAGCCAGCGATATTGACCTGGACGTAGTGATGGATGCTCAATCCGGTCAGATTCGCAACCGCCCGCACGAGGTGATCGTGCCCATCGTCGAGCGCGGAATTGATGCGAGCTTCACCCTCATCGAGGATCGGCACGTACAGATCGCGAGGGAACTGCACCATCGTGATGCGGCCGCTCTGGGGATCGACGTGGGCCAGGATCAACGTATCGGCCCGCTGCCCTTTCACCGGATTCGCACCGAGCTCTCGTTGCTCCTTCTTCGTCAAGCCGGCGCGCGAGTCCGAGCCGACCAGCAGCACGTTGTGGGGGCCCTCGACGAAATTGCCCTGATTATCGTCACGCCCGGGGACGTCCTCGATCGACGGGATCCGACGTTGGACATCACCCTGGAGGTCGAAGAAGAACCAGATCCCGTAACCGGCCGCGGCACCGACCAGCACGATCGTGGCGACCAGCACCTTGGCCCACCGATGCCGGAAGAGATGATGCTCCTTCTTGCGCGCACTCCGGATCACGCTGGAGAGGTCCAACTGGTTCGACTTCTTCTTGAATGGGTTGGGCATCGTTCCGGATTATCGGTCGTAATGCCTGCCGGCGCAGAGTTTGCACGAGAACCACACGGAACCTCCGCGGTCGCGGTGGGATGCGAGATGATGGAGGCATGGCCGAAGAAGGCGGGTTCCGCATGGACAAGGACAGCTTGGGAGAGGTTCGGGTCCCCGCAGAGGTGCTCTGGGGGGCCCAGACGCAGCGCTCCATCGAGAACTTCCCCATAGGACGTAATCGTTTCGTTTGGGGGCGGCCCGTGATCCGGGCTCTGGGCCTGCTGAAGAAGGCTGCAGCGCTCGCCAACGGGGAGCTCGGGCAGCTTCCGGCCGAGAAGGTCGACCTCATCGCCAAGGCTGCCGACGAGGTCATCGCGGGGGAGCTGGACGACCAGTTCCCGTTGGTCGTGTGGCAGACGGGCTCCGGCACCCAATCGAACATGAACGCCAATGAGGTGATCGGCAACCGGGCGATCCAACTCGCCGGCGGAGAGGTCGGCGCCAAGGCGCCCGTGCACCCCAACGACGACGTCAACCGCGGGCAATCGTCCAACGACACCTTCCCTACCGCGATGCACATCGCCGTGGTCGAGCAACTGGACGACGAGCTGCTACCCGCCGTGAAGCTGCTCCGTGACACGCTGCACGCCAAGGCGCGCGAGTACACAGACGTCGTGATGGTGGGCCGAACGCACCTGCAGGACGCGACGCCGGTGACCCTGGGCCAGGTGATCTCCGGATGGGTCGCGCAACTCGATCGCGCGGTCGAAGGCGTACGCCGTGCCATGTCGGGCGTGGCGAGCCTCGCGATCGGCGGGACCGCCGTCGGTACCGGCCTGAACGCTCATCCGCGCTTCGGCGACGTCGTGGCGGAGAAGCTGTCGGAGCTCACCGGCAAGAGGTTCGTCGCCGCCGACAACAAGTTCGCCGCCCTGTCCGCGCACGACGAGATGGTCGACGTCAGCGCGGCACTCCGGACGCTGGCCATCGCTCTGTACAAGATCGCCAACGATGTCCGGTACTACGCGATGGGGCCGCGCGCGGGTATCGCCGAGATAAGCATCCCGGAGAACGAGCCCGGCTCGTCGATCATGCCGGGAAAGGTGAACCCGACGCAGTCGGAAGCGATGACCATGGTGTGCGCGCAAGTGTTTGGCAACGACGCTACCGTTGCTTTCGCCGGCTCGCAGGGCGCGTTCCAGCTCAACGTCTACAAGCCCGTGATGCTCCATAACGTGCTGGAGTCGGTCGCCTTGATCGCCGATGCGTGCCGGTCTTTCAACGACCACTGCGCGGTCGGGATCGAGCCCAACCACAGGGTGATCGAGGAGCATCTCGACAACTCGCTGATGTTGGTGACGGCGTTGAACCCTCACATCGGCTACGAGAAGGCGTCCGAGGTCGCCCTCACCGCGCACCGGGAGGACCTGAGCCTCAAGGAGGCCGCGGTCAAGCTGGGCTACGTCTCGGCCGAGGACTTCGACCGCTGGGTGAAGCCGGAGGACATGACCCGCCCCCTCGACGGCTGACCCCCTCGCCGGTTTGGGGGTTGACAGGCGAACATATGTTCGATAGCGTGCTTATCGGGGCCGCAACCCCTGAGATCGCCCCGAAAGGCACTTTTGGAGCGATCCCTGAAGCACGTGGATCAGATCGTCGACCACCTCGACGCCATGCACGTGACCGTGGGCACCAGCCGCCGGGCGATGCTGAAGGACATCCGGGAGCTCGACGCCCGTGGGATCTGGCGAACGAGCGGCTGCCGGGACATGGCCGAGTGGGTGGCCGGCCACTTCCGGCTCTCGCGCTGGACCGCCAGTCAGTGGGTGCGCACCGCACACCGGTTGGAAGAGCTGCCTCGGACGGCGGCCGCTCTGGAGTCGGGCAGGATATGCCTGGATAAGACGGTGGAATTGACGCGCTTCGTGACCCTCAAGGACGAGTCCACTCACATCAAGTGGGCGGCGCGAGTCACACCGCGTGCGGTCCGCCGACGGGCGGAACGCGCCGAAGCGGAGTCGCGCGGCAAGGTCGAGGTCGCTCATAGGGAACGTCTCCTCCAATACTGGTGGACAGTGGACGACAAGCTGTGGATCGAGGCGCTGTTGCCGGCGGCGGAGGGCGTCACCTTCGTGAAGGCCCTCGAGCGGTTGGCCAACCAGACGGCGGGTCATCCCGACGATGAAGCTGACGACGGGCGGGAGGTCACGATCGACGAGCGGCGGGCGGATGCCTTGGTCGCGATGGCTTCACACAGGATCGCATCGGACCTGGATCCGGATCGTGCCACCGTCGTCGTGCACGCCCAACTGGCGGACCTGCTGGCAGGCATCAACGGGGCCGAGGTCGAGAACGGTCCCATCCTTCACAGCGAGGTCGTGGAGCGGCTGGTGTGCGATGGACGGCTGCAGACGGTCGTCTACGACGGGGAACTCAAGCCCATCGGTGTCGGGTTGACGACGAACCAGATCCCGCGCTGGCTGCGGCGATTGCTATGGAAGCGCGACGGCGGATGCGTGTTCCCGGGCTGCGCTCAGCGTCGGTTCGTGCACGGCCATCACATCGTGCCCTGGCCGAAGGGACCGACCGATCTGGACAACCTGGTGCTGCTGTGCAAGGTGCACCACGACCTCGTCCACATCTATGGGTGGAGGGTGTTCCTGGGGGACCGAGGCTCGGCCGGGTGGCTGCGTCCGGACGGTTCCCCCTACAACCCCGGCCCCAAGATTACGATCGTGGATGCCGAAGCCGCCTCCGAAGCCGCTCCGCTGAGCCAGAACCAGGACCGGCTGATCCTCGAGGATCGGGCCCCGCCCACGGCCGCCGGGTGCTGACGGGCCGGAGTTAGTCCTGCGCGGGGACTCCGCACAAGACGGGGAGTTGACAGGGGATCATCGGCCGCGTCAACTGCAGGAGTATCAGCCCGCCGAGGATCGCTCCGACGGTGATCGCTGTCGTCAGCCACAGCGCGCTGCGGCTCGCGGGAGACGGCATCGGATCGGGGCTCCTCGGCCGGTAGGCGGGGGCTTCCAGGGCCTGCTCGGCGAGGACGATGCGGGCGTCGTCGACGTACAACCGTTGCACCATGACCCGCACCGGCGAATACGGATCGGCCCCGCCGTACAGCCATACCGGCGAGCGGACATCGTGCACGTGCATCGAATCGATGCCGGCGCTCGTGAGCAGGCCCGACACCAGGTGAGCATCGATGTCGTCCTTGGCGGTCACCAGCTCGACCCAGCCCGAGCCGCCTCCCGAACCGTCCTTGCGTGTTTCGATCGGAGGGCTCGGCAGATCGGTAGAGGTTCTCATGCAACCTGCTTCCCCGAAAGCTCCTACTTACCGAAGATGGATCTGGCGATCACGACCCGCTGGATCTGGTTCGTGCCTTCGTAGATCTGAGTGATCTTCGCATCGCGCATCATGCGCTCGACGGGGTACTCCTTGATGTAGCCGTAGCCCCCCAGAGCTTGCACGCAATCCGTGGTCACGGACATCGCCGTGTCGGACGCGTATGCCTTCGCGATCGCGGCCCAGTAAGAAACATCCGGCGCATCCTCGTCGATGGCGGTGGCGGCCTTATAGACCGCGAAGCGGGAGGTCTCGATGCTCATGGCCATGTCGGCGAACATGAACTGCATCCCCTGGAACGCGGAGATGGGCTTGTCGAACTGCCGGCGCTCGCGGCAGTACGCGACGGCGAGATCGAAGGCACCCTGCGCGATCCCAAGGGCCTGCGCCGCGACCGTCGGACGGGAGAAGTCGAGCGTGCGCATCGCGACCTGGAAACCCTTGTTGACCTCGCCGATCACGTTGGCTTCCGAAACTCGCACGTTGTCGAGGATGACCTCGCGGGTTGGCGATCCGCGGATGCCCATCTTGTCTTCCTTGCGGCCGAGGGAGAACCCCTCCATCTCCTTCTCGACCAGGAAGCAGGTGATGTTCTTGCCTTTGGGCGCATCGGGATCGGTAACCGCGAAGTACGTGTAGAGATCGGATGCTCCGGCGTTGGTGATGAATCGCTTCGAGCCGTTCAACACCCAGCCGTCGCCGTCATTGACCGCCCGGCTGCGCATGGCGGCAGCGTCGGAGCCCGACCCGGGCTCCGTCAGGCAATAGGACATCCGGTGCGTGCCGTTGGTGATCCCCTCGCTGACGCGGCGCTTCTGCTCTTCCGTGCCGGCCAGAAGGACGGGGATGGCGCCCAGCTTGTTGACCGCCAGGATCAAGGCCACCCCCGCAGACCACCGGGAGATCTCCTCGGTCAGGAGGCACATCTCGACGGCGCCTCCGCCCGCGCCGCCGTACTCCTCCGGGTAAGACACCCCGGTGAACCCGTTCTTCACCATGACCTCGTCGATGTCCCACGGATACTCGTCCGTCTCGTCGATCTCGGCCGCGCGCGGGGCGATCTTGTCCTCGACGAGCTCCCGCACGGACCGCCGGAAGGCGTCCTGCTCGTCGCTGAGTTCGAAGCTGAGTCCGCTCATCGCTCCGATGGTACCGGCCGCTCCGCCCCTGGGGGCCGAGTCCCGCGGGGCCGAGTACCACATGCGTTGCGCGGGGCGCAGGTTTTGTTGCACTCGGCGGGGAGGGCCGGGCCCCACGTGGCCGAGTACCGCATGCGCAGCGGGGGGCGCAGGTTTTGTTGCACTCGGCGGGGCTTGGGTAGGCTCCCCCGGCTGGCGGCGAACCCCCAGGAGGGATGAGAAGTGGGCTCCACCGATCACATCCGGCGGGCGATCCTAGATGGCGCTCGAGCCGAGCTGGCGGGCATCGGCATCCCCGAGAGCGTCCGGGCCGGTTTCGTGCGCAAGGAAGAGCAGGACATGTTCGAGGGCATGGACTCGAAGGCCAAGGACCCCCGGAAGTCGATCCACGTCGAAGAGGTTCCCACTCCCCCGCTGGGGCCCAACGAGGTGCGGATGGCCGTCATGGCCTCGGCCATCAACTACAACACCGTGTGGACGTCGATCTTCGAACCATTGCCGACGTTCGCCTTCCTGGAGCGGCTCGGGAAGGAGTCGGAGCTCGGCAAGAGGCACGACCTCGACTATCACATCATCGGTTCGGACGCCTCCGGAGTGGTGCTGGAGATCGGCGCGGGGGTAACGCGCTGGAAGCCGGGCGACGAGGTCACCGTCCACTGCAACTACGTGGACATGGAGGCGCCCGAGGGTCACGACGATTCCATGATCGATCCCTCGCAACGCATCTGGGGGTTCGAGTCGAACTTCGGTGCGTTCGCAGACATCACGATGGTCAAGGCGAACCAGCTGATGCCCAAGCCGAGACACCTGACGTGGGAAGAGGCCGCGTGCCTGGGGCTGGTGTCGTCGACCTCGTACCGGATGCTGGTGTCACCGAACGGGGCCGATATGAAACAGGGGGACGTGGTCCTCATCTGGGGCGCGACCGGGGGCCTGGGCGGTTTCGCCGCGCAGTACGTGCTCAGCGGCGGCGGCATCCCGGTGGGCGTCGTGTCATCCCCGGACAAGGTCGACATCCTCAACGCCGCCGGCGTCGAGCACGTGATCGATCGCAAGGCCGAGGACTACAGGTTCTGGGATGGCGATCAACAGAACCCGAAGGAATGGCGTCGCTTGGGCAAGAAGATCCGTGAGCTCGCGGGAGACGATCCCGACATCGTCTTCGAGCACCCCGGACGACAGACGTTCGGCGCCAGCGTCTTCGTCGCCAAGAAGGGCGGAACGATCGTCACCTGCGCGTCGACGTCGGGATTCATGCACGAGTACGACAACCGCTACCTGTGGATGAACGTCAAGAAGATCATCGGCTCGCACTTCGCCAACTACAAGGAGGCATGGGAAGCCAACCGGCTCGCGTACCTGGGGATGATCCACCCGATCCTGTCGAAGACCTACCCCCTGGCCGAGGTCGGCGAGGCCGCGTACCAGGTGCACCAGAACCTGCACACCGGCAAGCTGGGCGTCCTCGTCATGGCCCCCGAGGAGGGCCTCGGCGTCTCCGACCCCGAGCTACGAGCCAGCCACAAGGACGAGATCGAGCTCTTCAAGAAGTTCGAGTAGCGCTCGGTTCGACCAGGGATCCTAAAGAGCTTTGGCGCATGCCCTCCGCATAGCGGCGGAAGATCAAAGCCCACGGCTCGAGGGTTCCGGGACTTGTCGCGCTTACACCCTGAAGAGGATCGCGTCGCCCTGGCCCCCGCCGCCGCACAGGGCCGCCGCGCCCACGCCCCCGCCGCGGCGCTTGAGCTCGTGGAGGAGGGTCACGGTGAGGCGTGCCCCGGTGCAGCCGATCGGGTGACCCAGCGCGACCGCGCCGCCGTTGACGTTGACCTTCTCCTCGGCCTCTTCGTTGCCGTTGTAGAGCATGCCGATGGAGTGCAGCGCCACCGAGGCGAAGGCCTCGTTGATCTCGATCAGATCGATGTCGTTCGCAGAGAGACCGGCCTTCTTGAGAGCCGACTGGATCGCCAGCGCGGGGACCGTGTGCAGGTACGGAGGCTCCTCGGCCGACATCCCGTGCGCCAGGATCTGAGCGAACGGCGTGACCCGGAGCTCCTCGGCGCGTTCCGCGCTCATCACCACGACGGCAGCACCGCCGTTCGAGATCTGCGACGCGTTGCCCGCCGTGATCGTGCCTTCGGCCTGGAAAGCCGGCTTCAGCTTGGACAACGACTCGACCGTCGTGCCGGGACGCACGCCCTCGTCGGTGTCGAAGACGACGGGGTCGCCCTTCCGCTGCGGGATCTCCATGGGGACGATCTCGTCCTTGAAGCGGCCTTCCTGGATCGCCGCCAGGGCCCGCTCGTGCGACCGAGCCGCCCAGCGGTCCTGGTCCTCGCGCAGGATCTTGAACTCGGTGTTCACCTCGTCGGACTGGTCGCCCATGTGCTTGTGGTTGAAGGCGTCCCAGAGACCGTCGTAGATCATCGAGTCGATGACCTTTCCGTCGCCCATCCGGAACCCGTAGCGCGCCTTCGGCAACAGGTAGGGAGCCATGTCCATCGACTCCATCCCCCCGGCCACCACGACGGACGCCTCACCCGCCCGGATCATCTGGTCGGCGATGGCGATCGCGTTCAGCCCCGAGAGACAGACCTTGTTGATCGTGATCGCGGGAACGCTGGTCGGGATGCCGGCGCGCACCGATGCCTGACGGGCGGTTATCTGCCCGGTCCCCGCCTGGAGGACCTGACCCATGATCACGTAGTCCACCTGCTCGCCCGAGAGCCCGGCCCGCTCGACCGCCGCCTTGATGGCCGTGGCCCCCAGCTCGACGGCGGGCACCCCGGAGACGGCGCCCCCGAACTTGCCGATGGCGGTCCTGGCTCCGGAGGCGATCACGGTGCTGATCATGGGGAGGCTCCTTTCAACGATTGATGCATCCATTCTAGAGTCGCCGGGATGAGCTCGGTCCTGGTGGAACGCAGCGGCCCGATCACGATCGTCACGATCGATCGTGCGGAGGTCCGCAATGCCGTCGACGGGGCCACGGCCGAGGCGCTGGACGAGGCGTTCACGGCATTCGACGAGGACGTCGACGCGTCCGTGGCGGTGCTGACGGGCGGCGGTGGAACCTTCTGCGCCGGAGCGGATCTGAAGGCCGTCGCCGCCGGTGACGAGATCCTGACGGTGCGTCTCGGCAGCGGCATCCACGGCCCGATGGGCCCGACCCGCAAGGAACCCTCCAAGCCCGTCATCGCGGCGATCGAGGGCTACGCGGTAGCGGGAGGCCTGGAGCTCGCGTTGTGGTGCGATCTCCGAGTCGCCGCCGCCGACGCCACCCTCGGCGTGTTCAACCGGCGATGGGGTGTGCCGTTGATCGACGGTGGGACGGTTCGCCTGCCGCGACTCATCGGTCACGGCCGCGCCCTCGACCTGATACTGACGGGGCGATCGGTGGCTGCCGAAGAAGCGCTCCAGATGGGCCTCGTGAACCGTCTGTGCGAGCCGGGCAAGGCCCTCGAGACGGCCGTCGCGCTCGGCCGGGAGATCGCGCGGTTCCCCCAGACGACGTTGCGTCACGATCGCGTCTCCGCGATCGCGGGATGGTCGCTCGACCTTCAGGCGGCGCTGCTGAACGAACATCGCCTCGGGGTGGAGGCGCTGTCCTCGGGCGAGGGCGCTACGGGCGCGGAGGGGTTCGTGTCCGGCAAGGGGCGCGGGGGATCGTTCGAGAACCTGTAGCTCGTAGGATGCCGCGATGTTGAAGAAGATCGAACACGTCGCGATCGCGGTCTCCGATCTTGACGATGCGCTGAATCATTATCGAGACGTCTGGGGTCTCGAACCGGATCACCGGGAGCGCGTCGAAGACCAGGGCGTGGAAGAGGCGATGCTGCCGCTCGGCGATTCGTACCTGCAGTTGCTCGGCTCGACGGGGCCCGAAACCACCGTCGGGAAGTTCCTCGAGCGACGGGGCGAAGGCCTGCATCACATCGCGTACGAGGTGGACGACCTCGAGGCGACGCTCGCCGACCTGAAGGAGAAGGGCGTCCGGTTGATCGATGAGGAACCGCGACCGGGCGGCCGCGGACACATGGTTGCGTTCGTGCACCCGGAGGGGAACCGAGGCCTGCTGGTCGAATTGATCCAGGCCCCGCGACACGCATGACCCAAGCTCCCAACCCGATACACATCCGGGAGTTCCGGAACCTCCTGCCGATCGGCTTCGTCGTCGCGCTCGGGTTCGGTCTCGTCGTACCGGTACTGCCGTTGTTCGCCGAGTCGTTCAACGTCGGTTTGGCTCTGCTCGGCCTCGTCCAGTTCGTCTTCGGACTCACGCGCTTCTCGTTCGGACTGGCCAGCGGCCTGGCGGTCGACCGGTTCGGCGAGCGTGCCTCGACCGTCACCGGCATCCTGATAGTGGCCGCGTCGTCCTACGCGGCCGGCTTCTCGCAGAACTTCGCCCAACTCGTGTTTGCACGGGGCTTCGGAGGCGTCGGGTCCGCGCTGTTCATCGCAGGCCTGATGAACCGGGTCCTCAAGGTCGTGCCGCCCGCAGCCATGGGCCGCGCCACGGGCATCTGGAGGACTTCCTTCCTGGTCGGGATCGGCATCGGACCGGCGCTCGGCGGCGTACTGGGCGAGTACCTCGGCATCCGAGCTCCCTTCCACATCTATGCGACCGGGCTGCTCGTGGCGGCGGCGGTCGCGTGGCTGGCCATGGCCGGCAGGGGCGTGCGTGAGACGGACGAGCGGAAGCGGTCGCCGGTCGAGGCGCTGCGTGCCGCGGTCCCCCTGTTCCGCGACACGCGATACGTCGTCGCGTTGCTGGTGACGCTCGCGGGATGGTGGACGTTGTCGGGCCCGGCACAGTTCATGGGAGCTCTCTTCGCGAAGAACCAGCTGGGCTTCACGCCCGCGCAGATCGGCTACGCCGTGACGCTGTTGGCCGTCGGCGAGATCATCGTCGTGCTTCTCGTCGCAGGGCCGGCGGCCGACCGCTTCGGGCGGAAGGCGGTACTGGTGCCGGCGCTGACGATCAGCGTGGTTGCGACGGCTCTGATCGGACAGGTGCAGCCCGACCTCTGGTGGGGCTATTACGTGTTGATGCTGGCGATGGGGGCCGGAGTGGCCGCCGGCAGCACGGCGGCCGGTGGCTTGCTCGCGGACGCGATCCCGAAGGGCGGCTCGGGCACGGCGGTGAGCGTCAACCAGATGGCCGGCGACCTCGGATACATGGTGGCCCCCAGCGCGATGGGAGCCGTCTCTGCGGGGGCCGGTTTCGGCGTCGGATACCTCGTCGGCGCGATCCCGGCGACGGTAGCCCTGCTCGCCGCGCTGAAGCTGCGCCGGGAGGACGTCCCGGTCGGGGAGGTGCCCCGCCCCGGGGCTGAAACCGAGCAACCCGTCGAACCCGTCGGCTGATCGTCCACCGCTGGTAGCGTCGAGACGTGGGTACCTACGAACAGGCCGGCGTCGGTGGGCAGCGCGACGCGCTCTCCGCGGTTCAGCGCTACCTGACCGCGACCTTCGACCATCCCGAGAACGCTCGAGTGATAACGGGGTTCGGGCACTACGCGAGCGTCCTGAAGCTCACCGACGAGCTTGCCATCGCGATCTGCACCGACGGGGTGGGTTCCAAGACGCTGATCGCATCGGCACTCGATCGCTACGACACGATCGGCTACGACTGCGTCGCCATGAACGCCAACGACGTAATCTGCGTCGGCGCCAGACCGTTCGCGATGGTCGACTACCTCGGCGTCCACACGCTCGATGCCCGACGGGCGGGTGAGATCGTCCAGGGCCTTGCGGGAGCGGCGAAGGAAGCCGGGATGGCGATCCCGGGCGGGGAAACGGCGCAACTCCCGGAAGTTATCGGATCCGACGGCAAGGTGGCCGGCGACGAGACCGCCTTCGACCTGGTGGGCACGTGCATAGGAACGGTGCACCCGGACCGCATGATCCTGGGTCGCGAGGTCGAGCCGGGGGACGCGATCCTCGGCATCCGGTCCTCCGGCATCCATTCGAACGGTCTGACGCTGGCGCGCCATGCCCTGTTGAAGAGCGGCAAGTACGGGCTGAACGATCGGGTGCCTCGACTGGGACGAACCCTGGGTGAAGAGTTACTTCGCCCCACCGAGATCTACGTGCGCGCCGCCCTCGCCCTGTGGTCTGCCGGCGTTCCGACGAAGGGGATGGTCCATATCACGGGCGACGGCTTCGCGAACCTCTGCCGCCTTGAGGCGCCGGTCGGCTACCAGATCGAGTCGCTGCCCGACGTGCCTGCCATCTTCTCGCTCATCCAGGAGGCCGGATCCGTGGATACCCCCGAGATGTACCGGGTGTTCAACATGGGGATCGGTTTCGTCGTCGTGGTCCCCGGCACTTCGGCGGAAGAGGCTCGCCTGCGGATCGATTCGCTGGGATATCACTGCGAACGCATCGGCACGGTCAGCGACGAGGACGGGGTCGTGAGGATCGAGCCGGCGGGGCTGATCGGGACCCTTGAAGACGGAGAGAGTGAGTTCCGAAGGATCTAGCCGAGAACGCTAAGGCTGGTCGTTTGAGCCCCCGTCGCCGGCCCGGCGCCGGCATCGATGATCCCCCCGGTTCCCGCCGTCCCCGTGGAGGTGCCGGGCTCGCTCTCGCCACCCGATCCGCCGTCTTCGGCCGTGCCGGTCCCCTTCGACGAACCGGTCGTGTCGTTATCGGAACCGCCGGATCCACCCGAGCTGTCTCCGGATCCACCGCTGGACGAGCCCGAACCGCTCGAGGTGGTCTCGTCGGAGCCCGACGACCCCCCGGATGGCGATCCCGTACCCGAGCCCGAACCGTCGGACCCGGCTCCCCCGGTCGCTTCGCCGATCCTGCCGATGATCTCCACGACCGCTTCCGGCGCACTTGCGCTCAGCTCGGGTGCGATCACTTCCAAGAGGTCGCTCACCGCTTGATCGTCTCCGCTGCGCTGTGCGCGCTTGAGCGCCCGCCATTCCCAACGCGTTAGCAGGACCCGCACGCCGTTGATGCGCACGGCCACCCCGCGCGAGGCGCCGGCGGTGTCTGGAGCTCTGGTCGAAGAGCCAGGCTGGACATCGATTGTCCGATCGACTTCGACGCGGCCGGTACGGGGGCGTTGCTCGAAGAGACCGATCACCGCACCGCCCATCATCGCCAGGGCCACGACCACGGAGCCGGCGATCGTCACGGCAAGCGTTCGCATCAGGCTCGAACGGGACATCCGATGGCGCTCGAGAACCACGACACGAGGACGGTGCATCGCGCGATTGCCGGCGAGCTCCTCGACCTTTCGTAGGAGCGCGGCCTCTTCGGAACGTAGATCCCGTTCGGCTTCGGCCAGGAGTCGACGGGCCTCGTCGACCTCGCCGGCGCGCATCAGCGTCGCGGAGAGCGTCAGCTTGTCGTCGACTACGGCCTGAGCCCGCTTCGAGAACCGGTGCGTCGTGACCGCCAGATCGTGGGACGCCTCGGAGTCGCCCTCGCGCTCCAGCCGGATCACCCTGCTCTTGAGCCTCATACCCCTGGGTTCGCCCCGACCGGAGGGCTCACCTGCCCTCTAAAGTCCGTTTTCGCCGTTTTTTGTGCACGTGCACAGGGGCCGTAATATCCGCCCCATGACCAGCGCAGACGCAGCCGGCGAAGAAGGCGTCGCCGCGGCCGAAGACCACGTCTCGGCAGCCGCCCGATCCGTAGAGGAAGGAGCCCGGGAGCTCCGGGACCTCAAGGCTCGGGCTCGAGTGGCCGGCGGCGAGCAGGCCATCGCCAAACAGCACGATCGTGGGAAGTTGACGGCGCGGGAGCGGATAGCGAAGCTCCTGGATCCGGACTCCTTCGTGGAGACCGACGCACTGGTGCGACACCGCTCGCACGGTTTCGGCATCGAGGACAAGCGTCCTTACAGCGACGCCGTCGTCACCGGCTGGGGCACGATCGACGGTCGGAAGGTGTTCGTGTTCGCCCAGGACTTCACCGTGTTCGGCGGATCGCTCGGAGAGGTCATGGGCGAGAAGATCTGCAAGATCATGGATCTTGCGCTGGAGACGGGGGCACCCGTCATAGGTCTCAACGACTCGGGTGGAGCGCGCATCCAGGAGGGCGCGGCATCCCTTGCCGGTTACGGATACATCTTCGATCGCAACGTACGTAGTTCCGGCGTGATCCCACAGATCTCCGCGATCATGGGCCCGTGCGCGGGGGGCGCGGTCTACTCCCCCGCGATAACCGACTTCATCTTCATGGTCCGCGAGACGTCACACATGTTCATCACGGGTCCCGACGTGATCAAGGCCGTAACCGGAGAGACCGTTTCGCAGGAGGAACTCGGAGGCGCGATGTCTCATGCCTCGAAATCGGGCATCGCCCACTTCGTCGCGGCCGACGATGAAGACTGTCTGAACCAGGTGCGCTACCTGATGTCGTTCCTGCCCTCGAACAACTTCGAATCGCCTCCATACTTCCCACCCTCAGACGACCCGATGCGCGACTGCTCCGAGGTCTTGGACCTGATGCCCGACTCTCCGAACAAGCCGTACGACATGAAACAGATCATCGCTTCGGTGTTCGACGACGGCGAGTTCTTCGAGGTGCACCCGCACTGGGCCCAGAACATCCTCATCGGTTTCTCGCGCCTCGCGGGGCATCCGGTGGGGGTCGTAGCCAACCAGCCGCAGGTGCTGGCGGGGACGCTGGACATCGCATCCTCCACCAAGGCAGCGCGATTCGTGCGTTTCTGCGACGCGTTCAACATCCCGTTGGTTACCTTCGTCGACGTGCCCGGATTCCTACCGGGGACCGAGCAGGAGTACGGTGGCATCATCCGCCACGGATCCAAGCTGCTCTACGCGTTCAGCGAAGCCACGGTCCCTCGCATGACCGTGATCACCCGTAAGGCCTACGGCGGCGCGTACGTGGTGATGAATTCCAAGCACATCCGCGCCGATGTCTCCTTCGCGTGGCCCTCCGCCGAGATCGCCGTGATGGGAGCCGAGGGCGCCGTCAACGTCATCCATCGCAAGGAGATCGCCGGTGCCGGCGTTCCCGAAAAGAAGCGCAACGAGTTGATCCACGACTACGAACGGAGGTTCTCCAACCCCTACATCGCGGCGGAGCGCGGGTACGTGGACGACGTGATCGAGCCGCAGGAGACGCGCCGCTATCTGGCCCGATCGTTGGACATGTTGCGGTCCAAGCGAGAGACGATCCCGCAGCGCAAGCACGGGAACATCGCGCTGTGAGCCGGCGTCATCACAAGCCGCACCTGGAGCTGGTGTCGGTTGAGGGCTCTCCCACCAAGGAGGAGGAGCGCGCGATCAGGGCGGCCCTGGAGGACATGATCGAACGCGACCGGGAGATCGCCGCCCCCTCGGTGTGGAAGCGGGCGGCTCGAGCTCAGGGCCGTCGACTCGGGATGCTCGACTATCGCGATCGCTTCAGCAACGAGGATGCCTGGAGACTGTCCACGCGATTCCCGTTCGGGGGCCGTGAGTATCCCGGACGCGGGGGCCGGGGCGACACGAAGTAGTCAGCGCCGGCGGGTGTCGAAGCGCCGGGCCAAGCGCCTCACGAGGGGTGATGCGGCGGCGCCCCCCTCTACCGCCACCGACACCAGTCCGCCCGTAGATGCCGGGTCGGCCAGGGCCGCTTCGCCGCCCCCGTCGGCGGTGGTCATCGGCACCGGCGCCTGGGTCTCGCCCTCACCGGGGTCCGGTCCCGCCAGCAGGACGAGGGCCGAGGAAACCCCCCGTTCGCGCCCGTCGGACGGCCGGTTCTTTACCTCGCCCCTGATGACCATCGTGCTGGAGCCACCGCCGTCGAGGTTCAGTGCCCACGTGGCTCCGAGATCGCGGAAGAGCCGAGCGAACCGGGCGAGGGTCATCCCCTTGGCCTTCCTGCGCCGCCCGTCGACGACGACGAGGAGCACCTTGCCCGACTTCGTAACGCCGATGCCCGTCCGTGGATTGCGTGCGAAGAACGGGTGACGTCCCTGCACGTCGCTCCACACGATCTTGCCTTCCCGTACCAAGATCGGATTCCCACCGACCGTATCGGTCACGTTCGGCCACCCGAGGGTCCATCCGACCGTGACGCGGTCGCCCCTCGCGAAGCCGGGGACGGCGAACTCACCGGCGCGACTACCGTTCATCTGCGCGGACAGGATCGTTCCGTCCATGCGCGCCATACGTCTCCTGCGACAGAACACGGTTCCGACCTCGTACTGCCTTCCGGGGACGCCGTCCGAGCTGAGACTGGTCGGACCCGTCGGATACATGCGTGCGGAACATGCGTCCTCCGGGACACTGGCAACGCCTTTCGATTCGGGCGAGTACAGAGCCAGTTGACGGTAGCCGGGGTGGCGGTTGTTGATCCGATCGATCCTGTGTTCGATCAGGTCGTCGATCTCGCTCGCGTAGATCCTCGGCTTGGGGTGACCGAAGTACGTCTGCGTCTCGGTCCGGTTGATGGCGAAGTTCCGTCCGTACACCAGCGCGGTCTGAAGGAGACTGCCATCGCGCGCGAACAGATGCACCGGACGGCCCGACGGGCGCGCGTAGTCGGCGTTGATCGCGACCAGAGCCCTGGATCGCTTCGCCATCGAGGATGTGCGCTCGAACCCCGGCAGGGAGTTGGCTGCGAGAACGGTATCGAGCGTGGAGCGGGCGCCGGGCTTGATCGACACGACGTGCACACGCTGAGCCGGGCGTCTGAAGATCATGCGCTTGTAGACGACGCCCGGGGCGATCGTCCGCCTCCGGACGCGCGCAGCGGCGCCGACCCCCGCCGGCGGAACGATCACGCCGGCCATCAGGGCGACGAGCAACGCAAGGGTGATCATCGCCCGCTTCACCATCTCGGAATCGACCCTAGGGCAGAGGCCCTTTAGGAACCAGGCAGAAAGCCCGACGAGGTGACGATCCGTCGCGAGTCGCGCAGAGCGAGAACGCGGCCTGGCTCTCCCGCGGCGACGATCCTCGCCCGGTTGGACACGCCACGTGCCGCACGGCTTCGCCGTGCGGAACTTCGCTCCGTCCGGGGCGCGGCCCGCGGCGGCGCCCCTCCCGAGGTCCCCCGGACGAGAACCGCCGCCGCTCGGGGGCTCGGGAGGCGATCATGCGTCCCCGCGACCGATAGCGGAGCGGCCGGGCGGCGCGTCCGTCGAGTCTGAGCCCTAACGAGCGCAGCGAGTGCTCGCGAAGAGCCGAGGGCGTGCGCAGCGCGGCCGGAGGCGGCGAGTAAGGACGCCCGGTCGGCCGCGGGAGCGGTAGCCGGGCCCGGAGCCGCTAGGTGCTGTAGTCGTAGAAGCCGCGGCCGGTCTTGCGTCCCAGGTAGCCGGCTCGCACCATGTGCTCGAGCAGCGGGGCCGGTGCGTGGCGAGGCTCGCGGAACTCTTCGTGGAGCGAGCTGAGGATGGCGTACGTGACGTCGAGTCCGACGATGTCCATGAGCTCGAACGGACCCATCGGGTGGCCACAGCCCAGCTTCATGGCCGTGTCGATGTCCTCCGGCTTGCTGTAACCCTGCTCGTGCATGCGCACGGCGTCGTTCAGGTATGGGAACAGCAGCATGTTGACGATGAAGCCGGCGCGGTCGCGGCACCGGACCGGGTGTTTGCCGATCTCACGCGCCCAGGCGATCGAGCGCTTCTCCGCCTCGTTGGAGGTCGCTACGGTGCGGACGATCTCGACGAGCTTCATCACGGGGGCCGGATTGAAGAAGTGCAACCCCAGCACGCGGTCGGGCCGGTCCGTGACGGCGGCCATATCGACCACCGGCAACGACGAGGTCGTCGTCGCCAGGACCGCGTCCGGCTTCACGGAACGGTCGAGCTCCTCGAACACGCCCAGCTTCGTCTCCAGATCCTCGGCCACCGCCTCCACGACCAGGTCACACTCGGCCAGGTCGGAGAACTCGAGGCTGGTCGTGACGCGACCCAGTACCCCGTCCGCCTCCGCACGCTCGAGCTTGCCGCGCGAGACCGCCTTGTCGAGGCTCTTCCGAACCGCGCCCTTAGCCCTCTTGATCGATGCCTCGCTGCGGCCGCGCACGACGACCTCCCCGCCGGCCTTGGCGACGACCTCTGCGATGCCGGCGGCCATGAGCCCGGTGCCGACGATGCCCACGGTCGCGATGTTGGATGAGGCATCGTCGTCATGGGACTCGCTCGAGTCGACGATGTTGCTCGATTCGGGCGATTCGTAGCGGTAGAAGCCGCGTCCCGTCTTGCGGCCCAGATAGCCGGCGACCAGGTACTGCTTGAGCAAAGGCGCGGGAGCATCCGTCGCGTCCCGGAACTGTCGCCACAATGCCTCGCAGATCTCGTAGGCGGAATCGAGACCTATCAGATCCAGCAGCGCGAGTGGGCCCATGGGATGGGCGCAACCGAGCTGCATGGCCGCGTCGATGTCTTCGCGCGAAGCAAAGCCTTGCTCGAACATCCTTACGGCAGAGTTGAGGTACGGGAACAGCAGCAGGTTGGCGATGAAGCCGGCACGATCGCGCGCCAGTACGGGACTCTTTCCGAGGCCCTCGGCGAAGGCGCGCGTCGTGTCGATGACCTCCTGCTCGGTCGCGACCGTGTGAACGAGCTCGACGAGCTTCATGACTTGCGCGGGATTGAAGAAGTGGAACCCGATCACATTCGCCGGGCGTTTGGTGGCGACCGCCATGTCGATGACCGGCAGTGAAGACGTGTTGGTGGCAAGGATGGTCGTTTCGGGGAGGATCTCATCCAGGCGCATGAAGACCTGCTTCTTGAGCTCGAGGCTCTCCGGCACCGCTTCGAACACGAGCTGACACTGAGCCAGGGTGGCCGGATCCGTCGTGCCCGAGATGCGCGCTAGAACCTCGTCGGCCGCCTCACGAGTGATCTTGTCCCGGCGGACGCCCCTGTCCAGGCTCCGCTGGATCCGTTCCAGGCCCGCCTGGACGGTCTCGTCGGTGGTCTCCTGGAAGACGACGTCGTAGCCACCCCGGGCGACGATCTCGCAGATGCCGGAACCCATTGTCCCGCACCCGACGACGCCCACGGTTTTGATCTCTGCCACATCCGCTCCTTGTTCGGTCGACGGCAGCGAGCCTAAACGCAGCGCATGACGACTACGATTGTGCCGCTATGAGCATCCCCGAGCGCGACAAGCCCTGGATCTTCCGGACCTACGCGGGATACGCGACGCCCGAAGCAACGAACGCCCGGTTCAAGGCGAACCTCGCGAAGGGACAGACGGGTCTTTCGGTTGCCTTCGACCTCCCGACCCAAACCGGGTACGACTCGGACCACGAGATGGCTCGAGGTGAGGTCGGCAAGGTCGGCGTCCCCATCGGCCATCTCGGCGACATGCGAGGCGTGTTCGACGGCATCCCTCTCGGCGAGATGAACACCTCGATGACCATCAATGCGACGGCCGTATGGCTGCTGGCGCTCTACGCCGCGGCGGCCGACGATCAGGGCGCGAGCCGCGCGGCGCTGGCCGGCACGACCCAGAACGACATCCTGAAGGAGTATCTCTCTCGCGGCACGTACATATTCCCGCCGGAGGCTTCGATCCGGCTGACGGCCGACCTCATCACCTGGACGCTGCACGAGGCTCCGAAGTGGAATCCGATCAACGTGTGCTCGTACCACCTCCAGGAGGCCGGCGCCGGCCCGGTCCTCGAGGTCGCCTACGCACTGGCGAACGCGGTGACCGTGCTGGATGCGGTGAAGGCGACCGGTCGCGTGTCGGACGGCGACTTCCCGCGGCTCGTCGGACGGATCTCTTTCTTCGTGAACGCCGGCATCCGTTACATCGAAGAGACCTGCAAGATGCGGGCCTTCAACCGGTTGTGGGGTCGACTCGTCGGCGAGCGTTACGGCGTCGACGAAGAGAAGTTCCGCCGTTTTCGCTACGGCGTGCAGGTGAACTCCCTCGGCCTCACCGCCGCGCAGCCGGAGAACAACGTGTACCGGATCCTGCTGGAGATGCTCGCGGTGACTCAATCCAAGGACGCACGTGCGCGCGCGGTCCAACTGCCTGCTTGGAACGAGGCCATGGGCCTCCCGCGTGCATGGGACCAGCAATGGTCGCTGCGCGCGCAGCAGATCCTGGCGTTGGAGACGGATCTGCTGGAATACGACGACATCTTCGAGGGCTCTATGGTGATCGAATCGAAGACCGCCGAGATCGCCGATGCCGCGTGGGCCGAACTAGATCGCGTCCTGGAGATGGGTGGATCGGTGGACGCGCTCGGCTACATGAAGCAGAAGCTCGTCGCGGCGCACGCGGAGCGCAGGCGTGCGATCGAGTCGGGCGCCAAGACCGTCGTGGGCCTCAACCGTTACGAAGGAACCGAGCCATCGCCGCTCGTGGCGGGCCTGGACGAGTTGGCGTTCGAGAAGATCGACCCTGCTGCCGAAGCCGGCCAGATCGACACCCTGAACAGGTGGCGGAGGGAGCGTGACCGCGCCGCGGTGACCGTCGCGTTGGACGAGCTGAAGCGGGTCGCAACTACCGACCAGAACATCCTTCCCGCGTCGATCGCCGCCGCGCATGCCGGCGTGACGACCGGCGAATGGTCCGATGCTCTCCGCGACGTGTTCGGGGAGTACCGGCCCCCCACCGGGATCGGGGCTCACACCTCCGCCGGTGACACGAACGTCGTCGAAGAGGTCCGGGCCCGCGTGAAGGCCGCTCGGGAGCGCGCGGGGGTGGCGAAGCTCCGGATGCTCGTCGCGAAGCCGGGCCTGGATGGACACTCCAACGCGGCCGAGCAGGTCGCCATCCGAGCCCGAGACGTCGGCTTCGAGGTCATCTACCAGGGCATCCGGTTGACCCCGCAGCAGATCGCCCGTGCCGCCGTCGACGAGGACGCGCACGTGATCGGGATCTCCATACTGTCCGGCGCCCACAACCTCCTCGTCCCCGACGTGATCGAACAGCTCCGCACCGAGGGGATCGACCCCGCCGTCACCCCGGTGGTCGTCGGCGGCGTCATCCCGGACGAGGACGCGGACAAGCTGCGCGAGCTTGGGGTGGCCCGGGTCTACACACCGAAGGACTTCGATCTGACCCGGATGATGGGCGAGATCGCCGACCTCGTCGCGGCGAACGGGCGCGGTTAGACGGCACATGGGCGTCAAGCTTGGGGTCGGTCTGTTCACGGGTCAGATACCGCCCGGCTCCGATCGCACGTTCCATCGTGAGTACCGGGACGTCCTCGAGCTGGTGCAGCTGGTCGAGAGCGAGGGTCTGGACAGCGCGTGGGTCTCCGAGCACCATTTCTCTGCCGACGGTTACCTGCCTTCCTTACTGGTGATGCTCGGGGCCTTCGCCGCCGCCACGGAACGCATCGAACTGGGGACCGGCGTGGTGCTGGCGCCGTTCCACGATCCGATCCGTCTCGCCGAGGACTACGCCGTGGTCGATCAGATCGCCGGCGGTCGGGTGATCTGCGGTTTGGGCATCGGTTGGCGCGAGGAGGAGTTCCGGGAGTTCAACATCGACGTGAAGAGCCGCGTGAAGAGACTCGAGGAGATCGTCGAGATCCTGAGGCTCGCTTGGGGCGAGGATCGTTTCGACTTCGCCGGCCGCCACTATTCGTACTCGGGCGTCGCGGTAACCCCGAAGCCCGCCCGCGTCCCTCCGATCTTGATCGGAGGTTTCGTCGACGACGCTATCCGCAGGGCGGGACGCATCGGAGACGGCTACATCTCGTCGCGGGGCGATCTTGCACGCGTTGCGGAATCGTTCCGCATGGCAGCGGAAGAACGGGCGAAGGCCGGGAAGCCCGGGCAACCCGTCGTAGGACTGCTCCAGAACGGCTTCGTGACGGACGATCCCCAACGCGATTGGCCGGCCGTTCGCGACGGCGTCGGCCATCAGCTAGGCGTCTACGCGGGATGGCGGGCGGGGACCGACGTCCCCGGCACGGTACTCGACATCCTCCCGCCGCCGGAGGGCGATATCCGGCGGGCGACCGCGTTCGGGACCCCCGACGATGTCGTCGGGTTCCTGACACCGATCGTCGAGGAGCTTGCCTCCTACGACGAAGCGCACCTGGTCGTCCGGCTCCACTACCCGGGGATGACGGCCGAGCCTGCGGCACGGGCGATCGAGCTCTACGCGCGCGAGGTCGCGCCCCGGCTGCGTGAAGTGGCGGGCGGCTAACGAGTGGCGTCTCGCCCCGGCACGGGCCTGGGGACGGCCGCATTCTTCCTGACCGCCCTGGGCGCACTCACGTGGATAGTGATGCTCGCAGGTCCCGTCCGCGTGGCCACCGGACTGCTGGGCGCCCGCTCGCATCTGCGAGAGATGGAGCGTGCTTTCCGAACCGAGCTCAACGCCCCCCTGAATCGACGATCGACCGAGGCCGGCGATCGGGCCCACGCCGAGGCGAACGCTGCCGTGGCGGCCGCTCGTCGCGCTTCCGACGGTCACAGGTGGGGTGCGCCGATATTCGATCTGGCCCTGGCACTTCCGAAGCTTCGGGGCTTGACCCTGGAGTTGCCCGACCTGCTCGTCGCGGGAGAGGCCGCTACGGGGGCGGCGCAGCGAAGCATCCGGCTTGCGCAGGACAGCCTGGGCCCGCGGAGTCCGATCATCGAGAGATCGGAGGACGGATCCCGCATCGTGATCGACGAGATCGACGAGCTCCGGGCAGAGGTGATCGAGATCATGAGCCTGCTCGATCGTGCCGCGAACCGGCTCCAGGACGTGAAACTAACGAACCTTCCGGCGCGGTTCCACAGCAACGTGCGACGCTCCATCCGGCAGGCGGAAGAGACCCAGGTCGTGCTGGGACAGGCCCGCGACGGTCTCGACGTGCTTCCGGGCTTCCTCGGAGCAGACGGCCGCCGCACCTACCTGCTCGGGATGCAGAACCCGGCCGAGCTGCGCGGTACCGGCGGCGCGATGTTGCAGATGGCGTACCTGACGGCTACCGACGGGAGATTGGAGCTCGACGAGACCGGCTCGATCTACAACGTCGACACCGACCGGCGGACCGTCGACATCCCCATCCCGCGGGACGCCTGGTACGTGCGTGAGATCCCCGACGCTCAGCGTTTCGGCAATGCGAACTGGTCTCCGGACTGGCCGCTCAGCGCCCAGCTCACGGTCCGCTACGGACGGGCTTCGGCCGATGAGTTCGGGGTTCCCTTCCCCGATCGCATCGACGGAGTGATCGGCGTCGATCCCGTCACGATGAAGGAGCTGATGCCCGCGGCCGGGAAGTACCGGATACCAGCCGGACACGTGATGAAAGCGCGCCGGGTACTGCACTTCCTCCTGTACAAGGCCTACGCGCGCTACCCGATCCCCGGCCACCGTCGAGCGGTCCTGCGCCAGATCGTCGACGGGTTCTACGAGCGACTGTTCGATCCCCGCCACCCCTCCCGGCTGGTCTCGGGCGCGGGTAACGCGTTGGGGAGCAAGCACATGTTGCTGTGGCTGACCGATCCGGCCGAACAACGCTTCGTCGAGGAGATGAACTGGGACGGCGCGATCGATGTTCCGGAGAGGTCGGACTATCTCTACGTCGTCGAGCAGAACGTCGGCGGGAACAAGCTCGACTACTTCCAGCAGCACACCTACCAGATGGACGTCAGGCCCGACGCGTCGAACGCACGGGTCTCGACGGAGGTATCCGTCCACAACGGGGTCTTCCTGCCCCAGCCGCGCTGGTCGATGGGCGACTCGAAATCGCGGCACCGGCCGATGGTGAACGTGTACGTCCGGCCCGATGCTCGCCTCCTATCGGCCACGGCCCCGCGGGTGGTGCAGGGCCTCAACGCGTGGTCTCCCGCCCAGTTCCGCTCGGGGCGTCTGGAGACGCCGTCTCCGGCGGTGTGGGCCGGAGGAAGGCCATCCGAGCACCGGGAACGCGGAGCCAAGGTCTGGAGCGGTACCTTGCAGATCGCCCCCAACCAGACGGGTTCGCTAGGCTTCGACTACCTCGTACCGGGGGCGATCAGAACCATCGGCGATCGCAGCGTTTACCGTCTGGCGATCCAGTGGCAGCCGAAGGTACGGCCCGACGACCTGATCGTGCGCTTCCACCTGCCCGACGGGGCCCGTAACGTGAAGGCTCCGGGATGGCGCCGGGATGGCCGGGTGATGTTGTTCGAACAAAGATTGAAGAGCGATCTCGTTCTGGAGGTTTCGTGGCGAACGTGAAGGCGGTGATCCTTGCGGCTGGGCGCGGGGTGCGTATCGGCGGCGATCAGCCCAAGACCCTCATCCCGGTGCGCGGCAACGAACCGCTTCTTCACTATCTGATGGTGGGGTTGAAGAAGGCGGGGATCGACGACCTCATGGTCATCACCGGATACAAACCCGCCGCGATCCAGGAGTACGTGAACGAGCACTGGGACGGTGAGGCTCAGTTCATCTTCAACGCACGATTCGCCTCGTGGGGGAACTTCCATTCGCTGCGCATGGGGCTCGACCAGGCCCCCGGCTCCGACGTCTTGGTCGTCAACTGCGACGTAGTCATCCACCCCGACGTTTTCAACCGCGTGCTCGAGACCGAGGGCGATCTGGTCCTGGCGGTTGAACGCAGGGACGACCTCGACCAAGAAGACATGCGCGTGCGGCTCCAGGGCCGGCGCGTGATGGACATCGGCAAGTCTTTGAAGCGGGCGCACGGCCACGGTGAGTACGACGGCGTCTCTCTGGTCCGGCCTGCGGCCGCCCGAGCGTATCTGGACGGATCCACGGCCCTGGAATGGCGTGCGGATACGGACCTCTACTACGAAGACGTCTACGGCCGCATCCTCGATCGCATCGATGCTCGAGCCGCATTCGTGGAGCCTGGGGAGTACGCGGAGGTCGACGTTTGGTCGGACATGGAGGTCGCCGCCGCGGTGGTGCGGCGGCACGAAGACGCGTGGGTCCGCCCGCAGGCGGCCGTCTAGCGGCTTGGATCAACCTCGGGTATTCACGTTCACGGAGGGCGACGAGACGATCGCCGCGTCCCGGCTCGCAGAGAGCCTGGGTTCCCTGAACATCTCGTCGCCGCTGCTGTTGGTCGGCACGCATGGAAAGACGCTGGCGTCCGGGATCGACGACGCCCTCGACAGCCGTCCCGTATCCGAGGGCGCGAACCAGGACTGGTCTTCTGCCCTGGGGTCGGCGGCTCGACGAGGCGGAGCCGATGCCATCGTCGCGATCGGGGGCGGAAGGACCCTGGACGTCGGCAAGCTCGCCGCGGCGCGAGCCGGCATCGCCATCGTCAGCGTCCCCACCCAGCTCTCCCACGACGGGATCTGCTCCCCGATCGCGGTCGTCCCCGACCACGAAGGCCGGCCCGAAAGCGTGGGCGCCATCATGCCGGCGGCGTTGTTCCTGTCGATGCCGACCTTGCTCGGTGCCCCCGAGGCCTCCCTGCGCGCCGGGCTCGGCGACCTGCTCGCCAACCCCTACGCGTTGCGGGATTGGAAGCTGGCGGCGGAACGAGGACTCGAAGACACCGACGATCGCTCGTGGGACCTCTCGGTGCAGGCGTACGAGCTCGTCCAGGACATCATCGAGAACGCGAACCTCGGGGCGCGACTCGAGATCCTGCCGAGACTCGCCGACGGCTTGGTGCTGTCGGGGATGGCGATGATCCACGCTCACAGCTCGCGCCCGGCGTCCGGCGGGGAGCACGAGATCTCCCACGCCATCGACGAGTTGTACGGGGGCCGGGCACTCCACGGCGAACAGGTGGCCTTCGGTTGCATCATCTCCGCGGCGCTCTACGGCGACGACGTCGCGGAGCTGCGCGGCCGGCTCCGGGCGATCGGACTGCCCAGTGCACCGAGCGATCTCGGCCTCGATGAAGATGATCTCGTGAGGGTCGTCCTGCACGCTCCGGATACACGGCCCGGTCGCTTCACGGTCCTCGAGCACTCGGACCTGGATGAAGCCGGGGCCCGCGCCCTGATCAAGGACGCGTTCGCCGATGGCTAGGGCGGCGGTGATCGGCCTCGACGGGGCCGCCTGGCACCTGATCGATCCGCTGATCGAGGCCGGAGTCATGCCTCGTCTCGCAGCCCTGCGGGACCGGGGAGCATGGGGGACGTTGCGCTCCACGGTCCCGACCTACACGCCACCGGCGTGGACCTCGGCCGTCACCGGCGTCAACCCGGGCCGGCACGGCATCTATGGGTTCCAGTTCGGGAACATCCAGGACGAACCCGTGGAGCTGATGCACGCGGGGAAGGTGAAGGCCCCGACGTTGTGGGACATGACCCGTGCGCAAGGGGTGCGCGTCGGCGCCTACAACATCCCGCTGACGTATCCCCCTCAGCCCGTGGACGGTTGGATGGTCGCGGGGATGATGACCCCCGGCTTCGGCGAACGGCAGCGCGGGTTCGCGTACCCCGCGGAGCTGACGCAGCGGATCGAACGGTGGGCTCCCGGTTACGTGATCGACCTGAGCGCCAACTACGAGACCGACTGGCGCGACGCCGAGCTCTGCCGGCGGGGGTTGGCGTCGATAGAACAGCGATACGTCGTCCTGGAGCGACTGTTGCAGGACGACCCCGTCGACGTCGTGTTCTCGGTGATGGAGGCCCCCGACCGGCTGCAGCACGTCTACTACCGCTACCTGGATCCCTCGGACGAGCTCTACGACACCGCGGCTGCGAAGCGGATCCGGCCGGAGGTAGAGACGTGCTTCGCCGCGCTCGATCGCGTCGTAGGCCTGCTGGGCGACTGGGCCGGCCCGGACGGAGGTGCGATCGTGTGCTCGGATCACGGCTTCACCGCGTGGCTGGTCACGGTTCGCACCAACGCGCTGTTGGCGGAGTGGGGATACATGCGCACCAGGCCGACGGCGCGCCTGATGCGGACGAAGCTCGCGCGGGCGATGGTGCCGGTCGCTAAGCGCGTGTTGTCGCGGCGCATCGCCCGGCAGGCGAAGGGGCACACGTTCAAGGCGATCGATTGGTCGCGCACCAGAGCGTTCGCCTCCAACATCCCCCAGCAGGGCGTGCATGTGAACGTGAAGGGTCGCGAACGATTCGGCATCGTCGAGGCCGCCGAGATCGACGCCGTCCGTGACGAGTTGATAGCGCGCTTCGAAGAACTGCGGGGGCCGGATGGGAAGCCAGTCACCGACGTCGTGCACAAGCGCGAGGACGTGTTGAGCGGATCGGAGCTGGAGCGCGCGCCCGACCTCTTCCCGGTGCTGCGCGATCACACCTACGAGCTCGACGACGAGATCTTCCACCACGAGCGCTTCACCAACGTCGCCGACCTCCCCCGCGGCGTCCATCACCCGGACGGGATCGTGATCGTCGCCGGCGCGGGCGTCGAGGCCGGCGGGCGCATCGAAGGAACCGTGATGGACGTGACCCCGACGCTCCTCTACCAGGCGGGCCTGGACGTACCGACGGGCCTCGACGGCGAGGTGCTGAGGGGCGCGTTCTCTCCCTCCCACCTCGATGCGAACCCGATCACGTGGACGGAACCTCCGGCCCGCTCGGGGGACGGCGAGGACTCTCCCTACTCCGCCGAAGAGGAGGAACAGATAGAAGACGCCCTACGGGGCCTCGGCTATCTCTAGGCCTAAGATTCCAGCCATGGCCGAACCGGCTCGCTCGCTCGAGCCCTCCTCGCAGCCCACTCGCACGCCCGCGGCGCGTCGCAGCTTCAAGCGGATCGCGCTCCGGGTCCTGGCCGACGGCCTGGCGGTGTCGGCAGCGCTCTTCGTGGCCTCCATCGTCCGGTTCGAGCTCATGCCGGGCTCGCCGGCTCGGGGCGTCGACTACGGCATGATCGCGCTGGTAGCCACCCCCGTGTGGCTGCTGCTCTTCTGGCTGTACGGCCTGTACGAGCCCCGCCAGGTGTTGGGGCCCGTCAACGAGTTCAAACAGGTGTTCAACGGCGTCGTGGCCGGGACCATCACGATCTTCGTCGCGGACGCGCTGAAGTTGTTCGGAGGCGACCTCGCGCGCGGTTGGGGCTTGCTGGCTCTCGGGTCGGGCCTGGTGATCGTCGGCGGCGAGCGCCTCCTCGTCCGCAAGATCCTGCATTTCCTGCGACGTCGTGGCGGAGACACCACGAGCACGATCGTGTTGGGCGCCAACCAGGAAGCGCGGACGATGGTTCGAACGCTGGAACGGGAGGGTTGGCTCGGGTACCGGATCGTTGGCTTCGTCGACGACGAGGTACAACCCGGGCAGGAAGTCGTCGGAGACAAGAAGGTGCTGGGCTCGACCCAGGACCTCGAGGACCTGATCCGCCGGCACCACGTGGGCCTCGTGCTGGTCGCGGCGTCGGCGTTCGACGCCGGCCGGCTGAACCGGTTGTTCTGGGAGTTGCAGGACGCCGACGTCGATCTGCAGATCACGTCCGGGACCATGGACCTGCTCGCTTCGCGGGTGATCGTGCAGTCGGTGGCGGGCATCCCGTTGCTGTACGTGCGGCGTTCCGGTATCAACCCGTTCCAGCGCGCCCTGAAACGAGCCATCGACCTGCTCGGTTCGACGCTGGGACTGGTGCTGCTCTCCCCCGTGTTCGCCGTCTTCTCGCTGTGGATCAAGCGGGACTCCGAGGGTCCCGTCTACTTCCGGCAGGTGAGAGTGAGCCGGGACGGCGAGCCGTTCGTCGTCTGGAAGTTCCGGACGATGGTGAGAGACGCGGAGGATAAGCGGGCCGAGCTGGAGGCGCAGTCGGAGGGCCCGGGCCTGCTCTTCAAGCTCAAGGAGGACCCCCGCGTCACGGGGGCCGGGCGCTTCCTGCGCCGCTATTCGCTGGACGAGCTTCCCCAGCTGATCAACGTGTTCCGGGGGGAGATGAGCCTCGTGGGGCCGCGGCCTGCCCTTCCCTCCGAGGTCGAGCAGTACGACCACTGGGTTCGCAACCGGCTCAACGTGAAACCGGGGATGACGGGGCTCTGGCAGGTTAGCGGACGAGCCGAAACGTCCTTCTCGGACTACGTCCGATTCGACCTGTTCTACATCCAGAACTGGTCGCTCTCCCTGGACCTCTGGATCCTGTGGCGAACGTTCCGAGCGGTGGTCTCGGGCGAAGGCGCGCACTGACCAACCGGAGTAATGTTCGACCATGCTCGAAGAGATCACCGTCATCGTCGACGATCGAGCCGGGGTCCTGGCCGATATCGGTGAGCTATTGGGCGCCAACCGCGTCAACATCGAGACCCTCGCGGCGACCACCTTCGACGGCCGCGGGGTCGTTCATCTGGTCGTCGACGACGGCGAGGAGGCCGGAGAGGTCTTGTCGGCGAACGGCTTCAAGGTCGACGGGGTGCGTCCGGTGATGGCCGCGACGCTCGACGACCGGCCCGGCGAGCTCGGCCGCTACTGCAGGAGATTGACCGATGCAGGCGTCGTGATCTCCTCCGCGTACCTGGGGAGACGCGGCAACGGAGAGACCGAGATCATCTTCGCCGTCGACGACCTCGAGAGCGCCGGGCGCGCCTAGATATCTTCCTGCGCCATCTGCGGGAACTCCGCACCGAAGGTCCCGAAGTAAAGCGCGAGCGCCGCGCTCACGAAGTGGAGGCCGTGGTCGGCCGAGTTCGTGCTGAGGATCGAGTCCAGGAGGCCGAACACCCCGAGCAGCCCCACCAGGGCATAGGCGGCCCCGAAGGCGAGGTTCACCGTCCTGGCCCTGTAGTGGTCGTCCGAGGCTACGAGCCAGACGCCCCCGAGGAGCAGGTGAACGACATTGTGGAACGGATTGAGCTCGAAGATGACGAGCTTCTCGCCCGTGTCGCCGAAGAAACGATCCCAGCCGGTCAGGGCGAACCCCAGGATCCCCACCGCGAGATAGGCGACGCCGAAAGCGAAGGCGAAACCCTGTGCCGGTGTTCTGTCGTGGACCCTGACCGCCATTGCGGCCGCACTCTAACCGTCCCTGGGAGGCGAGAAGGGCTCCACCGGAGCGGGGCCATCGACGGTCTCGAGCCGAGCTCCGGCTACGAGGTCGTCCCGGTTCTGATGCGGTCCCCCGCCCCCGCGGTTCCGAAGTAGAGGCCCAGGGCTCCGGTGACGAGGTGCAAGAAGTTGTCGGCGTCGCCAGCGCTCTGGACGTTGATCAGGTCCTGCATGAAGTCCGGCACGACGAAGCCCAAGACGGCCACGGCCAGGAGCACTATCCCGAACAACGTGTTGATCTGCTTCGCCGTTGCGACCGTGCGCGATCCCCAGATCCATCCGACGCCCAGCGCGACATGGATGATGTTGTGGAGGTGGTTGATCGGGAAGAGGATCAGCTTGTCGTCGGCGCTCCCGCCGGTGAAGCTGCCCGCCACGAAGAACCCGGCTATCCCCACCAGCAGATAGACGACCCCGATGACGAGGGCGAACATCTGGCCGGGCGTCTTTTCCGTCGTGCTCGTCACAGGCGTTGTCGTCATGCGCCACCCCTTCCTGCCAGAGCCGGCCCACTTCCGGTGTGGGCGGTGATGCCACATATACCCGCCCGGACATCGTAAAACCCGCCGAGTGCCCCAGAGATTGCCCATGTAGCGCAGTCTGTAGAACCACCCGGCGTTCGGCGAGCGCTAGATATCCCACCGTCCTAGCCGTCAAGTCGTCGACCGGGAGGCAGATAGGGAAGGTCGGTTACGAGGCGGTGGCGGAGGGACTGGCCGGGCTAGCTTCAGCAGCCGGCCAAGACGATGATCCGGAAACGGATGCGTTCCTTCTTCCCCAACTAGTTCAGCTGGGCTAGATACGACTTGTGGTGTTCGTTCGCAGAGCTCCTAGTGACCGTGACCATGCACGGTCCTCCAGGCTTCCCAGGTTATGTGGCCTATCATCGCGGTAATGGCCAAGGCGATCAGCGGGTCGGCAATGGGCAAACCCACACCCACAAGGACCGAGCTCAGCGCGACGCCACCACTGACCACGGCGTCGACCTTCGCGTGGTGACCATCGGCGACCAATGCGGGACTGTTCAGCTTCTTGCCCGCTCGTGTTCGGACCCGGGCGGCAATCCCATTGCCGACCACTCCTATGGCCCCTGCTACCGCAAGAACTAGAAGATGGTCCGGGGTGTGCCCATTGATCAGTTTATCTACGGCGACCCCCCCGGCGACCACACCACTCACGGCGATGGCGAAGACAACCATCAAGCCTGCGTATCGTTCGGCTCGTTGTGAACGGAGCAGGAAGGCCAGCCCTACGGGAACCGCGGTGAGGGCATCGCCAACGTTATGGACCAAGTCAGCAAACAGGGCCGCGCTCCCCGAAGCGAGAAAAACCAGGAACTGCGCGATCGCGGTAAATCCCAGAATCGCCAGCGAAACTCCGACGGCGAGAAGCCCCTCCCGCGTCCGAGCATCAAGCTCGGGCTCGTCGTGCGTATGTGCCGGATCGAGATAACAGGTCGCGGTGTGAGACATGCCCTGATGGTATTCGCCCGACCAGCACTAAGGCTCGCGGTCTCGAAGTAACTCGGTCCTCACCCTCCGGCTGACTGAGAAGTCACCTTCCCATAGGCCGTTACGAACCCCATTAGAGGTAGCCGAGGTTGCGCAGCGACTCCTCGATCTGGGCCTCCTCCTCGGGTGAGTACGCGGCGGCGGCCGAGCCCTCCCCGGGAAGCGAGAGGTCCATGGCTTCGGTCTCGGGAGCCCGGTCGGGAGAGACGGCCTCCGGTATGACCCGGCCGTCCATCTCGGGGATCGCGAGGCCCGCCAGGTACAGCGTCGTGGGTGCGATGTCGTAGATGCGCGCGACGAGTCCCTCGGCCGATGCGATGCCGGGGCCGGCGAGGCCGAAGATCCCGTCCATCTGATGGAAGCCGCGCGGCTGAGCTCGGTAGTCGTCGAGGATCGCGGGAGAGTAGAGGCCGTCGGAGAGCTCGTAGGAGTAGGCGCGACAGACCGGGAAGAGGTCGGGCGCCCGCTCCGCTTCGGGACCCCAGACGACGTCCTCGCGCCGGTGAACGTGATCGGTGACGCTGCCGCCGTCGCTCGGGTCTACGAGGGCCTCGAAGCCCGCGATCACATCGTTGCGCACGTCTTCGTAGTGAGATCGGGAGACGATGCCGTTCGGCTCGCGACCCTTCAGGTTCACGTAGACCCCTTGCTGCGGGATGGGGGCCGAGAAGGCCTTCGTGCGGGACCAGTCGATCGAGCCCTGCGCGACCGACTTGGCCCTCTTCCAGACGCTCTTCGGCAGCGCCTTCTTGGCCCGCCGTGCGATCCTCCGGACCCCGGCGGACTTCGTGACGGCTCCGGCGCCGCCGACGGCGAGGAGACCCCACTCACGCAGGGCCATGTTGACGTTGACCGTCTTGTGCTTGGGCCCGAAGCCGTGGTCGGACATCGTGACCACGTATCCGTCCGAGCCCGCCCAGCCGATCAGGTCACCGACGACCGCGTCCATCTCGTCGAAGAAGCTCCACGCCCGCTCCCGGATGAGGCGTGCTTCGTCGCGATCGAAGTGCTCGAGCTTGGGGTCGATGTACTTGTAGTGGACGTGCATCAACCGATCGGGCGCTTCGAGCACGGCGAACAGGATCGGGAGATCACCGTCGGCTTCCAGCAGGAGCTCCAGAGCCTTCCGCTTGAGTGCCAGGTTGCGCGACAGACGTTCGATGATGTCGGTGGACTTCCAATCGTTGTCGTAGTCCACGTCGATGTCGATGCGGTATTCACCCACCCTCGCGGAGATCTCCGCCGCGAGCTCGGCCGGGTACGTGAAGCTCTCGGGCGTCGCCCCCCCGCCCTCCGGCGTGAGCATCCCGGAGACCGACCATCCGTCGAGGACGGGGGCCGGATAGGTCATGGGTACGTTGAAGACGCCCATGCGCGCGCCCTGGTGGTTGGCCGCGTTCCAGATCGCGGGCGCCTTCACCTTGTCGAGACGAACCAGACCACCGGGCCGTTGCCGGTTCCCCAGGGTGAAGCCGAAGATCCCGTGCTTGCCGGGATTGACGCCGGTGAAGATCGAGGTCCACCCCGGCGGCGTGTAGGGGGGCACCGTGGAGGTCAACACGCCGGACGCGCTGCGCTCCATCAGCGCGCGGAGGTTGGGCATGTGCCCCGCGTCGAAGGCCGGCTCCAGGACGTTGTAGGTCATGCCGTCGAGGCCCAGCATCAACACGCGGGGCTTCGTCTGCGTCACCGCAGTCTCCTGATCACGGTCAGCAGGATAGCCACCGACACCATCGCGATAGCGACGTACAGGGCCGGGACCACGAACCCGGTGACCGGCCCGAAGATGAAGACGACGGCTTGCACGTCCGGCATGCCCGGGGTCGGCAGAAGCCTGTGCCTGGCGAGGGCCTGCGACCATCTGCCTCGAACGCCGCCGGCCGGGTCGCCCTTAGCGGCGCCGGAGATCTCGAGGAAGTAGTACGCCAGCACCGCGTACACGGTCAGCAAGAGGAATCCGTCCAAGAACCATCCGTCGAAGCGGTCCCATAGAGGAGTCGCGGGATCGAAACCCGAATGAGGGCCATCACCCTGTGACGAGAGCCGCCAGTAGAGGATGCCCAGGCCCAAGATCGCACTCGCTCGTCGTCCTCCGTCCGCCAGCGCATCCAGGCCCCGGCCTTTGGCGCTAGTGACCCCGGTCGCCCTGGCGAGTTTTCCATCCGTACAATCCAGCACGAAGGCGACGTAGAACGCGACTCCCCCAGCGATCAGTCCCCAGCGCGCGCCAGCGGCGAAGAAGAAACCGACCGATAGCCCGGCGATCAGCGACAGGATCGTCACCTGATCCGGGGTCAACCATCTCCGCTTCGCGAGCAGCCCCGCCAGCGGCGTCGCCAGCGGATCGGCGAGCAGGACGGTGAACCAGTAGTCGCGCTTCTTGGCCCCGCGCTCGTCGGCCTCGAAGGTCAAGTCTTCGGCGCCTGCGTCGGCGGATCGATGAGCCCCTTGCCGCGCGCCTGCTCGAACGCGCCCTCGACCAGTCCCGTCACGAGGCCGGGATCGCGCACGCGCAGGGCCTTGCCGGCGTTCAGCAAGAACAGCCCGACCCACGCCCACCACAACGCCGCCTTGTACTTGGTCGACTGCGGCATGTTCTTGCGGTGAAGGTAGAACTGATTCGCCATGTTCATGCGCTGCAGGTTGTGGGAGTCGAGGCGCGCCGAAGCACTCTTCAGGTGATCGCACTTCGCCTTCGGCGTCTGCACCAACGTATACCCGCGCTTCGCGACGCGGTAGGAGAAGTCGATGTCCTCCTTGAAACCGTAGCCTGCCAGCGCTTCATCGAAGCACTCGTGCTCGAACACCTCGCGCGCGTAGGACATGAACCAGCCGTTGAAGTACTCGACGCGGCGAGGTCCCAACGATTCCGAGATCCCCTCGACGTAGAACCCGGGCCGCACCCTGCCGCTGGCCTCGGGCCACCATCCGCCCAAGCCGAACAGCTTGCGGAACGACCGCGTGTACCAGGCCGGACGCGCCGGGCGCACGGGAGCGGCCCTGACGCCGCCCAGGTTCGGCCACCCTCGCTCGTACTCCTCCAGGATGCGCTCGTGACAATCGTCGGCGAGCCACACGTCGTCGTCGACGAAGAAGACCGGATCGCCCTCCGTCCGATCCACTCCGGCGTTGCGCTGGATGGTCAGGCCCCGGGGAGCGGGATGGTGATAGTCGAGCTCGATCCCGGCCCCCGAGCACAACTCCTCGATCCGCGGGCGCGTGGGTGTCGCATCGCTCGAATCGACGATGCACAACTCGGACGGGAGGACCGTCTGTGCGACGAGGCTCTCGACCGTGCGGACCAGGTCCTCGGGGCGGTTGCGGGTCGCGATGATGAAGGCCGACGCCGCCGTAGCTCGTTCTGCCATGCGACAGGCAGGCTACCGTTTGCCCGCCGGACTGGGATACTTGCCCGCTACGGTCGCCTACCCCGCTGGAGGGCCCCCACTGAACCCCACGACGAGCATCACCCGTGCGCGCCGACTGCGCCGGACGCTCGCCGCCACCCTGGTCGTGGCCGTGGCGGGCACGGCGTCGGTCGTCTGGTTCAGAGACGACGATATCCCCGAGGTCGATCCTTCGCTCGTGGCGGACGTGGATGCCTGCGACGTGCCTCTCGAGTTGCTCGAGCGGATGTGGAGGGGCTATTACCCCGGCCGCTCCGGCGACATCATCACGATCGAGCAGTTCCCCGCGATCTACGGCAACCGCCACGCGACTCCGTGGCCCTACACCCAGGAGGTGCCTCTGTTCCTCTACGGACCCGGCTACATCGAGGGGGGGACGACGTTCGACCGACCGGTGACCGTCGCCGACCTCGCCCCGACGTTCGCCGAGCTCCTGGACTTCACCGATGAGTTCGGCAAGAGGGATGGGCGCGTCCTCGAGGAAGCCCTGTTGCCCAAGGCCCAACGGAACGGTAAGCCGCGTCTGATCTTCACCCTCGTCTGGGATGGCGGCGGGGACAACGTGCTGGAAAGGTGGCCGGACGCGTGGCCCGAGCTTCAACAGCTCATGGATCGCAGCGCCAGCTACACCGAAGCCACCGTGGGGTCGAGCCCATCGATCACCCCCACGGTGCACGCAACGATCGGCACCGGAGACTTCGCGAACAAGCACGGGATGCCGGACACGAAGATCAGGATCAAGGGATCGATGATCGACTCGTGGCAAGGCTTCTCACCTCGGTACCTCGAGCGCCAGACGCTGGGCGATATGTGGGATAGAGCCAACGACAACGAGCCGATCGTGGGCGTTTTCGCTCGCGATTCATGGCACGCCGGGATGATCGGCCATGGTGCTCAGCTGGAAGGCGGCGACGCAGACCTGGGGGTGTTCGACCACCTCGGGGACGTGAACTTCCGCACTCGGACGCCGTTCTATTACATGCCGGAGTACCTGGAAAACGAAGAAGGCCTGCAGGAAGCCATCGACGAGATCGACCTGCGCGACGGTGAGGACGACGACGAATGGCTCGGCAACCAGTTGCTTCCCTACACCGGCGAGATCCGGTTCGGTCCGGCATGGCCCATCTACCAAACGGAACGGATGTTCCAGATACTGCGGAACGAGAGGTTCGGTGCGGACGAGATGCCCGACCTCTTCTACACGAACTACAAGAGCGCCGATCTGGCCGGCCATCTCTGGAACATGGAAGAGCCGGAGATGCGAGACGTCGTACGGGAGCAGGACCGGCAGATCCCGAAGATCGTCGAGGGCTTGGATCGTCTCGTGGGCAAGGACAATTACGTACTGGCGTTCACCGCCGACCACGGGATGCAGCCGTACGCCCGGGTGCTCGACGGCTGGTCGATCGAGATGCGAGAGGTGACCAAGGACCTTGGCGAAAGGTTCGACAAGGTGACTCCGGCGCGCTCGATCGTCCAATCCAACCGCGGCTACTACATATGGTTGGACGAGGACGAGATGCGTAAGGAAGACCTCACGGCCGAGGACATCGCCGCCTACATCCGCGACTACCGCATCCACGACAACCTGTCGCCGACGAACGAGCTGAGGCCCAGGTTCGAACCGCGACGGAACCAGCGTTTGTACCTGACCGCGTTGACGCCCGAGCAGCTCGAGGAGGCTCTGTCCTGCGCACGCAGGGAACAGGGTTAAACCTTGCGATCGCGCCAGGCTCGCACGACGAAGGTCGGGTTACCGACCATGTACCGACGGAAGAGCCGCCGTGGCTCCCGACCGAGCCTGTACACCCATTCGATGCCGGCGCGGTTCATCCACGCGGGCGCCCTCGGCACCTCGCCGGCCGAGAAATCGAAGAACGCCCCGACCCCGATGCCGACGCTCGCCCCCGTGGCCGGCAGATGCTCGGCGAGCCACAGCTCCTGACGCGGGTTCCCCATCGCCACCATGAGCAGCCCGGCCCCCGACGTCCGGACGAGCTCCGCGACCGTCCCGGAGCTCGTCTCCGGGAAGAACCCGTGGTGGACCCCCGCCACCTGGAGACCCGGGTATCGACTTCGCATCGCCGCCGCGGCCCGCTCGGCGACCCCGTCGCGGGCCCCCAGGAAGTACACCGGCCATCCCTGCGTGGCGGCACGCTCGACGATCAAGGGGTTCAGATCGCTGCCGTTGAGGTTCTCGGGGAACCGCACGCCCTTCATCCGAGCCGCCATCGCCACTCCGGCGCCGTCGTTCAGCACGAGGGCCGCCGCGTTCAAGACCTTGTGGTACTCGACGTCCTCGAACGCCAGGTTCAGGGCGTGGGCGTTCGCGTAGGCGACCGAGGACGTGCCGGGCGCCTCGTAGAGCTCCTGGATCCGATCGAGAGCCTCGGCGCGCGACAGGAGTGCCACGGGCACGCCCAGGATGTCGAGCGACGGAACGGAGCGGTCCACGGACAGCCTTTCTGAGCCGAGGTAGGAGCGCCGGTAGGATACGCGCACGCACACGCTGAGCCGGTTGGGCGGCGGGTCCCGGAGTCGAGCGGAGGTCGATTGAGCGCGCCGAACGTTTTCTTCCTGGCCGTCGACTCCCTGCGAGCCGACGCCCTCCACTCGACGGTACCGCCAACGCCGAACATGGATCGTTACGCCGGCAGCGGGGCGAACTTCGTCCAGGCGGTGGCCACCACGACGTCCACGACCCCCTCGTTTTCCTCGATGCTCACCGGTTGCTACCCGCCCCGGCACGGGGTCCGGGGCTTGCAGGGCTATTCCCTCTCTTCGGAGCTGAAGACGATGGCCGAGGCGTTCGCCGAGGCCGGTTACGGGACGCATGCGGAGGTAACGGGGCCCCTCCTTCCGGAGACCGGCGTGCTGCGCGGCTTCGCCGGCGCCAACCATCGCCAGGCCTACCGCGTCCCCTTCTTCAACTGGCGCGCCGACGTGCTCGAGAAGCTCGCCGGGTTCGTCGATCCGTGGTTCCTCCTCCTGCACATCTGGGAGGTGCACCGTCCCTATCGCGCCCCGCCGGACTTCGAGAAGCGCTGGGATCGCTCCGGGTACGAGGCGGCCATCGGCGCCACCGACGGTTGGCTGGGCCCGGTCTTCGAAGCGCTTCCGGACAACACGATCGTCGTGATCACCGGAGACCACGGCGAGGAGTACCCGGAGACGAAGCTCCAGCACAAGATGATCCGGCTCGCCCGGCGGGCGCGCGGCACCCTCAAGACCGGCAAGTGGTTGCCGGCGCTGGACAAGCGCCTGGCGGAATTGACCGTGGGTCACGGTTTCGCACTGCACGAGCATCTGGTGCGGGTCCCACTCATCATCGCCGGCCCGGGGATCAACGCGACAGAGGTGCAGGATCAAGTCCGACACGTCGATCTGTACCCCACGCTGGCAGAGCTGTGCGACCTGCCCGAACCGCAGGCGATCGATGGACGCAGCGTCGTTCCCCTGATGATGGGAGGGACGTTGCCGGAGGAACCCGCGTACATGGAGGCCGTCGGCGTGAAACTCGAGGGCGATCGCATAGTCGGAGCGCGCGAGCCGGATTGGAAACTGCTGCGTCGGGGCTCGACCCGTTCCGAGCTCTACCGTTTGAACGGGAGCCAGGCGCCGGACGAGAAGCACGACGTCGCGACACGTCATCCGGAGGTCGCTCACCGCCTCGAGACGTTCGTCGACGAGATCTCCGCGACCGCGCTCGAGCACACCGGCTCGGGGATGACCTCGGACGAGGAGGCCTTGGTGGAACAGCACCTCCGGGACCTCGGCTATCTCTGACCGATGACGGACGTACCGTTCTTCATCGTCGGCTCCGCCCGTTCCGGCACGACGTTGCTGCGCCTGATGCTGAACGCGCACTCTCGGGTGGCGGTGCCGCCCGAGTCCCGCTTCATCTGCGAGTTCTGGACCGGCGAGGCCGACATCGATGTGACCGACTACCTCACGCAGCTGGCAACCCACAAGCGCTACCAGCTGTGGGACCTGCCGGTCCACATCGTGCGGGCGGAGATCGGCGATAGGGACCGCATGAGGTTCGCCGAGGCGATCGACGCCACCTTCCACGCGTGGGCGCGCGTCCATGGGAAGAGCCGGTGGGGGGACAAGACCCCGCGCTACATTGAGTGCATGCCGCTGATCCTGAGCCTCTTCCCCGGCGCCAGGTTCGTTCATCTCGTCCGCGACGGGCGCAACGTGGCACTCAGCTACGCGGACGTCCCGTTCGGGCCGAAGACGGTGGCCAAGGCGGCAGATCTCTGGGCGCGGCGCGTGCGGATCGGGATGCAGGAAGGGCGATCGATGGAGCCCGGCCACTACATCGAGATCGTCTACGAGGACCTGGTCGAGGACCCGCTCGGCGAGGTGAAGACGTTGTGCGAATTCATCGACCTGGAGTTCGAGCCGGACATGCTGGATTACACCGAGAAGGCGCGCTCGGCGATGCTGCCCAGCGCCAAGACGCTCAACCCGCACGTCTCCGAGAAGCCGCATGCGGTCCGAGCCTGGCAGACGGAGATGCCCGACGAGCACGTCGAGATCTTCGAGGCGGTCGCAGGAGACACCCTGAGCGAGCTCGGCTACGAACGGCGGTTCCCGAGCCCCAGCGGGAAGGCCAAGATGCTGGCCGCGCTCGGCAAGGCCGGAGCGCCGGTCGCGAAGCTGAGATCGAGCCCATCCCGGTAGCGGGCGGTATCCGCGATCACCCCGGCAGGAACGAGAAGCGCAGCTTGCGCCGGGGGTTGTCGCGGTTCAGGTCCACCAGGACGATGCTCTGCCACGTTCCGAACGCCGGCTTGCCCTCCACGATCGGGATCGTCACCGACGGGGAGATGAAGGCGGGGATCAGATGATCCGCTCCGTGGCCCTTGGAGCCGTGCCGGTGGGTGTAGATGTCCTCGCGCGGCAACAGACGATCGATCGCCTCCTCGAGGTCGCTCTCGCTCCCCGAGCCGGTCTCCATCAGCGCTACGCCGGCGGTTGCGTGCGGCGCGTAGACGTTCAGTAGTCCGTCGGCGGCGCGGGCCTCCGACAGGAACCGTTCGGCTTCGCGGGTCACGTCGACGAAGCGGCGGTTGGACGTGTCGAGGTCGATCTCGCTAGTCAGCATCACCATCTCCTCCCTTGCCTGCTGAGCGCCGGAACATGCGCTTACGGATCCGGTCGTAGACGTGACGCTCTTCGGGATCGAGGCCCAACATCTTCAGGATGGCCAGGTATGCGAGCGCTCCCAAGAGGATCCCTGCGATCTCGATGGGGATGGACTCGCCGGGCACGAGTCGCCACGCGAGCAACACGGCGCTTCCTCCCAGGGTGGCGACGACCGGCTTGTAGAACGTTCGCCCGAACGGCTGAATGCCGACGAGGATCTTCGCCTCGATCACCCTTGCGAGGTTGACGGCGGCGGTGATGCCGGCCGTGACGATCGCCATCCCCACGACGCCGTGCTCCGGGATCACCCAGAGGCCGAGGACTATGTAGAGAGCGACGCCCACCGCCGAGTTCATGAAGTTCACGCCGGGGCGCCCCGTCATCG
This sequence comes from Actinomycetota bacterium, assembly GCA_009380005.1. GTDB lineage: Bacteria > Actinomycetota > CADDZG01 > CADDZG01 > WHSQ01 > WHSQ01. The sequence goes on along the minus strand of WHSQ01000003.1, from coordinate 49,924 downwards.
AGAGCACGTAGCCGGTCGGTCCCGTTCCGGTGTAGAAGATGTTGCCGATCGCCAACCAGACGACGACAGCCCCGGCGGACGGATCCCTCGTCTTCGCGAAGAGCTCGATGAACAGATCACCCTCGAGGATCAGCACCGCGATCACCGGGAACGAGAAGGTCGCCACCCAGCGGTTGATGGTCTTGTAGAGGTCGCCGAGCCGCCCGATCTCACCCCGGCCGTGGAGATCGCTCACCACGGGGGCCCAGATGTTGACTATCCCGCCCAGGAACACGGTGGCCGGGCCCTGGAGGGCGAGGCCGGCCGTGAACACCCCGACCTGGAGGTCCGTGCCGGAGACGCCCAGCAGGATGATGCCGAGCCCGAGGTCCTGGATCGAGAGCAACGACGCGCCCGCCTGCGGCAGGGCGAAGCGGACCATCGCCCCGGCGTCCGCCCGAGGGGATGCCGCTCGTTCGTCCTCCGTCAGCATCCGGCGCACGTACCAGGCCGCGGCCACGGCCCCCACGGCCACGCTGACCACGAGGCTCGCGAGTAGCCCGGTGACGGCGAGTCCTGCGATCAACAGCGCGATCCCGAAGACGAAGCGCGCCACCGGCTGGATGATCCCGCCCACCATCACCGAGGGCACCATCGTCTTGTAGGCCTGGGTGCAGTAGCGAAGGACCTGTGTGAGAGCGAAAAGCGGCACGTACGCCACGCCGATCCGGAAGAAGGTCGCGATGCTTCCCGGATCCTGTCCCTCTTCCGCGAACAGACGGCCGAGCGGTTCCGCCAGGACGACGATCGCGACCGTCACGAAGAGGGACGCGAGCAGCACGCCCGTCACGGCGACGCGCATGGCGCCCCGGACCTCCTCGTGGCGCCCCTGGGCGCGGGCGCGGGCGATGAAGCGCATAGCGGCGTAGTTGAAGCCCAGTAGCGCCACCTGGCCGGCGATCGTGAGTGCCTGCGAGACCTGGCGGTACCGGCCCACGGTGGCCACGCCAACGAGCCGGAAAGCCACCGCGTAGAACAGGAACGACAGGCTCCTCGAGACGACCTGACCCGCGATCTGGACCGCGCCGCCCTTCGCCACGGTCCGGATGTCTTCCGCGGCTCCCCGGGTCAGGCCCTCATCGCGGAACGGGTCCGGCGGACCAGACATCTAGACCCTCCCCGGGCGCGGCTTCGGAGGCCACACGGGGCCGGCGAGTCCCTGCCCCGATGCCATGGCCATCCCGACCAGCAGGCTGATGGTCAGGGTGTAGATGGGCTCGACGTAGAGGCTGAGGATCACGGCATGTGCGGTGAAGATGACGACCGATGTCGCCAGCATCGTGGCCATCAATCGCTCCTCGTCGCGTTTCCGCCACGCCGCGGCGCGGGAGTGGAGCCAGGCCAGGGCGTAGATGACGAAGATCGCCAGCGCGCCCGGCACTCCCGTTCGGAAGACGTAGTTGAGGAATGTCGAATGGGTCCCCGCACGCGGCACGTACTTGCCGCCGGCAACGCCTTCCGTGACTCCCCCGCTCTCGGTCCGTGGCCGCTCGGTACCGAAACCGACGACGATATGGATGCCCTTCACGGCGTCGAGGGTCTCTTCGTAGAGGCTGCCGCGCGTGCTGACGCTGGCTCCGCCGCCGGCTCTTCCCGTCAACGGATCGACGCGGTACCGGATCAGGAAGAACCCGGTCAGTAGGACCGCGGTGGCCAGGAACGCAGCCACGACTCGACGTTTGCGGGTCCGACCCAGCGGCCCGTCCACTAAGAGATAGACGATGCCGATCGCGACCGCGGCCCATGCGCCGCGGGCGAGAGACATCGCGATCCCGAACAGACACGCCGCCACGCCGAGCCGGCCTATCAACCTGCGTCGGTCGGTCCCCGACCATGCCAGGTAGAACGCCAGCGGCAGCAGAGCCGCCGCGATACCTGCGTAGGTGAGGGCATTGCGTGCGATCGAACGTAAGCGGGGGACGGAGTTGGCGGGAGCAAGGCCGACGTTGTCGTGGATGAGCGTGATATCCAGTCGCCGCAGCTCTTCCTCGTACGCGCTCGCATCGCCCAAGAACCGCACGAGCAGCTGGTTCTCGAACGCCTGCAACCGCGGGAGGAACGCTCGAGCCTTCGGCATCCCGGGCGTGCGCTCCCTCAGGCGATCGAGCCGCGACTGCAGCCGGTCGTCACCCGGACGTATGGAGCGTGCGTACTTGATCAGCCCGATCGAGTTTGGGAACGCGTCGACGCCGTAGGCCTCCTCGGCCACATCGCTGATCTCGGGGTTCTGGAGGTCCTGGATGGGAACGCCGATCCACTGCAGGGAAACTGCGGTAGTCATGATGATCACGTACACGAGCAGTCCCGAGATCACCGCCGCGCGATCCTCGAGCCGCTGCAGCCGGTCGATCGCCGCGAGCCAGATCCCGGCGATCAGTCCCTGGATGCCGAGCAGGAGCAGGAAGTGGCGGATGTCGTAGCGCGGCACGACCAGGACGCCGAGTGCGGTCCACGCGGTGAGCGCCACCGGCAGCCAGAGCCACCGCCCGCCCGCGGGCCACCGGCGCTCGCGCCACAACTCCACGGCCCAGCGCACGACCACGGTCGCCCATCCGGCGAGCATCACCAACGGCAGCATGTCGACGAGCCACGCGAGTCCGCCCGCGTACAGCGGCGATACGAGCGCCAGCCGGAAGGGAAGCACGAGCCCCAGCGCGACGGCGGCCGCCACGAAGCACCACATCGCTGCGATGCCCGGGCCCACGGCGCCGGAGACCACGCTGACGAGCCACAGCGCGATGCCGGCGGCGAGGCTGAGGGCGACGAGCCCGCGGAGAACCTTCGGGGCCGCTGCCGGCGGGTTCAAGCCGGAGCGGGGCTCTCGCCGCGTCGTCGAGGTCCGCGCGTGCCGGCGACCCAGGCGAGGCCCAGGGCGATGGCCGCGGTGGCCCAGGCGATCGGGGATGACATCGGAGCGCGCGCCACGGCCAGCATCGCTATCCCCACCAGCGTCAGCGCGGAGATCGACATGACGGGAGCCATACCGACGGCCACCGCCAGGTCTGCATCGGGCAGGGCCCAGCGCAGCAACAGGTACCCGGGTACCAGCAGCGCGGTCAGCGCAATGAGGACCCAGACGAGGTGGAGGGGGCCGGACGACGCCACCTGAACGTCGAGCACCCCGCGCTGCACGGGACCGTCCCCCGTCACCTCCGTGACCGCCCCGTCGCGCAGAACCCAGACGGAGTCGTCGGCCCCCACCGAGGGGGTCTCCTCTCCGGACGCAACCGCTGCGTTCGCTCCCTTCAGGTTGAAGATCCGGGCGACCACCGGGATGGGCTCTTCTCCCGAGGCCTCGATGCCGGCCTCGGCATCTTCGAGGAGGGCCGGCGACAGCTCGTCGTAGGTCTCCTCGCCCCTCTCGGTGGGCACGCCGGCGAGATAGTTCTCGAGCGAGCCGAGGTAGAGGTAGGCGCGATCGATCTGGCCGGACGGCATCCCGAAGCGGGACGTGTTCCCCGACAGCTTCGTAAAGCCCCAGATCTGGAACGGACGGGCGGGCTCGTCGTCGATGACGAAGACCACCGGGGTGTCTTCCGTCGCTCGAGCCTCCAGGTTCGAGCGCAGCGCCATCAGGTCCTGCTTGTGGACGGAGGACAGCCAACCCTTCTTCGGATCGTTCCAACCCGACAGCCTCAACTGCGTCGTGAAGTTCGTGGCGATCACCAGGACGATCGCCACGACGCCCAGAAGCGCCAGACGATTGAACCCACCGCGCTGCGCGATCAGCAGGAAGAACCTCGTCGCCACGAAGATCCCCACGCCGACGAGGAGGACCCATGCGAGCGTCGTGTTGAAGAATCGGTAATAGGGGAAGGCGAGCCCGGCGACGAAGCCCAGCGAGCCGGCCAACGGAGCCAGCCACGCGATGGAGACGGCCGATAGGTCGTTCTCGATCCAGCGACGCCCCCCGAGCAGCACCGCGACCAGTCCGAGGGCGAGCAGCGGCAGGTTCAACGCGGGACGCATGGCCGCTATCCAGTCGAGCATCCGTGCCAGGAAGAAAGCGCTCCCGTACGGCGGGGGCAGGGCCGACTCGGTCAGCGACGCGCTCACCCCCCAGATCCCGACCGTCCATATGACGGCCGTGAGCCCGGCGGCGGCGAAAGCCGTGAGCAACATCGGACCGTCGTCCCGAAGCACGCCCTTCAGGTCGAAGCGACGAAAGACGAGCCGCAGGGCGGCGATCAAACCCAACGTGAGACAGAAGATCACCAGCGTCGTGGGGTGAGTGAAGCCCGCAAGCAGGAGCGCGCCACCGAAGGCGATGCGCATCGCCCACGAATCACGCGTGCCCCGCATGAAGTGCAACGAGGCGGCGAGGAACATCAGACACAAGACGTTGTCCAGGTAACCGACGAACGGCGGGGCCAGATACAGACTCGCGACGCCGAACGCGACCGCGTGGAAGGCGAGCGGGTCGCGCAGCTGCCGGTAGGCGAACCCGGCCAGGAGCAACGAGGTCAGAACCGGGACCACCATCATCAAGACGATGGTGACGTTGAGCTGTGAGACCCTCGGGATCTGCCGGAGCAGACCGCCGATGACGGGAGCGGCGACCCGGTAACCGCCGGCGAACATCTCGAAGGCCCCCTCGAGCTCGAGGAGGGTCCGAGGCTCCTCCGAGATCAACGCCTCGGTCCGCCAGTTGTAGTAGGCGGGATCCTTCGTCGGAGCGACGCGCTCCGGGTTGGTCACGAAGGTCCACCCGAAGATGGCCAGCAGGACCCCCGCCGTCGCCAGGATGGCGGCGGGATGGGCCGGACGTTGCGCAGGGGGCCGGGCGGTGGCGCCGGGTCCCGATGGTTCCCGGGCGCGTTCGGTCAAGGTGTCGTGGGTCATGGAGGGCGGCATCCTAACCGGGCCCACAGGACATCCCCGGGAGGATCGCCGCCGGGATCGCGAGGTCGAAGAGCCTGCTTGAGGGCCCGAACGAGCCCGCGGATTTGTAGAGGGCGGCGGGACCCTTGACGTTGTCCCGGAGGCGATAGCCGCTCAGGAAACGCGCGACGTCTTCAACGGTAACGCCGCGCTCGTCCATCTCATCGGGCAGCAGGAAGACCTCCGTGGGCCATACGGCCCTCACGATCGGTCCGAAACGTCCGGCGATATCTGCCTTGACCTCGTTGGGATCGATCGGATAGCCGTCGATCGGCCCGGCGTCGGGCTGTTGGCCGTGGTCGGCCGTGAGCACGACCGCGTAGCGACCTCGGCCGACGTCGCGATCCAGATGATCGAGGATCACCCCGAGCTGGTCGTCGGTCTCGACCAAGGATTGGCGAACCTCATCCGATGCCATGTTGAAGTAGTGCCCGACGCGATCTATCTGTTTGTAGTTGGTGAAGAGTAGGTCGGTGATGTCATCGTCCCCGTAACCCTCCTGCTCCAGCAAGTTCAGCATGGCGCGCGTGTGATAGCGGATGAAGGCGGGCGTTTCCTCGATCCGGGATGGGTCGTCCAGGATCGCGTGCGGCCCCCAGGCGCGGTCGCGGGCACCGTCCGCCGCATCCAGCTCGTCCAGATCCTCTTCGAGCCCGCCGGTCTCGCGGAGCGATCGCGGCAACTCGTAGTGGTCGGCGTTCGTCTTCCACTCGTTCGTCTCGACGTTCAGCCACGCGGCGTGATCCTTGTCGCCGCCCTGGGACTCGGCCCCCTTGCCGATCATGCCGAGGTGCCACGGCTCGTAGCCGACCATACCGACGAGCGCCTCGTTGCCGTTCTGAACGTCCCACCGTTCGGCGAGCGCGGGCACCTGGATGAACCGAGAGGACTCGCCGTCGAGGAAGGCGTCGACGACCTCGCCTTCCTCATCTCGGACCGGGACCCCGGTGACACCGTGCGTCGCCGGATAGAAGCCCGTACCGATCGTCGTGTGCACCGCCGGCGTGACCGACGGCGACGATCCGGCGGTGGCAGCCGTGTAGGTAACGCCCCCTTCCATCATGGCCTTCAGGTTCGGCCAGTCGTCGGGCCACTGGCGCAAGGTGTTCCATCCACCGCCGTCCCAGACGATGGTGACGATCAGCTTGAGGTTCGGCCTGGTGACGAACTCCTCGTCCACCATGGCGACTTCGTCCAGGGAGGCGCCGTCGGCGGCCAGGCCTCCCTTGAGCAACGTGGCCATCGTAGGCGCCACGTCGGCGAGGTCGACCGGGCGATCCACCTCGACGCCCTCGTCGAGCACCCCCGGTCCGTAGAAAACCAGTGGTACGTCCTGCAGGTACGGCCACGGCCCGGAATGGCTCCACCCACTCCTGCCCTGTTGCATGTACGCCGGCGTCCGAGGAAGCAGCGAGATCTGGCCGGACCGAGCTTCGAAATGCCCACGCCGGGTGAGCTCGAGCCACTCGCGCGGCAGGCTGCAGGCCTGCTCCCTGAACCCCGGGACGTCTTCCTCGATGAGACGTCCCACGCCGACGTAGGCACCGAGCCCGAGGGCCAGGGAGACCAGAACGACCAGCGCGATACGCCCGGTGCTGCTCTTTATGGGCCGCTTCCCCCACTCGGTACGGTCAGGGTGAACAACCCGGCGCGCCGGTACCACGCCGCCAGGATGGCGACCCCGATCAGGAACACGAGGCCCATGCCGGAGAGCAAGACGCTCTGTCCCTCATCCGCCCAGAAGATCTTGAGTATGGAGGCAGCCGCCACCCAGGCCAGGTTGTAGGAGATGTCGTAGAGGGAGAACGCACGCCCCCGGAAGTCGTCGCCCAGGGCCTCCTGCACCATCGTGTCCAGGGAGATCTTGCCCAGGAAGAACCCGAGACCCAGGAAGAACATCAACAGCGCGATGCCCGCCTGGAACTTGAGGGGGCCGAGGACCAGCATCGCGACGCCGGCCACGATCGCGGACCCGACGACGAGGTGGGCCGAGGTACGAGCGCGTTCGTGCAGCGACCGCGCCAGGAGGAAGCCCAAACCTCCGCCGGCCGCCAGCGCGCCCCCGGTCAGGATCGCGATGGCGAAGTTGTCATCCGTCAGGAGCTCTCGCGCAACGAAACCGACCGCCGCGATCGCGAAGCTCCACAACAGGCGCAACCAGAAGTAGGTGGTGATCGAAGCTGCAGCCTTCGGATGCTGTGCGACCTCTCGGATCCCCGCAGCGATGTTGGCGGCGACGCGCGCGATCTCTCGGCCGAGGCCGCTCTTGACGACATGTTCTCCGGCCCGCTGCATCGACAACGCGAGGGCGGCGCCGATCCCATATACGACGCAGCCGATGATGACGATGGGTGCGACCTCGACGAGGCCGGCCGCGATGAATGCGAAGGCGACGCCCGCGATCTGGAACATGGCGCCGAGCATCTGGGACACCGCGTTACCGATGACCAGATCCCTGCCGCCCAGCGTTGCCGGGAGGGCCGCGGCCTTCGTCGCGAGCACCACCCGGGTCGACGACAGCGTGAGCAGGAACGCGGCGAACAGCGCGACGTCGCCGGTCCGGCCGATGCCCCACAACGCGATGAGGGCGACCACCACGGCCCTCAGACCGTTCGCCAGGAACAGGAGACGACGTCGATCCCAACGGTCTATGACCACGCCGAAGAACGGGCTGAGGATCGTGTACGGCACGAAGATGTAGAGCGCGATCCGCAGAAGCTCGTCCGGTGAGCGAGCGCCCTCGAGATCGAAGCCCTCCTGGCCTCCGAAGGCGATGTACTTGGCGAGGGCGGCCTGGACGATCCCATCGCCGGCCTGCGCGAACACCTGGGTTCCGAGCAGGAGGGCGAAATCGCGCGAGCTCCGGACGAGGCCCAGCGCCTGTTTGATCATGCCCACGCCGGCAACCTATCCGCCTCCGCCGTCGGAGCCGATCGTGAGACGCCCTTCCGGATGGTCCCCGTCTCCGAAGGCCTCGATCGCGTCCGGATCCAAGCCGAGGAGGTAGTCCGTCGAGAAGGCGCCGACGAAGATCCGCTCGTCCAGCCACTCCTCCGGTACCCGATCGGCCCCCGGCGCGTCGTCGGGGATGTTGTCCCCGATCGTGTAAGCCCCGAGGAAGCGGGCGATGTCGTCAAGGCCGACGCCCTCTGTTTCCATCGCGTCGCGGTCGACGTAGAGATCGACCGGCGTCGACTTCTCGAGCACGTCTCCGAAGGCGTCGGCGATGTCATCCTCCATCTCTTTCTGGTTGATGCGCCATCCGCCCAGGAGGTCAGGCAGCGGCTGTTGACCGTGGTCGGCGCTGACCGCGTACAGGTAGTCGCCCGCGCCTACCAGCCGATCGAGTTCGTCCTTGAAGCGAGCGAGCTGACGGTCGGTCTCGCGCAGGACGTCACCCTGCTCGGGGTTGATCATGTTCCACGCGTGGCCGGCGTAATCGGGCATCTTCATCTCGATCCAGACGAAGTCCGTGACGTCGTCGGTGCCGATGCCCTCGTCCCGCAGCATGTCGACCACGGCGTCGCCGGTGAAGCGAACGAACGCCGGAGTACCGGGACGTACGATCGGCTCCTGCAGATACTCCAACTCGTGGCCGAACCACGACCCGTCGGCCAACCCGTCGCGCGGATCGAGCTCTTCCTCGTACGACTCGAGACGCTCGAGATCGGTCTCTTCGATGGCGCGCGGAAGACGGTAGTAGTTCTCGTTGATCCACCACTCCCCGGGCTCCTGTTCCCACAGGGCTGCGATGTCCTCATCGCCGCCGTCGCGCTGAGCGCCATGGCCGATCATCCCGAGATGCCATCCCTCGTACGAGATGGTGGCAACGACGGGACGGTTCTCCTGCTGTTCGTCCCAGAGCTCGGCGACGGCCGGAACCTCCATGTAACGAGGATCCGCGGCGTCGCGCCACGCATCGGTGTTCTCGCCGTCCGGCCCTCGCATCTGGTTGCCGGGCAGGCCGTGCTTGTTCGGATAGACGCCGGTCCCGAACGTGGCATGAAGCGCGCCGGTGATCGACGGAGCCGACGCGATCGTCGCGTTCATGTAGGTGGTCCCGCCCGCACGCAACGAATCGATGAACGGATGAGCCGAGACATGCTGCTGCAGCACGTTCCACCCGCCGCCGTCGATCACCACCGTGAACACGACCTTGGGATCCGGTCCGGACGTATCGAAGCCGGGAAGCGGCTCGCCGTCCAGCTGCTGCTCGGTCTCGATGTCGAGGAGCTCGGCGTACGTGGCGGGTACGTCGGCGATGTCGACCACGTCGTAGTTGGTGACGCCGGGCTCGGCCCACCTCTCACCGTTCATGATGATCGGGACGCGTGTCAGGTAGTCCCATGGGTTCGGGTGGGAGTTGATCAACACGGGCTCGTCCGTCCAGAGCTTCCGCAGGTCGGCGAGGGTGCCCGGCACGATGTAGAAGTGAGGCCGAGGCACGAGGTAGATCTCGCCGGATCGTCCCTCCACGTGCCCGCGGTAGACGTGTTCCATGACGTCGGAGCCGGCCTGTTTCGCCATGATGGCCTGGCTCGGCCCGTCCAGTTCTGCGGCGCGCCGGAGCCGAAGCGCCACGGCGCCCGCCGCCGCGACCACAGCGGCCGCGACGAGTATGGCTAGGACGCGTTTAGCCAAAGGATCTCTCCCATGAGGGACCGTCGAACGGGGCCGCCCGAGACTACAGGTAGGGGTCCCTGGGCCCGGCTACGGGCTCGATCATCGTCGGCTCCACGACGTACCTGCCGTCGTCGTCCTTCGCGATGCGGCCCCGGACCCGCAGCCACTGATCCTGCGAGTAGCCGCCCATGCGCGGCGATAACAGGATGTCGGCCGAGTAGGGCACGGCATCAGCCGCGCAGCACGAGACGTAGAAGCGGGTCAGACGCACACGATCGGGCGAAACCTCGCTCACGAAGCCCGTGAGATGAACGATCTCGTCCTCGACGACGCCGGCCTTCAAGGCATATTCCTCGGACTCGTTCGCGTAGGAGAGGTCGATGAAGGCCACTTCTCCATCGTGCCCGGCCCCCGGCACGATCAGAGCGGGCCCGCCTCCGCCGCCGAAGGATGCCTTACGCGACGCAGCCAGGGACCCGAGATCCGGCTGCGGGACCGCGAGCACCAGCAGAAGAGGGGCGACCACGATCAACCCGGACACGAGATCCGACCTCCGAACCGGTTCGCTCGGCCCGCCCCGCAGCCACGGAAGGTGCGCCAGAGCGGCTCCTCCCAGCGTGAGCGCGCCGAACGGGATGACCCAGTACGTGCGGGGGCCCAGGTAGCGGACCATCTCCCCCGAGAACCACAGCCACGCCAGGAACGACGCCCACGCGAGCAGAAGGACGAAGCGCACGGCGATACGACCGTCGAGTCTCATGTGATCAGCACCTCGAACCACAGCGCGCCGGCGAGCACGATCGGTACGACCACCATGATCAGGCGCGGCACGAACCGGACGCCGAAGCTCGCCCCGTAGAGGAAGCCCAGCTTCGTATCGAGGACGGGCCCGGAGACCAGGAAAGCGAGCTGTGCTGCGGGCGAGAACTGCGTGAACGAGATCGCGACGAACGCGTCCGCCTCCGAACACAGCGAGAGGACGAACGCCAGGGCCATCAAGGCCAGCGACGCGATCACGGTGTTGCTCGCGAGGCCGGCGATGATGTTCTGCGGAACGATCGTCTGCAAGGCGGCCGCCAGGGCCGCTCCGATCACGACGAACTTCGCCATGTACGCGAACTCCGACGAGAGGTGTGCGACGAACCCACCCCCGCGCGAACCACCCGCGTGCTCATCCGAGGGCGCTCGCTTGAGGACGATCGTCGCCCTATCCGCTCCCAGGGCCCAGCCCGCCGCGACGGCGACGACGAGGCCCAGGAGCGCCCGGCCCCCCACCATCTGGGGCCCGATGCCGAAACCGCGGTACGCGATCCACGTCGACAGCAGCACGACGGGGTTCACGATCGGCGCGGCCAGCATGAAGGCGACGGCGGCGGACGGATGGACGCCTCGCGCTATCAGGCGGCGCGCTACCGGGACCGAGCCACATTCGCACACCGGGAACGCCAGCCCGCCGAGAGCGGCGCCGGGGATCTGGACCGAGAGTGGGAAGCCGGCGATCCGGTCGAGGGCGCGCTCCGGCACGTAAACCTCGATCAGCGCCGACACCAGCGACCCGAGAAGCACGAAGGGCAGTGCCTCGACGATGATCGAGGTGGCGATCAAGGCGAAGATCTCGACGGCGGGTGCCTCGCCGGCCCCCGTCACGCGCACCGCCAGCACGAGCACCGTCAGCCCGGCCACTCCGATGAGGACGCCGGGCGTGGTCGAGCGGGCCGGCACCGCCACCTGCTGGTATGCCACGCCCCTACGCTAGCCTGGGTCGGATGTCCGTCGGGCGCCGAACGCTCACCCTCCTCATCCTGCTGGGCCTGGTCGGAACGCCGGCGTTGCTCATGCGAGCCCTGTGCGTCGGCCATTCCTGCGACGCGCCGGCCAAGGCCGCCGGTTCGGCCCCGTTCTGCCGGCTCCCGCCGGAAATACGGCGCGGCCTCATCGATGGGTACCAGCAGGGCCGCTCGCCGGACGTGTTCGCCGTTGCTCGCACGGAAGGCGCGCTGAAGGTGGGCGACGGGCGGTGGCCGGGGATCGATGCGCGCGTCGGAGGACTACCGGTGGTGATGCCGGCCGTGGTCGATCCGCCGGATCGCCCTCGGCTCGATCAGATCGCGCCCACGGTCGCGGCCCTCATCGGCCTGGAGCGGGCCCATCCCGAGGTGAGATCCGGCAAGGCAATGCCCCTCCGTTCGGCGCCCGGCGGCGACCGGCCGCGCGTGGTCCTCCTCGTCGGGTTGAAGGGGTGGGACGATCTCGAGGCGGCACCACCCGCCCTCCAGGCGGTGGTGGACGCCGGCCGAGCTTGGGAGGTTTCGCCGGGTTCGATCCCCGCCGATCCGGCCGCGCTCTTCACGACGGTGGGAACGGGTGGAGTCCCCCGCCAGCACGGGATCACAGGCTCGGTCATCCGCGATGCGGACGGGGTCGCGAGATCGTCGTGGCGACCGGGAGCACCCACGAGCGTCATCGCGACCCTCGCGGACGATCTCGACGAGCTCTCGGGCCAGGAGGCGACGGTTGCCATGGTGGCTCACGCGCCCACCGACCGGGGCCTGATCGGGAACGGCTGGTACGTGGACACCGACCGCGACGCGTTCGTCGTCCAGCCCCATCCCGGGCGGGCCGGCCGCGCCTTCGAACGCATCGTGAAAGAGGGAGATCAGAGCGCGCTGTACGCCCTCAGCCTGGACCTGGACGAAGGGATGCGACGCGTGAACGCCGCGGTCGCACGAGCTCTTCGCGTCGTGGAGCGCGTATCGGGCGGCGACATGTTGACGGTCGTCGTGGGCACCGGCGAGCGGCCCGAGCCGGTGATGGACGAGCGTGAGCTGATCGCCCGGCTCGGCGAAGCGGCCGACCTGATCGAACGGACCGTGGCGGGGGGCTTCTTCCTCGATCAGAAGGCGCTGGCTCGCACCGGCACCTCGGAGGATGCTCTGGTGGAGGCGTTGAAGGCGATCGAGGTCGACGGTCGACGGCTGTTCGCCGACGTCTTCACCGGCATCTCGCTGGCGTTCGGAAGGTATTGCTGATGGCGGACCTCGCACAGCCGTTGGCTGCCCGCACCCCGTGGCGCGCCCTGGCCTGGGGCACCGCCGGCCTGGTCGCCATCATGGTCGGTGCCATAGCGATCTGGACCGGCATCCCCGGCCTCCAGAACTTCCTGCTGGTCTTCAACTCCCTGATGATCGAAGCCGCTCCGTTCGTGTTGTTGGGCGCGCTGGTGAGCGCGGCGATAGAGGTCTTCGTCCCGGCCACGGCGTTCGAGCGCCTCACCAGGCTCCCGGAGCCCCTGCAGCTCCCGGCCTCGGGTCTGGCGGGATTGGCGTTCCCGGTGTGCGAATGCGGGTCGGTGCCGGTCGCCCGCCGCCTGGCCGCCAAGGGTCTCTCGCCGGCCGCTGCGGTCACGTTCATGCTGGCCGCGCCGATCCTCAACCCGATCGTGCTGGTCTCGACGGTCGTCGCCTACCGGGGCCGCGATGTGATGGTTCCGATGGTCGCGGGCCGCGCCGTCCTGGGCCTCGTCGCGGCGATGGCCGTCGGCTGGGTGATCGGTGGACGCGCTCCGGGAAGCATCCTCAAGCCACGCCCGGAAGACGAGCACCACCACGGCGAGGAAGGCACCCGCTCGGCGCGCTTCTTCGGTCACCTGGCCGGAGACTTCAGCTTCATGGCGCGGTTCCTGGTCCTCGGCGCGGCGGTCGCGGCGGCGATGCAGACGTTCGTGCCGCAGTCGGTGCTCGGAGCGATCGCGAACACGCCCATCGTGAACCTGGCGGCGATGATGGGGCTGGCCTTCGTGTTGTCGCTGTGCTCGGAGTCGGATGCCTTCGTCGCGGCGTCGTTCGTTCAGTTCGGGCCCGCGTCCCAGCTCGCATTCCTCGTCTTCGGCCCGATGGTCGATACGAAATTGGGCTTCCTCTACGCCGCGACGTTCACGCGCGGCTTCTTCCGAACGGTCGTCGTCATCGTCGCCGCGGTGACGCTGGTGGGGACGCTGTGGTTGGAGGTGCTGCTCGGATGAGTTGGAGCCCGATGCGCCTGTTGACCTCGGCCGTCCTCACGGCGTGGGCCGTGCTGTTCTGGTTCCTGATACTCGGCGGCCGGACCTCCCTGTACCTTTCGGCTCGGACCGACTGGATCGTGCCGGTCGGCGCGATCCTCATGACGATCGCCGCGATCGGACGCCTGCTTACCTCACGGACCGCTCATGCAGAACCCTTCGGAGCCCGGGATGCGGTGCGGACCGCAGTCGTCGCGATCCCGATCGTGGCGGTTCTGGCGCTGCCGCCGACGTCCCTCGGGACCTATGCGGCATCACGCCGTTCCACCTTCGTCAGCGGTGGGATCGCGGCCGACCCAGCGTCGATCGCCACCGGCCGGCTCGACCTGGCCGACGTCGCCGGCGCCCTGCGCTCGAACGAGGGTGCGAAGGCGCTCGCGGATCGAGCCGGGACCGAGGTGACTTTCGTCGGCTTCGTCGCCCGTGAACGCGGGATGCCGGCCGATCAGTTCCAATTGACCCGCTTCCTGATCTCTTGTTGCGTCGCCGACGCGCTCAGCGTTCAAGTGCGCGTTGTCGGAGCCACGCCCGGGGAGCTCGAGAAGGATGAATGGGTTCGCGTGCGCGGTTCCATCTATCCCCTGGGCCGTGAGATCGTGCTCGATGCTCGTGAGATCGACAAGGTCGATAGGCCCAAACGGCCCTACCTGAACACCTAGTCGCCGTAGGTATCCAAGAGCTGCGTGCTAGCCTGCTTGCACAGATCGAGAGGGACACGATCCTCTCATCGCCCCACCGGATGGCTAACTGGAGGCGGCCCGCATGACCGGCTTACGGATACTCGGCGCGGTGCTTTCAGTGCTGCTCGCGGCCTACGCCGTGCGCCGCTACGGTAGGCACCAACTCCGGCGAGGTGAGCTCTTCGCCATGGTGGTCGTCGCCTTCGGCCTGATCGTTGCAGCCGTGGCGCCCACGGTTTTCAACCCGCTCTTCGACGCGCTGGGGGCCGAGCCCGGCAATCAACGCCGGCTGATCGCCCTTCTCGTACTCTCTAACTTCTTCACGCTCGCGCTCGTCTTCCGAGGCTTCACGAAGGACGACGTTCTGACCGACAACATGAGCCGGCTGGTCGACTTCCTCGCCCTGCGACGGGTGGAGGAATCCGGGTGGAAGCCGGTACCGGGATCGTGCGCATTGATCATCCCCGCCTACAACGAGGCCGACAACCTGCCGGCGGTGCTCGATGAGATCCCGAAAGAGGTCTGCGGACTGCCGGTCATGACGATCGTGTGTGCCGATGGGTGCACGGACGCGACCGAAGCCGAGGCTCAGTCCCACGGAGCGATGGTGATCGGCTCCGACCTGCGGCGTGGTCAGGGAGCCGTGATCCGGCTCGGCTACCTCGCCGCCCTCGAGGCGGACGCGCGGGTGATCGTGAGCCTCGACGCGGACGGACAACACGATCCGAACGAGCTGGAGCGGGTTATCCGGCCGATCCTCGACGGGACCGCCGACATGGTGCAGGGCTCCCGGGTCATGGGCTCCTTCGAGGTCGAGTCCAACATCCGCAAGCGAGGAGTCACGTTCTTCTCCAAGGTGATGACCGTCCTGGGTCGCACCAAGATCACGGACCCGTCCAACGGTTACCGCGCGGTGTCCCCGGAGGGCCTGCGCAGGCTCGACCTAACCCAGGATCAATTCTTCGTAGCCGAGTTCGTCATCGACGCAGCCAACAAGGGACTACGCGTGATCGAGGTCCCGATCACCGTGCGCCGGAGAGCCTCGGGGACGTCGAAGAAAGGCACCACGTTCCGGTACGCCTACGGATTCACCAAGGCCATCATCGGCACGTGGCTACGGCAGCCCCCCGGCAAGCGAGAGATCCCGCTCGAACCCCGGTGGTTGGCCAACTCGATCGCGACCAACGCCGGCAACGGCAGATCGAAGCTGGCGGACCGGCTACAGCCCCAGAAGGAACCGGGGCCTGCCGAAGGGGACGATAAGGCAGCGACGCCCTAGTTCGCGACCTACTTGAGGTAGTGCACCTTCTCATGGCGGCCATCCCAGCGCATCTGCGGTAGCAGCGCGTCCTTGTGAGCCTCGATCCGGTCCTTGTACCGGAGCAGGTCCTCGAGCATGACCTTCATCTCGGCCTCCACATCGTGCGTAGGCTGATAACCGAGATCCAGCAGGTTCTGATGATCCGGCGTGTAGTAATGCTCCTCCAGTTCGAGGCGCGGATTCTCGACATTGATCACTTCGACGTCCATGCCGAGGTCGCCGGACACCTTCTGGACCTTCCGAGCCAACTCCGTGACGTCGTAGGTCTCTTCGAACTGGTTGAACACACGGTACTCACTCGCCTCGGGGGGATTGTCGACGGCGAGCGTCAGGCATTGCATCGAATCGCGCAGTGGAAGGAAACCACGACGTTGGTGACCCTTCCCGAAAGGCGTTAGCGGGTCGCCGATGACGGCCTGGCATGAGAACCGATTGATCGCCGTTCCGAATGCTTCATCGAAGTCGAGACGGGTCAGGAGACGCTCGTCGTCGCCCATCTCGTCGATGCGGGTGCCGAACACAACACCTTGCATGACGTCCGTGGCGCGCAACCCATATAGCTTGCATGCGAACATGATGTTGTTCGAGCCATGCACCTTGCTCCAGTGGTACCAGGATCCCGCTTGACGCGGGAACGGCAGGCGGTCCTTTCGCCCCCTGTACTCGACCTCGAAGAAGCCTTCCGGGATATCTATGTTCGGAGTGCCGTACTCACCCATCGTCCCCAGCTTCACGAGCTGAGCATCCGGGGCAAAGTCGCGCATCGCGAAGATGATATTGAGCGTGTTCATGACATTGTTGCGCTGAACGAACGTCGTGTGCTCGCGATCGATCATGGAGTACGGAGCGGAGGGACACTCGCCGAGGTGCACAACGGCTTCCGGCCGGAACTCCGTGAAGATCTCCTCAACCAGATCCCAATCGCACAGGTCACCGTCCCAGAAGCGAAGCTCACCGTCGAAGGTCTCCTTGAAGACGAGCAGACGCTCCTCTATCGGAAGGATCGGAGTTGCGCTGTCGGAGCCCATCTCCTCCACCCAGCGCCTCCGGAAGCCCGCGTCGGCGCCCGCAACCTCGTGACCACGAGCAGCCAGGTACAGGGCCAACGACCAGCCGAGGTAACCGTCTACCCCAGGTATGAAAACTCGCATGGATCCACCTTCCTCGATGGTTCTGGAAAAAGTCATCGGGCCCACGATCGCGGGCCCAGGCGGCTTCGAGCCACCCAGGATTCTTACACGTAGATGGGGCCGAAAGGCAGCCCCTCCGGCGAAACTAGAGCCTTGGAACCCGGCGTCATGGTGGTCGTGCCCACCTTCAACGAGCAGCACAACGTGGCCACGCTGGTTGGCCGCACCTTCGCTGCGCTGCCGGACGCCCAGATCGTGATCGTGGACGACAACTCACCGGACGGAACCGCGGCCACGATACGGCGGCTCCAGGCGGACGAGCCGCGTTTGCACCTGATCGAACGGAGCGAGAAGCAGGGTTTGGGTTCGGCTCTCATCGATGGGCTGCAGTTGGGACTCGAACGCGGCGCCACGATGCTCGTGACCATGGATGCCGACCTATCCCACGACCCGTCCGCGTTGCCGGAGCTGTTGGCCGCGGCACGAAGCCACGATCTGGTGGTGGGATCCCGTTACGTCCCGGGCGGAGAGATCCCCCGGTGGAACGCCTTCCGACGGGCGCTGTCCCGGGGAGGTAACGCGTATCAGCACGCCATGCTGCGCCTCGGAGTGAAGGACGCGACGAGTGGTTACCGTGCCTACAGCGCGACGATCCTCCGGCGACTTGATCTGCCCGGCCCGCACCTCGAAGGCTTCGGTTTCCAGATCGAGATGGTCAGGCGGGTGAAGGCCGCGGGAGGAACCGTGACCGAGGTTCCCATCTCTTTCACCGAGCGGGAGCACGGTGAGTCCAAGATCGACCGCAAAACGATCCTGGAAGCCCTGTGGCACGTCACGAGATGGGGCTGGAGCGAGCGCGCGTTCCGGAAACGCTAGGACGCAGCCGCCTCGCCGAAGCTCTCCGACTCACGATCGCCGCAGCCGTCCACTTCGACGATCGCCATCTCGCCACCCCGAGGACTCCTCGCCCAGATCCTCGGATATCCCTTGTAGACAGGTGACGACGCGAACCGTTTCGGGACCACGATCCTATCCACTCCGTAGCGCTCGATGGCGTCCCTGAACAACCGGGGGGGGCCGATGCCTTCCGTCAAACGCGCGACGTCGGCCCGCCGATCCAGATCCGGCACGATGAGCGAGTAGATGTTCCGCCAGCGAACGCGGGCCGAGTTCCGGCGCGGCTTCGTCCACACGTACCAGACGAGGCGATAACCGGAGTAAGCGAACGCCTTGCCGGTGATCCAACCCGGCACGGCGACGACGCATCGCTCACCGGTGTTCGGAGACAGCGCGGCCATCCACGGGTCCTCTTCGCCGTGCAGCGCCGACACGAGAAGAGGATCCAGGAAGAGATCGTCCGGCAAGATCCGACTGATTTGCCACGGCGACGCGAAAGCGGCGTACGCGAGCATGGCCGCGATGAGGATCGCCGGAATCATCGTGAAGCGCGCTAGGCGTTCGAAGACCCATGCGATCCCGATCCCACCGCAGATCGCCGCCGCCTGGAAGAACATCGGAAAGTAGCGGTGCGGCCTACCGAGCGTCTCGAAACCGCCTGATAACCGAGCGGAGAGGTAGATCACCAGCGCCGTCAGAATTGCGAGCGTGATCAGATAGATCAACGCCACCCGGCTTCCGTCATTGCGTCTTAACCGGAATGCGAGCAGGACGATTCCCAGCACGGCGAGCGGGGTCACTATCCCCCACGCACCCAGTACCTGCAGCGGCGTAAGGACGACGGGGCGACTGGAGAGGTCGAAGAAACCTTCGTGCTTCGCGTAGTTGATCATCAGGGGCGCGAACCACAACGCGTAGATGGCGATGGCCGGGATGCCCATGGACATCGCGGCTCGGAGTCGGCCCACATCTCCCGCAGTGACCACGAAGACCAACGTGACCGCCGCGGCTGCGACGAATGCCTCTCCACCGGTCAATCCGATCAACCCCACCACGACTCCGGCGGCGATCAAGTACGACAGCCGTCGCGTCTTTAGCGACAGCGCGAAGAGCAGAAGCAAGGCAGGAAGCAGCGCGTAAGCTACGTCGCGCGGATAGACCGGCGCCAGGTTGTGCATCGCTCCGTTGTACGGACGTTTACCGAGGAAGTCACCGAAGAACTTCCCCACCTCGGCGTCCGGCCCGCGGACGTTCTTAACGATCTCGGGTTCAGCTTCGGCAAGCCAGCCGAAACCTCCCGTGATCGCTCCCAGGACCGCGACCGAGGCGCCCGCGTACCATCGTCTCCACAGCGTGTAACCCAGGGCGTACAGCGCAGTGACGGCGCCGGTGACCTGCAACAGCTGGAGCGGGCCCAAGACGTGGAAGGGCCGGCCTCCCGGCGTCAGGGCGCTGAGCCACGCCACGCCGCTGTGGTAGAGCCACGGGTAGTAGTTCTCGATCGGGCCGGCGAGAGCGTTGCTCGGAAGTCTCTCGCCGTTCAGCAGCTGACCACTCCAACCCATGTGCAACGAGGTGTCGCCGCCGGTTCCGGCCGGGAGGATCTCGAAGACCACGCGACCCCAGATCACCCACGCCGCGATGAGGACCCCGAGGAGACCCAGGAGCGCGCGTGGATCGAACGACTCGGGGACAGGCGCCGGCGGGCCGATCGGCGCAGCGGCCTCGGTCGACGATATGGCGACGTCCGGATCTGTGGAACCTGCGGGCTCGTCCCGCACCCGGCGACGCTTCGTGAGCGCTCGGGCCAGCGACAGGGCCACCAGCCCGGGCAGCATCACGACCGTGATGACCCGAACGGCTCCCGGAGACGAGAACAACCACCCGTCCGTCGCGATGTGGACCAGCATCAACACGAGGGTTAACGTGAGCAGGGCCGGGAGGATCAGGCCCAGCGCAACGATCACGTCGACCTCGCGGCGAGGCAGGACAACCTTCACGGTTAGATAAGCAAGGACAACCATCAAGGCGCTCACCAGGACGGAACCGAGTCCGGCCATCGCCATCGTGGGGGGAGCGTCCAGCATCCGCCTATTTTTACCATCGTAGTTCGAGTTGCCGATGAAACGTCGGGAGGTATCCTCGACGCCGGCGGGATCCGATACCGATCCGCACTTCCGCGACATGAGGGCGAGTGACGATGCGCGTCTCCAACCGATTCCTGCCGGCCCTCGTAGCGATTGCATTCGTCGCGGCGTGCACCAGCGACTCCCCATCCGACGAGCGCCCGCCGAACATCCTCGTGATCCTCACGGACGATCAGCCGATCGGCTTGATGCACGCCATGCCGAAGACCCAGCGGCTGTTCGAACAACAGGGGGTCAGCTTCACAGAGGCCTACGCGACCACGCCGCAGTGCTGCCCATCGCGCGCATCCATCCTCTCCGGCCGCTACGCGCACCACCATGGAGTGCTCAACAACACGCGGGGCTGGGCGGAGAAGCTCGACCCGGAAACCAGCGTGGCGAAGTACCTCAAGGATGAGGAATACGAGACGGCGATCTTCGGGAAGTACCTGAACCTCTGGCCCGAGGGGATGGATCCCCCCTACTTCGACAGCTTCTCGATCCTCACCGGTGGGGGGGGACACTACTCGGGGGGCACATGGAACGTGCAGGGCGAGTCACGGGTGATCGATAAATACTCCACGACCTACGTCGAGGAGAACGGCCTGAGGTTCCTGAAGAGCCAAAGAGACCAGGATGGCCCCTGGGCCCTGTTCCTCTGGGTGAGCGCACCCCACACGCCGACCACTCCGGAACCGCGCTACGAGGATGCCGAGACCCGACCCCTCCCCCGGGATCCGTCACGATGGGAGACGGACATCAGCGATAAGCCCGCCATCGTGACCAAGCGACAGGCGAGTAAGGCGGCGACGCGAGACAACCATCGCGCCCAACAGCTGACGCTGATGTCCGTCGACGACATGGTCGGACAAGTGTTCGACGAGCTCAGGAGCCAGGAGGCCGCCGATAACACCCTGGCCTTCTTCCTCAGCGACAACGGATATCTGTTCGGTGAGCACGGGATGCGCGGCAAGAGCGTGCCGTACCTGCCGGCGGCGAAGATCCCACTGATGGTGCGCTACCCGGAGCGACTGGAGCCGTCCGGGCCCAACGACTCGTTGGTGGCGAACCTCGACGTGGCGGCAACCATCATGGATGCGGCCACGGGGAAGATCCCCCGCACTATGGAAGGTCGTTCGCTGCTCGATGTGGCCGGAGGAGAGCGCCTCCGTGAGCATCTCCTGCTGGAACACTTCGGGATCGAGCAGAAGGGCATCCCTCCGTGGGCCAGCATCGTCACGCAGGACTTCCAGTACAACGAGTACTACGACTCGAGCGGCAAACGGATCGCTAGTGAGTATTACGACCTACGCGAGGATCCCTATCAGCTGAACAACCTGCTCGCGCAGGGCGCCACGATGCCATCCGAGGCGAACGTCGGCCGGCTTTCGCGCCGGCTAGTGACTTACCGGTTCTGCGCGGGCCAGTCCTGTCCCTAGCGCTTCAGCCCGCGGTGACGTGGTAGTCCTCGCTGTCCTCGTCCCACTCCAGACCGACGTGGCCCTTCGCGGCTGCCGCCTTGACGAACTGGAGGAAGCCTCCATAACCGAAGTCCTTCTCGGTGAAGTTGGGATGTCGCTTACGGATCTGGTTCTTCAGGCCCGATAGGGGTGGCGGCCGATCCCGTTTCGTGAGTTCCGAAACGACCTCCCTCAGCGCCTTGAAGCTGTCTTCTTCACTCCCGCCCTTGGTCGGGAACGTAACACTGGGGTCGCCTTCGGCCGACCCGGGTCCGAGCGAGATGATCCCGCGGTCGGCCAGGTTCGCGATCAGCTCCCCCCACGCTCGGAATCCATAGTCGGTCTCATTGAAGGTCGGATCCTTGCGCACGATCGCGCGTTTGATCATCGACGACAGCACCTGTCCGTCCGATGACCGTTGCAGGCCGGCGAGGGTCCGGGTGATGCGTCTCGAGATGTCTTGCAGTTCGCCGCGCTCCCTCCGGCCGTTCTCAGGGGGCGCGTTGGAGGCGACCAGGCTCTCGTAGAAGAGGAACTCATCGCAGGCGCCGGGCAACAGCTGGGAGGTTGAGCCTTCGACGCCGACGCCGATAACGCGCTTGTTGAGCTCGCGCAACTTGAGGACGAGCGGCGTGAAGTCGGAATCGCCGGAAGCGATCACGAACGTGGTCACGAAGTCACGCTGGAAGGCCAGCTCGACCGCGTCGACCGCCAGCTTGATGTCGGCCGCGTTCTTGCGCTGCATGCCGCGACTCTGGGGGATCTCGATCATCTCGATGCGCTGCTCGGACAGGCTCTGCCGGTACTCGGCGAACAGGTTCCAGTCCGCGTACGAGCGCCGGACGACGACGCGACCTCGCTCGGTGAGTGCATCCATGATCACCGCGGCGTCGAGCTTCGCTCCACGGTCCTTGGCTCCGAGGGCGAGGTTCTCGAAGTCGATGAAGATCGCGATCCGTTCCTCTTCGTTCGCCATGCCGTATCTCTACACCCCCAGCGGGACTTCTTCGACATAGGGGGGCCGGGGTATCGCTCTCACGGCGATACGGCCCTGGGCCAGGTCCAGCACGGCTTGGCCCGCCAGCTCCCGGCGCCAGCCCCGCAGCAGACGGTGGCCGGAATCGTCCACGCCGGTCGTCACCAGATCGAGCACCACGGCCTCCAACTCTCCCCGGGTCGCCACGAGCTCGGGCGCGATGCCGGCATGCTGAGACCGGGCACGGACCAAGGCGTCGGCGAGCCCGGAGAGCATCCGGGCCCGGGCCTGTGCGGCACGAGGCGGTGGCGGGCGCTGGGCCACCTCGGGAGCGTCGAGCCCCCGCCCGACCGCGGCGATGATCTCCGGCGACATCCGTTCGGCGTCCTTCTCGTTGATCCCCCGGATGGCCTTCAGCTGGCCCTTGGTCCGGGGGCGCCGGCGTGCGATCTCCACCAGCGCCACGTCCTTCAGGACCCAGCCCCGGGGGATGTCC
Source organism: Actinomycetota bacterium (assembly GCA_009380005.1). GTDB lineage: Bacteria > Actinomycetota > CADDZG01 > CADDZG01 > WHSQ01 > WHSQ01. Next base: position 27,235 of record WHSQ01000003.1, on the reverse strand, counting down.
CGCCGGGCGGCCGTTCGCTCCCGCCAGCGGGCGAGCTCGACCAGGACCGTGAGCTGCCGGCCCGAGAGGCTCCCGCGGCCCGAGACCCTCCGCCACGCCTCGTCGGGGTCACCCGCGTAGGCGTTCTCGTCTTCCAGAGCGACGCGCATCTCCTCCCGTGCCCAGTCTTCGCGTCCCTGCTGCCGCAACCTGATCAGTAGGTCATCGGCTATCTGGATCAGGTACCGGACGTCGTCACCCGCGTAACGCATCTGTGCCTCCGTAAGGGGTCGCCGGCACCAGTCCGTGTACGACTCACCCTTCTCCAACCGCGTACCGGTCGTCTCTTCGACCACGCGCCCGTACGGAAGCGATGCTCCGAGACCGGCGAAGCCTGCCGCCAGCTGCACGTCGAAGACGTTCACGGGCTTCGTTCCGAACCCGAGGTAGAAGATCTCGAGGTCCTGTTTCGCCGCGTGCAGCACCGTCTCTATCTCGGGATCGGCCACGAGCTCGGCGATCCCGGCGAGGTCGACGCCGGCTAGAGGATCGATCAGTGCCACCTCTTGGCCGATCGCGACCTGCACGAGACATAACCGCGGCGCATAGGTCCGCTCGCGCATGAATTCCGTATCCAGCCCGATCCGGTGTTGGGCACGCGCCGCCTCGATGACGCGATCCAACTCCGCCTGGTCGGTGATGAGAGTCCCGGCGACGCGGGTCACGACGCGATCAAGCCTCGGGCAGCCCGAGTGAGCGTGCGATCAGGATCCGCATGATCTCAGAGGTCCCCTCACCGATCTCCAGGATCTTGGAATCCCTGAAGTGACGGCAGACATCGAATTCCTCGATATAGCCGTAGCCACCATGAACCTGAACCGCCTCCCGAGCAACATCGACCGCGATCTCCGACGCGTACAGCTTCGCCATCGCGGCCTCCTTCTTGTAGGGACTTTCCTTCTCCTTCAGCCAGGCGGCCTTGTAGTACATCGTCCGGGCCAGCTCGACCTTGGTCGCCATGTCCGCGATCTTGAACTGCAGCGCCTGGAAGCTGCCGATCGGCCGTCCGAACGCGGTGCGCTCGTGGACGTACTTCACGCTTTCATCGAGGCATCCCTGGGCAAGCCCCACCGCGAGGGCGGCGATGGCGATCCGCCCGTCGTCGAGGATCTCTAAGAAGTTGCGGAAGCCCTGGCCGCGCTCCCCCAACTGGTTGTCGAGCGGGACTCGACAATCGCTGAACGCGAGCTCGTGGGTGTCCGAATGATGCCAACCCATCTTCCGATAAGCCTTCCCGACCTCGAAGCCCCTCGTTCCGTTGGGGACGACGATCGCGGTGATCTCCTTGTTCCCGTCGACCTCACCCGTGATGGCGGTGATCGTGACGAACTTGGTGATCGGCGTCCCGGAGTTGGTTATGAAGGACTTCGAGCCGTTGATGACCCACTCGCCGCCATCCTGGCGGGCCCTCGTGCGGGTTGCGCCGGCGTCGGATCCGCCGCCCGGCTCGGTCAACCCGAAGGCGGCCAGCGCCTCGCCGGCGGCGAGCTCGGGGAGCAGCTCCTTGCGTTGCGACTCCGAGCCGAAGCGGTAAACGGGCATCGAGCCCAACCCGACAGCTGCCTCGAGGGTGATGGCCAGCGACGAGTCGACGCGCGCGATCTCCTCGATGGCCAGGCAAAGGGTCAGGAAATCCGAGCCCGACCCGCCGAACTCCTCCGGAAAAGGGAGCCCGAAGAGACCGAGCTCCGCCATCTGGCGAACCGCATCCATCGGCAGCTCGTGCGATCTGTCCCACGCCTCGACGTTCGGCCGGATCGCGTCGTCGACGAACGATCGGACGACGCCTTGGAATCGTCTCTGTTCGTCGGAGATGTCGAAGTCCATCGATGCCTCTTTAGGAACGGAAGAGTTTCGGGAGCTTCGCCTTCGCTCCCAGCGTCCCCTGCACTTTAAGCCTCCGCTTCAAGAGAGCCCAGCGTGGATCGGTACGGCCGACGGCGAGACGAGCGAAGTCGGCGGAAGACGTCTCGAGGGTCAACGCAGCATCACCGACCCCACCGGGCTTCGCTTCGATGTGGCCGTTCGTCACGACCAGGTGCCACGGCTCGGCATCCGGGAAGTTCCACGCGATCGGACCACCCAGCTGTCGCGCCACGTCGATATCGACGACTCGGGTCATCCCATCGAAGAGGATCTCGAAAGCTTCGTCGTCGAGTTCCGGGTCACGTCGGTCGTCACCCAGAACGCCGGCATGGATCAGGACCCAAGCGCGTCGAGCGCGCTCCTCGTAGCTCTCGTCGCGCGCTTCGTAGCGCATGATGGCGATCTCGTCGGGGTCTATGCCGAGCCGCTTGAGCTTCGTCTCGAAGGAGCGCATGCCGAAGGCGAATATCTCCTCGAGCGTGAAGCCGAAGCACTCCGCGTACGCGGGATCGCGGTCCGGTGGCACGAAGACGCCGATCGACCAGCGCAGTGCCCGGTCCCAGAGTTCGATCGCGGCGGAACGACACTCGGGGTCCTGCCGGATCAGATCGCCCAGGAACTTGATGCCGAACGCGACGTGACGGGACTCGTCGCGCGATACATGGTTGATCCCCTCGCGGAAACCCGGCAGGATCTCGTAACGCTCGACGTAGCGTTGGATGAAGTGCTGCCCCGGGATCGCCAGGACGCCTTCGATGATGACGTGGTAGAGCGCGATCGCTTGAGCCAGCAGAGGTCTGTCCTTCGGTTTCTTGTGGAGGGCTTCCGTGATCCGGTCGAGCTCGGCGAAGGTCTGCTGGAACCCCCACGTCAGGAACCGGTCCATGGACTTCAACGTCGAGTCGATGTCGGTGCCCTGTCCCGCGACCTCGCGCATGAACCGGTCGAAGAAGACGTGATGCCGGGACTCGTCGACGATCTGTGTGGACAGGAAGATGGACTGCGCACGCTCGGGAGCCGCGTCCAGAACGGGGGTCAGCGTGCGCGCGACCGCCTCTTCCCCGACGAGGAACATGGCGTAATTCCACAGCGCTGATTCCCGCTGGCGCTCGTCCAGCTTCGTCTGCCAGTGCTCGGCGTCGACCGTGAAGTCGATCGCGGTGGCGCTCCACGGGTTCTGCTCCCACAGCCGGTAGAGGCGGTCGTAGGAGATGGTCTCGGATCGGTCCAGCTCGTCGGCCATGGCTTCCCCTGGGTCGGTGGCAGGCTGTGCGGTCGTCTATCCTGTCGCATACGAAACTTGACTGAAGAGTCAAGTTACAACCCGGAGGTCAGGACGGTGGATTTCTCACTCAGCGAAGACCAGGTCGAACTCAAGAAGTGGGCCCACGAGTTCGCCGAGAAGGAGATCCGGCCGGTAGCTGCGGAGTACGACGAGAGCGAGGAGTTCCCGTGGCCGGTCGTCAAGAAGGCGGCCGAGGCGGGGCTGTATTCGGTCGACATCTACCTGCAGGCGCAACAGGACCCCACCGGGATGACCCTGCCCTTGATCATGGAGGAGACCTTCTGGGGCTGCGCGGGGATCGGGCTCGCGATCTTCGGCACCGGACTCCCCCTCTCGGCCCTGGCGGCCGTCGGGACGCCGGAGCAGCTCTTCGAATGGGCCCCCAAGATGTTCGGGACCCCGGAGAAGCCCGAGGTCGGGGCGTTCGCGGTCACCGAGCCGCAGGCCGGCTCCGACGTGCGCAACCTCCGGACCCGTGCCGTCCGGGACGGTGACGAGTGGGTCCTGAACGGCACCAAGGTCTTCATCACGAACGGCCAGTACGCCAACGTCTACGTCGTCGTGGCGACCGTGGACCCCGAGCTCGGGCATCGCGGCCAAGCCTCGTTCATCATCAGCCGCGACGACCCCGGGATCAGGCCCGGCAAGAAGGAGAAGAAGCTCGGGATCCGGGCGTCGGACACCTCCGAGGTGATCCTCGAGGACTGTCGCATCCCGGCCGACCGCGTCCTGGGCGGACTCGACAAGCTCGAGGGAAAGTTGGAGAAGGCGCGTAAGGGCGAGTCGTCGGGCCGGGCCTCGGCCGCGCTGCGGACCTTCGAGGTGACCCGGCCCGCCGTGGCCGCGCAGGCGACGGGCATCGCTCGCGCCGCGCTCGAATTCGCGATCGACTACGCGAAGGAGCGCAAGGCGTTCGGAGTACCGATCGCCCAGCACCAATCGATCCAGAACACGCTGGCCGACATGGCGACCGAGGTGGAGTGCGCGCGTCTGCTCGTGCATCGCGCGGCCTGGCTCGCCGCGAGCGGGCGCCCGTTCGAGAAGGCCGAGGGTTCGATGAGCAAGCTCAAGGCCGGAGAGGTCGCCGTCAAGGTCACCGAACAAGCGATCCAGGTGCTGGGGGGCTACGGGTTCATCAAGGACTTCCCGGTAGAGAAATGGTACCGGGACTCGAAGATCTACACGTTGTTCGAGGGCACGTCCGAGATCCAGCGCATGGTGATAGCGAGAGCCCTGATCGGTTAGCAGGTCGGTTCGGGGTAGCGGATGAGCATCAGCCCTCGGGTCTCGAGCGCGGGCTCGATGACCTCGTAGTCCTCGAGCCGCGGCGTGACGCGGTCCATGGTGATCAACTCGTGCGTGACACAGAACGGCTTCCTCGCTTCCCATCGGAGAGCCAGGTCCTTGTACCGGATGCGCAGGTCGTTGACGCCGAGACGCTTGTGGTCGAAGTCCGACAAGCGAGCACCCGAGAGCTCGAAGAGGCCGAACGCGACGGCGTCGTCGTAGGCCTTAACGATGTCGTCGGGATCGAGGTGCAGGGCCGCGGCGCGGAGGTACCCGTTGCGTTGGTACTGGGGCGCCGAATAGATGAAGCCGGCTCGGCGATCCATCAGGATCTCGCCCATCGCGTCGGCCGCCAGCACCGGGGAGGCGGCGCCGGCCACCAGCACAGCCGTCGCTCCCAGGCCGGCCAGGAGTCGGGATCGACGCCGCACCCAGTCCCAGGCCCACATGGCTCCGGCCCCGGCCAGAGCGGCTCCCATCAGATGCGCGGGCGGCCAGGTCCGGCCCTGATGCAGCACCGTGGCGTTCCCCGCGAGGTTCCAGTCGAGAGCTCCACGCAACATGGAGGATGCGAGCAGCGCGGCCGAGGCGGTGGCGAAGGCCAGGACGTACCGCCGTGCGACGTCGCCCGATCGCCGCGTCGCGATGAGACCGGCGATCGCGAACGGCACGAGGATCCCCCAAGCCGACAACGACTGCACCAGCGGCCACTCCTTGCCGAGGCTCGGCGTGATGTCGACGAAGCCCCCGTACCGGAAGTAGTTGGCGGCCACGGGACCCGCCCACAGCCCGAACGTCGCGAGAGCCGCAACGGCGACCGGCAGGAGGACCTTGCGAACGGAACGCCCGGCCATCACCATCGCCGCGACGGTCCAGGCGAGACCCGATACGAACATCGGTACGCTCACGAGACCTACGATCCCGAGCGCGACCCCGGCCCCCGCTGCGCTCCGACGCTCCGGCTCCACGGCGGCTCGGATCACCAGCAACCCCGTGAGTCCCAGCAGCACGAGACCCAGCTCGCGCGGCAGTGCGGGCGGCATGAGCTCGTACACGGAGTTCGGAGACGCAACGACGAGGTCGGCGCCGAAGCGTGCGGCGCGGGGACTGGGATCGAACGCGGGCTCGCGCGCCGCCAACCAACCGAACCCGCCAACGACCGACGCCGAGGCCGCGGCCGCCCAGCCGGCGTCACGGCGAACTCGCCGTGCCAGGCAGGCTGCGGCCAGCGGGATCGCCCCCACGAGCACGACGTGCAACGAGTCGTGAGCGATCAAGGGGTCGGAAGCCGGAACCAGTCGTACCAGCGTGGCCAGGACCGCGTGCCAACCCCAGGGATAGGCGTTGCGCCCGTACTCGGGGGCCGGTCCGTTCGGCACCGCCTCGCCCCCCAGCAACTGCTCCGTCCACCCGAGATGCCACGGGGGATCGCCGGTACGCACGCCCGAGCCCGCCACCAGCACGGGCACCACGTAAAGGAGGCCGAGCGCGACCACGGCGAGCGCGAGCGCGAACCGATCTCGTGCGGAGCGCGGAAGGCGTACCCGGAGTCCACTCCGCCCCAGGTACACGGTCACGGCACCGAGCGCCGGCACCGCCCCCGGCAGGCCGAAGATCGCTCCCCCCGTGACGACGTTGCCGACCATGCACGCGACCGCGAACGCCACGCCGCCGCCCAGCGCCACGAGGGCGCGCTCCGGCCCCCCGAGATCCTCCTCCCACCGGACCCATCGCCGGATGAGCTCGCCGGCGCACGTGCCCACGAGCGCAGCAACCGCCAGCTGCGCCCCGAGCAGGAAGAGGCTGAGAGCGTTCACTCGATGACGGCGAGCGTCTCGCCGGCCACCACCGTCGCGCCCGCCGTCGCCGTCAGGCTCGCGACCTTCCCCGCCCGGGGCGCCGCCAGCGTGGTTTCCATCTTCATGGCTTCGAGGACCAAGAGGGCCCGGCCCGCCTCGACCTCGTCGCCGTCGGCGACCAGGACCTTGAGGATCGTCCCCTGCATCGGCGCCGTCACCTCTCCCGAACCGGACGATCCCGCGTGGATCGCCGCGGCCGCGGAGGCGGCCATAGCCGGGTTCCAGAGCCGCACCGGCCGCCCCACCACCAGCAGCACATCGGTGGGCGGAGCGCCGAGTACTCCCGAGTCCTCCACCGTCCGGGTCGTGTGGGTTCCGCGCTTGAAGGTCTCGTGCTCGAGCAACGTCAGATGCGCCGGGATCGTCGTCGGCACGCCTTCCACGACCATCTCCTTCAACGCATCGATCATGCGGGCGCGCGCCTCCTCCCGATCGGCTCCCGTCGCCACCACCTTCGCGAGCAGCGAGTCGTACTCGGAAGGGATCTCGTCGCCCGCCCGGTAGCCCGTATCGACACGGATCCCCTCGCCGGCGGGCGGCTCGTACCCACGTAGGGCGCCGGGAGTCGGCAGGAAGTCGCGGACTGGATCCTCGGCGTTGATGCGGCACTCGATCGAATGCCCCCGTGCAACCAGATCCTCCTGTGAGATATCGAGCGGCTCGCCGGCCGCGATCTTCAGCTGACAGGCGACCAGATCCACGCCGTAGGTCTCCTCCGTAACCGTGTGCTCGACCTGGAGGCGTGCGTTGACCTCCAAGAAGAAGAAGTTCCCATCGCGATCGACGAGGAACTCCGCGGTCCCTGCGTTCACGTAGCCCGACGCCTTCGACATCGCAACCGCGGCGCGGCCCATCTCGCTCGAGCGTTCGGCGAAGATCGGCGGCGGCGTCTCCTCGATGAGCTTCTGCTGGCGACGCTGATAGGAACAATCGCGCACGCCCAGCCACAGCCCCTCGGTCGGCGAAGGCGCCAGGAGTTGAACCTCGAGGTGCTTGGGCGCGTCGAGGTAACGCTCCACGAAGACCGCGCCGTAGCCGAAGTACGCGATGGCCTCGCGGCGCGCCGCGTCGAGGGCGTCTTCGAGCTCGGCCGCCGAGCGCGCGACCTTCAGGCCTCTTCCCCCGCCGCCACCGGCGGCCTTGATGGCCACCGGGTAACCGTGCTCCGCCGCGAAGCTCCGGAGCACTTCGACTTCCTCGATCGGCTCCGAGATGCCCGGCACCACCGGGACGCCGGCCGCTGCCGCTATCCGCCGCGCTCCGATCTTGTCGCCCAGAGCTCGCATCGCTTCGGGGGGCGGTCCCACCCACGCGGCACCGGCCTCCAGCACCGCCTCGGCGAAGTCTGCGTTCTCGGACAGGAACCCGTATCCCGGGTGGACGGCCTCGGCCCCCGTCGACGAGACGGCCTCCAAGAGCCGGTCGACGTCGAGATACGTCTCTCGGGGCGCTCGCCCGGGAAGATGTACGGCCTCGTCACACGATCCGGCGTGCAGGGAGCCGGCGTCCGGATCGGAGTACACCGCGACCGAGCTCACGCCCAGCTCCCGGCACGTGCGAGCCACACGGACGGCGATCTCGCCTCGGTTGGCGATCAGGACCTTCGAGAACACGCCGGGATGCTACGCCCGGCGAGCACCGGGCCCCCCGCGCCCGCGTGAAAGCATGGGCGGCGATGCACACCAGACGGCCGCTCTTCACGCTGCTGGGCGCGAATGCCATCTCCATGACGGGCAATGTCATGGCACTGGTCGCCATCCCCTGGTTCGTACTGGCCACGACCGGGAGTCCGGCCAAGACCGGCCTCGCCCTGGCCGCGAACGTGGCCCCTTTCGTGATCGCAAGCTTCTTCGGCGGCCCGCTCGTGGATCAGCTGGGACCCCGGCGCATGAGCATCATCTCGGATCTCCTCAGCTCCGCAACGGTTGCGGCCATCCCGCTCTTGCACCTGACCGTGGGTCTCCGGTTCTGGCAACTCATAGCCTTGACGTTCCTGGGTGCTCTCTTCGACGCCCCCGGCACGATCGCGCGTGGAACGCTCATACCGGACACCTCGAAGTCGGCCGGCTGGAGCTTGGAACGCGCGTCCGGTCTCTACGCGGTGATCGAGCGCGGTGCCCGGCTCGCCGGGTCTCCCATCGCCGGCGTCCTGGTGGCGCTCGTCGGTCCCACCAACGTGCTGCTCCTGGACGCCGTCACGTTCCTCGTCTCCGCGGCCTTGATCTCTTCTCTCGCGAAACCCGCCGTCCGCCCGCCGGCCGAGAAGGGAACGTATCTGTCCGACATCGCGGAAGCAGTGCGCTTCATACGCCGCGACCCATTCCTCACCGCCATGGTCCTGAGCCTGATGATCACGAACTTCCTGGACATGGCCGGCACGGTTGCGTTACCGGTCGTGGCTCGACGCGTTTACCACGACCCGATCGCTCTCGGGTTGCTGATGGGGGCCATGGGCGGAGGTTCCGTACTGGGGGCGCTCGTGTTCGCCTCGAGGGGAGACAGGCACAGGCGTTCGGCCGTCTACATCTGGAGCTTCATGCTGATCTCCATCTGGTATCCGGTCGTTGCGACCTTCCCACCCCTGGCGATCGCGATCGCCGCCATGTTCGTCGCGGGGCTCGCGGCGGGCCCCATCAACCCCGTGATCGACACGGTCATGTTCGAGCGGGTCCCGAAACGCCTGCGGGGCCGCGTGTTGGGCGCGATCGGCGCGTTCGCCTGGCTGGCCATGCCCCTGGGGGCGGTCGCGGGCGGATGGACCATCTCCTGGGTCGGGCTACGACTCATGCTGTTCGGAACCGGGGCCATCTATCTGACCTCCGCTATCGTCCTCGGCCGTTCACGTGGCATCAAGCAGATGGACGAGTCGGTCGCTGCTACCCCGGCCGGCGCCAGCGAGGCCCAGCTCTGAGCAACTTGCTGGGGAGCTCTCCGTCGACGAAACCCGCGGCGATGCGTGCCGTTTCCAGCAGGAGATCCAGGTCGATCCCGGTGTCGATCTCCATGTCGGCCAGCATGTGGACGAGGTCCTCCGTCACGACGTTCCCGCTCGCGTTCGCCACGTAGGGGCTGCCGCCCATGCCGCCCACCGACGAGTCGAAGTAGTCGATACCCAGCTCCAGGGCCTTGAGCGCGTTCGCCAGGCCGGTCCCCCGAGTGTCGTGGAAGTGCATGTTGATCTCCAGCTCCGGCAAGCGGCCGCGCAACACGTCGATCAGCTCCTCTACGCGTCTCGGGGTTCCCATCCCCGTGGTGTCACCGAACGAGATGGCATCGATCCCCAGGTCCGCCATCCGCACCGCGACGTCGCACACGCGCCGCGGTTCGACGTCGCCTTCGTACGGATCGCCGAACGCGCACGAGATCGTCCCCTCCACGGGGATACCGGCGTCCGCGCCGATCCGGGCGACGGCAGCCACATCCTCGAACGAGTCTTGAACGGTCTTGCGGAGGTTGCGCACGTTGTAACCGTCCGTCGCGGAGATGAACACCTGCATGCCATCGGCCCCCACCTCGACCGCTACTTCTGCGCCGCGGGCGTTCGGGACCAGGGCCGAGTAGAAGACCTGCGGGTTCCGGCTCATCCCCGCCCACACCTCGCGCGCGTCCGCCATCTGCGGGACGGCCCGGGGGGAGACGAACGACACCGCCTCGATGTATCGGAGGCCGGTCGCACTCAGTGCATCCAAGAAACGGATCTTGTCCTCGGTGGAGACCCGAGCTTTCTCGCTCTGGATGCCATCGCGCGGGCCGACCTCCCTGATGCGCACGCGCGACGGGTAGGTCACGCGTTGCGCCAACGCGCCTCCCGCTTCTCGTTGAAGGCGGCGATACCCTCGCCACGATCCTCAGAGACGATCACTCGCTCCCACGACGCGTTCTCGATCTCGATCCCTTCTTCCATGGACACGCCCAAGGCAGCGTCGATCGACCGCTTCGCTTCACGGACCGCGATCGGGGACGAGCGACAGATCTCCAACGCCACCTCCATCGTCACCCGGTCCAACCTGTCGGGGGGTGCAACCGCGCAGACCAGTGCGAGAGCACTCGCCTCGGCGGCATCTATGCGCCTGCCTCTGAAGATCATCTCCTTGGCCCTGGCCGGCCCCAGGCTGCGGGTGAGCAGCTGCGTTCCACCGCCCGCAGGGAGGAGGCCCACGCGCGCTTCCGGCAGCCCCATCTGCGTCCCTTCCGCCGCCACGATCAGGTCGCAGGAGAGGGCTATCTCGAACCCACCCCCCAGAGCGAACCCGAAGACCGACGCGATCGTGGGTTGCGGGATGGCGCGCAGAGCGCCGAACATCTCCCGGACCTGACGCCGGTTGTCGTAATAGTCCTGGAGGTCGAAGGAGCCGCGCTCCTTGAGGTCGGCGCCGACGCAGAAGGCCTTATCGCCTTCGGCCGCGATCACCACGACCCAGGCTTCGTCGTCGGTCGCGACCTTCCGAGCCGCCAGACGCAGATCGTCGGCCACAGCACCCGAGATGGCGTTATGGGCCTCGGGCCTGCTCAACGTGATGACGGCTACGTGGCCCTCCCGCCGTACCGATACGAACGAGGTGCGCGGTTCCACCGATCCACTCATACGGGAGGCACGCCGTGCCGGCGCGTCGAGAAGTGCCGCTCCTTTTCGCCGGCGACCTGGAGCCGTCTCACCAGCTCGCCGCGCAGCTCATCGGGTTGCACGACCGCGTCGACGACGTTCTCGGAAGCCAGGTGAAGGATGTCGATATCGGCCTCGTACTCGGCGCGCCGTTGGGCGATGAACCGCTCGCGCTCGGCCTCGTCCTCTATCGCTTGGATCTTGTTGAAATACACGGCGTTGATGGCGGGTTCCGGGCCCATCACCGCGATGCGGGCCGTCGGAAGCGCGATCGTCGCGTCCGGTTCGAAACCCGGACCGGCCATGGCGTAGAGGCCGGCGCCGTAGGCCTTGCGGACGACGACGCAGAACTTCGGCACCGTCGCCTCGGAAACCGCCGTGATCATCTTCGCGCCGTGCCGGATCATGCCCTGACGTTCGACCGCCGTCCCGATCATGAACCCCGGTACATCGCTGAGGAACACGAGAGGGATGTTGAACGCGTCGCACAACCAGATGAATCGAGCGGCCTTGTCGGCGGAATCGACGAACAGCACGCCGCCCTTCTGATTCGGTTGGTTCGCCACCACGCCGACGACACGACCCTCGATCCGGGCAAGGCCGGTTATCAGTTCGCGAGCGAAATCGGGCTTGATCTCGAAGAGAGACTCCTCGTCGACGACCCCTGCGATCAGGGAGTACATGTCGAACTCGTGACTCTCGTCCTCGGGGACGAGCTCCGCGAGCGCACCTTGGAACGCGGGTGGTCTTGCTTCGACCGTGGGCGGCGCTTCGGTCCACGACGACCCGAAGTAGGAGAGGTACCCCTTCGCGGCCTCGATCGCAGCTTTGTCGTCTCCTACCAGGAGGTCCCCGCAGCCCGAGATCTCCGTATGCATGCGCGCGCCGCCCATCTCCTCGAGCGTCACCTTCTCGCCGATGACCTCTTCGGCCATGCGCGGTGAACCCAGATACATGGACGCGTTGCCGTCGACCATGAAGACCACATCACAGAAGGCGGGGATGTACGCGCCGCCGGCCGCCGACGGTCCGAAGAGGCAACAGACCTGGGGGATACGACCGGAAGCCTGCACCTGGTTGTAGAAGATCTTGCCGGCACCGCGACGACCGGGGAAGAGATCCACCTGATCGGTGATGCGGGCCCCGGCCGAGTCCACCAGGTACACGATCGGATGGGCGTGCTTCCGAGCCAGTTCGATGATGCGGACGATCTTCTCGACCGTGCGGGCTCCCCACGATCCCGCCTTGACGGTCGGGTCGTTGGCCATCACAGCTACGGGACGGCCCCCGAGCGTGCCGACCCCGGTCACCACCCCGTCGGCCGGCAGATCTCCCGCCATGGCGTTGACGAGCAGTCCGTCTTCCGCGAACCCATCCATCGAGTCCAGGAGCAGGGCCAGGCGGTCGCGCACGAAGATCTTGTTCTGCTGCGCCAGCTTGTCGTGGTACTTCTGCGCCCCGCCGGCGCGGGCCCGCTCCAGTGCCGCGGTGAGATCGGATCCGCGGGGTCCCTCGCTCATCGCCGCCTTCCCTCGAACCGGGTTCCGTCCGGGACCCTGGTGGCGGCGCCGCCGGACGCGGGGCGTCCCCGGGCCCAACCGGCCCGCCTCTCCCGCCTCAGCTGCGCGACCCGCAGCCGGTCCACCTGGGCCGCCACTCAGGCGTCGTGGGTCAGATAGGTGATCTGCACCGATGCTCCCCGTCTCTGTGACGACCATCCTACGGCCGCCCCCAGCCGCCTCCGCGGCACCGGCCGATGCTCGTTTCGAGCCTGATGCGCCCATGTCCCCTCCTCACATGGTGAATCTTGCCTATGCGCTCGGCCGACATTGGGACCGATACAAGGACGGAGAGCGATGAAACGGGTCGGAGAAGTGACTCCGGACCGAGCGATCCGACGGGAGATCTCGATGGCGGACGTGAGGCAAGCGAGCTCATGGCGATACCTGACGCTGGTCGTCTGCATCACCGCGTGCATCGTCGGGTCACCTCTCGCGGTCCTGGCCTGGACCGAATCGACCTACGGCGTTCGCCTCGGTCCGATCCCGGCCGCAGCCGTGGCCGTAGCCCTCAGCGCCGCCCTGGGTGCGGCGGGCTCGGCGATATGGATCCGCCACCCGCGCTCCCGCGACATCGTCTTCGGAGACCTGATGTTGTGGGGCTACATGCGTCGCCTGGTCAACGAGCACCGGGTCCTGCGCGCGACTTCCGCGCTCGGCCTGGATCGCTCGGATGGCGTGGCCCGAGAGATCACCCTTCCACCCGAGAAGCAGACCGAGATCCTTCGGAAGCTGGTGCAGGCGCTCGAGGCCAACGACCCGTACACGCACGGACATAGCCGTCGGGTGGGCCGTCACTCCCTGATGATCGCCAAGGCCATGGGGCTGCCGGCCGAATACGCGGAGAAGGTTTTCACCGCCGCTTCCATCCATGACGTCGGCAAACTCCACCTGCCACCGCAGATCCTGAAGAAGCCGGGGAAACTCACCGATCAGGAGTTCGAGATCATCAAGGAGCATCCCGCGATAGGCGCCGCCATGGCCTCCGACCTGGACAACGGCGAGATCACCGAGATCGTGCGCCACCACCACGAACGCCTCGACGGACGCGGCTACCCGGATCGACTCGCAGGAGACGCGATACCTCTCGGCGCTCGGATCATCGCGGTCGCGGACACGTTCGATGCGTTGACGTCGACGCGCGCGTATCGCGAGGCGTCCGAACACAAGGTGGCCCTCGACATCATCAAGAAGGAAGCGGGAGCGCAACTCGACGGGAAAGTAGTCGAAGCGTTCCTCCGTTACTACAGCGGACGCAAAGCGCGGACGTGGTGGTCCGTGATCGCGTCGCTCCCGGAACGGCTTACGGGATGGATCGGACGTGGCGTGGAGAGGATCGGCGTCGCCGGCATCGCGAACGGCGCGACCGCTGCTGGGGCAGCCGTGGTCATCGCGGGTGCTTCGTTGGGGGGCCCGGCCATCGATGGAGACATGGAACGGCGCCCGATCCGGACGACCGCCGCGACGCAGGCGTTCACCCAGACCGGCTACGGCGAGACATCGACACCGGAAGAAGGAACACCGTCCGAGGGCACCGATCGCGAGCGCCGCGGCGACGGCGCCGGCTCGGACGCCACGAGCGGAGGCGCCAGCTCGGACGGCTCCACCGGATCGGGTTCGGGTGACCCCGGTACCGGCTCCGGCGATGGCTCGGGCTCCGACCCCGACTCCGGCGGTTCGGGTAGCGATGATTCGGGTTCCGGGAGCGGCTCCGACTCGGGCTCCGGGAGCGGCTCCGACTCGGGCTCAGGGAGCGGCTCCGACTCGGGCTCAGGGAGCGGCTCCGACTCGGGCTCCGGAAGCGGCTCCGACTCGGGCTCCGATGGTTCGGACGGTGACCTCATCGGCGACCTCGTCGACACCGTCGAGGACACCGAGTGCGGCCTGCTCGGTCTGCTCTGCTAGCCGACGCCTACCGCACCGGACGCAGTTGCTCTACCTCTCCGACGTGGAAGACGCGTGGACCACCTTCCGTCTCCACCTGGAGGCCTCCGTCCGCCGTGAGATCGCGAGCGATCCCGGACACGAGGCTGCCCTCGGCGGTCCTGATCCCCACGGGTTGGCCAAGCACCCCGGACCGGGACCGGGCACGATCCAATAGCTCGGCGGGATCGGATCCTCCGACGACCAGTTGATAGAGGAGCTCGAACGCGGCCAGTAGCTCGCCGAGCATGGTGGCGCGCGGTGGGATCGCATCCGCGACCTCCGTAGAGACGCTGGTCGCCGTGTCGGCGATCCCCCCCGGAACCTGCACCCCGGACCAGTCGTGGTTCAGACCGACACCGGCAACGGCGATGTCTACGTTCGAGCCCACCAACTTCGTCTCAACGAGGATCCCCGCTATCTTCCGACCGCGAACGGTCACGTCGTTGGGCCACTTCGTCCGAGCGGCTATGCCACATGCATCCTCGAGGGCGGTCGCGACCGCCGTGCCCAGGGCGACCGGAAGGAGACCCAGCCGGTCGAAGGCGATCCCAGGTCGAAGGATCAGCGAGAAGAGGAGCGACGTGCCGGGTTCGTCGAACCACGTCCGGCCACGTCGGCCGCGGCCCGCGGTCTGATGCTCGGTGACTACGATGGCGCCCTCATCGGCCCCGTCGGCCGCCCACGCGAGGGCCTCGGTATTGGTGGAGCCCACCTCGGGGAGGTAGCGGCAAGGTCGTCCGAAGCGCCCGCGGGCGACGGCTTCGACGGCGTCGGGACCAAGGGGGTCATGCATGGCCCCCATAGGATACGGAGACCCATGTTCAAGAAACTGCTCGTCGCCAACCGCGGAGAGATCGCCGTCCGCGTCATGCGAGCGTGCCGGGACCTCGACATCTCGTCCATCGCCGTCTATTCCGACCTCGATGCCGACGCCGTCCATACGAAGTACGCCGACGAGGCCTACAACGTGGGCCCGGGGCCGGCGGGTGAGTCCTACCTCAAGATCGAGGCGATCCTCGATGCGGCACGGCGTTCGGGTGCGGAAGGCATCCACCCCGGGTACGGGTTCCTGGCCGAGAACGCCGCCTTCGCCCGGGCGGTGATCGACGCCGGGCTGGTCTGGGTCGGTCCCACGCCCGAGGTGATCGACGCTATGGGCGACAAGACGGCAGCTCGCCGGGCGGCCGGCGACGCCGGGGTCGCCACCGTCCCCGGGACGGCCGATCCGGTCACCGAGGGAGCGGAGGTGATGAGCTTCGTCGAGGAGCACGGGCTTCCTCTGGCCATCAAGGCATCGGCCGGTGGCGGCGGCAAGGGCTTCCGCGTGGTCCAGTCGGCGGATGAGATCGACGACGCGCTCGCCGGTGCCGCTCGCGAGGCGCAGGCCTACTTCTCTTCGCCGGACGTTTACCTCGAGCGGTACCTAGAGCGACCTCGTCACATCGAGGTCCAGGTCCTGGGCGACGCGTCGGGGGCGATCCTTTCGTTCCCGGAACGCGACTGCTCGTTGCAGAGACGCCACCAGAAGCTGGTGGAGGAATCGCCGTCGCCGGCGCTGGCGCCGGAAGTGCGGGAAGCGATCATGGAA
>WHSQ01000003.1:0-11213 GCA_009380005.1 Actinomycetota bacterium | reverse complement strand
GGAGATGAACACCCGGCTCCAGGTCGAACACCCGGTGACGGAGCTGGTGACCGGCATCGATCTCGTGCGCGCCCAATTGTTGATCGCAGCAGAGGAGCCGCTCGAGTTCGGTCAAGACGACATATCGCTGCGAGGTCACTCGATCGAGTGCCGCATCAACGCCGAGAACCCGGCGAAGAGGTTCATGCCGGCGCCCGGCCGCATCGGCAACTATCGCGAGCCGTCCGGACCCGGAGTTCGCGTCGATTCGGGTGCGCAACCCGGCGGCGAGATCCCGCAGGCCTACGACCCGCTCGTCGCGAAGCTGATCTCCTACGGAGCGCATCGCGAAGAGTCGCGCCGGCGGATGCTCCGCGCCCTCGACGAATACGAGATCGAGGGGATCAAGACCACGATCCCCTTCCACCGGCTGATGCTCGCCGACGAACGATTCGTGAGCGGCGACTACCACACCGGCACGGTCGAGCGCGATATGGACCTGTCTTCCTTGGCGGAAGCGAAGCCGGTTAAGCCGGTCCCCGGCGAACCGGAGGTCGCCGCCAGGAGCTTCGACGTCGAGTTGGACGGCAAGCGCTTCGACGTGCGCATCCGGGAACAGCTGACCACGACGGTGGCGCGCTCGAAGCCGAACCCGCCGGCTTCCATCGGGGCCCACGGCGGAGGCGGCAGCGAGACGGTCACGGCTCCCATGCAGGGCACGATCGTCAAGGTCCTGGTGGAGAAGGGCCAGCAGGTCAAGGCCGGAGACGTGATCTGCATCCTGGAGGCCATGAAGATGGAGAACTCGATCCTGGCCCACCAGGACGGGACGGTGGAAGAGCTCCACGCCGAGCCCGGTCGCTCCCTGGAGACGGGCGCAACGATCGCCATGATCCGCTAACCAACCCAGCCATCTCGCCGCTCCCCGGGTCCCTCTGCTAGATTCTGGCCATCCGGGGAAAGTAACGGGCTGGCCTGTCCCAAGGATGAGAACGGGGTTCATATGAAGCGCAATCGCCTCTTCCTGCTGGCCGTGATGGTCATCGCCTTCAACACCGTCATGCTGCCGTCCGCCCACGCCTATCTCGATCCCGGCTCCGGCAGTTACATCTTCCAGGCGGTGATCGCCGGCGCCCTCGGGATCGGCGTTGCGGTGAAGGTGTTCTGGGGCCGGATCGCGGCGTTCTTCTCCGGCATCTTCTCGAAGAACGAATCACCCTCAACTTCCACAGAGGAGTGAGCCCGAGCCCAACCGCACTGCCGTCGTCCTTCCGGGACGCGCGCAGCGGCTTCGTTTTCCGTGCCGGTGGAAAGCTCTACCGGCAAGTGAACCAGGCCGCTCGGCCCGACTACGACGCGCTCATGGGCTCGGGACTCTACGAGGAGTTGGTGGCGGAGGGCCTCCTGATCGAACACGAGGAGGTCGAGCTTCCGGGATCGTCGCCCGACGCGTACAGGATCCTTCGGCCGAGCGAACTACCTCTCATCTCCTATCCGTACGAGTGGAGCTTCAGCCAGCTCAAGGACGCGGCTCTCACGACGATCGAGATCCAGAAACGCGCGCTCGCCAGGGGCATGTCGTTGCGCGACGCATCGAGCTACAACATGCAGTTCCAGGATGGCCGCTTCGTGCTCATAGACACGCTTTCGTTCGAGACCAGGAAAGAAGGACGCCCCTGGATCGCTTACCGGCAATTCTGTCAGCACTTCCTGGCCCCCCTGGCACTCATGAGCTACCGGGATCTGCGACTCAACCAACTGCTCCGCATCTACATCGACGGCGTACCGCTCGATCTCGCCTCGTCGCTGTTGCCGAGCAAGGCCCGGACCCGGATCCCCTTGCAGCTCCACATCTTCTCGCACGCCAAGGCCCAGCTGCGCGGCGGAGATGGCCGGCCGAGTGGCTCGGGCAAGTCCCCCTCCATCAGCGAGAACGCGCTGATCGGCATCCTGGACAGCCTCCGTAAGGGCGTTGAAGGCTTGAACGTCGGCCTTTCCCGCTCGACGTGGTCGGACTACTACGAAGAAGCCGACCATTACAGCCCGGAAACGTTCGAGGACAAGAAGAAGCTGGTCGAAAGCCTTATCGACCAGATCGCGCCCGAACAGCTGTGGGATCTCGGCGCCAACGTGGGTCTGTTCAGCCGCGTCGCAAGCGGGAAGGGGATCTTCACCGTGGCGTGGGAGCTCGATCCCCAATGCGTCGAACGCAACTATCGGATTGCGAAGAAGGAGGGCCAGACCAAGCTCCTGCCGCTCGTCCTGGATCTCTCCAACCCCAGCCCCGGCATCGGGTGGGCCAATAAGGAACGCCAGGATCTGATCGGACGCGGCCCGGTGGATGCCGTCATGGCACTGGCTCTGATCCATCACCTGGCGGTCGGTAATAACGTCCCGCTCCCGCTCATCGCGGAGTACCTCGCGAAGCTCGGCCACCATCTCATCATCGAGTTCGTCCCGAAGGACGATCCCAAGGTGCAAGGACTCTTGAGCAGCCGGGAGGACGTCTTCGACGATTACTCCGTGGACGGCTTCGAGTCCGCCTTCGGCGAGCACTTCACCATCCTTCGCCAGGACGCCATGGCGGGCACGGCACGGCTGCTCTACCTCATGGAGTCGAAGACGGCGTAGGGTCGGAGCAAGCCTGCGGAGGCTCCGAACCCACCAGTAAGCTGGCTGGCTATGGACGACCCGGGGACCCTTGAAACGATGCAGGAGGCAGGCATCGACTCCGGCGCCGAACTCGATGTCACGATCGCACTCGCCGTCCACAACGAAGCGGGTCACATCGAAACGGAGATCGGGCGGATCCGCGAGGCGATGGACGCCTCCGAGTACAGCTACGAGATCATCGTGGTGGACGACGCCTCGACCGACGGTTCGCTGAAGGAGCTCGGGCACATCCCCGACATCAAGCCGATCCGGCTCGCCAAGAACCGCGGTTCCGGCTTCGCTCGGAAGACGGCCACATCGGCGGCACGCGGACGCGTCATCGTATGGAGCGATGTGGACATGACGTATCCCAACGATCGGATCCCGCAGCTGGTCAAAGAGCTAGATTCCGGTTACGACCAAGTCGTCGGCGCCAGGACGAGCGAGGAAGGCACTCACAAACTGTTCCGCGTCCCGGCGAAATGGTTCATCCGCCGGTTGGCCTCATATCTCGTCGACGAGCCCATCCCCGACCTCAACTCAGGACTGCGAGCCTTCCGGCGAGACGTAGGCAAACAGTTCCTTCACATGCTTCCGGCCGGCTTCTCGTGCGTGACGACGTTGACTATGTGCTTCCTCGCCAACGGATACTCCGTGGGCTACATGCCGATCGACTACGCGGAACGCGCTGGGCGTTCGAAGTTCCACTGGTATCGGGATACGAAAAGCTATCTGACCCAGGTGATCCGTATGGTGCTGACCTTCAACCCCTTGAGGATCTTCATGCCTCTGGGTTTCTTCCTGCTAGTCGTGGGAGCGGCGAAGCTCGGCTACGACATCGTCACGAAGGACTTCCGCGTGGGAACGAACACCTTGCTGATCTTCTTCGCGGCCTTCCAAACCTTCGCCATCGGATTACTTGCGGATCTGGTCGTGCGTGTCACGAAACCGAGGACCGAGCAGGAGCCGGCGAACCGGTAAGCGGCGGGCGCCGTCACCGTCCCTACGTCGCCTGCGTTCCCGCGCGCGTTAACGCCGTCAAGCCGAGGGCCGCAGCCGGAGGAAGCAGAGGCACCGCAGGCGTGATGAAGCGGTAGTCGAAGTTGATCGTAAAGAACGGGACCAGCATCAGGGCCGTGCCCATCGCCGCGAAGAACAGGGCATCCCCGCCGTGACGATCTCTCCCGCGGGTCTTCAACCAGCCGGTAACGGCCGCGATCAGGAAAAGGAGGAGCAACGGGCCATACAGGTAGACCAGGGATTGGTAGGCACGGAGAAACGTGGCGGCGTCGGGCGCGATGCGGAAGCGAGTCTCATCGACAACTGGAGGTGGAGAAGCCTGGTGGCGGCGTACGAGGAAGGCCCTATCGCGAAGCACATCGGAGCGGCGAGGGAAACGCCACAGGTCGAGCCGCGCATCCTTCGGACCCGTGTAGCGGAAGGGTGAAAGGGTGTGCAGCACGTCGGCGCCCACCGTGCCCAGGTAACGTCCAGGTTCGTGCATGATCACCCCGAGTGAGAAGTCGTTCAACACCTCATTGCGCGTTCGACCGTGGGGCACTTCCAGCCTCTCGATCGGAGAGTCCGACGAGAAGACGTAGTGGTTGTGCCCTGGCCGGTCGGCCCGATCCCGAGTGTCGCAGAGCACCCGCTGTGTTTTGGGAACGTTCCAGTCACACTCGGCGAACGGAGCGACCCTTCCGTAAAGGAAGTAGCCACCCCGGTTGGTGAGCGCGAAGGTCCCATAGAACGACGAGAACCAGGCGGCGTACAGGAGAAGGGGTACGAGAACCGAGATCGAGAACACAACCAGGCTCCGAAGGTTCCTCTTGTAGAGCAGCAGGTAAAGGAACGCGATCGCTATACCTACGAGGCCGATGAAACGCGTCAGTGCGGCAGCCGCCAGGAGGAGTCCCGCAGCCGCTGCGGCAGCGAGGCCCAGGCGGTCGCTCCAAGTCAGGAGGACGACGGCAGCGACGACCAGCGCTTGGAACAGGGTCTCGCTCAACAGGTAATGCTCGATGTTCAGTTGATAGCCATCCAGCAAAAGGGGCACCGTCGAGGCGGCGGCCCACCCCCGGCCGACTCCTCGCCTCGCGAGAGCCACGTACAGGAGCACCGCCATGCCGATCCCCAGGAGATGCTGCGCTCCCGCCAGCAAGGTCAAGCTGTGCACCTCGATGAACGGACGCAGGAAGAACGAATAGAAGACCGGGCGTAGCTGGGCGGGCTCCAGGTCGATGGCCTTCTGCAGGTACACGTAGCCGTCGGACTGCAGCAAGAGGATCGGTCGGTAGGCAACCATGGCGATCGCCCGGAGGACGATCCCGATGCCGAGGAGCACGAGGAAGGGCCAGTGCATCACGACGTAGAGAGCTCTATCCCCAGAAGGGTCGGCCGCACGATCCACACCGGCACGCTATAACGGTCGGCCGTTAGCCATGGCGTAAGGTCGCCCGCATGCAGAACGCGACGATTGACATCCCCGATGTGCTCTCCTCCGAGTTGCAGGTACTCGATGACGAGCGAGGATCATTCACGGAGTTGATGCGGGCTAACGCATCCCTCGATGGCTTCGTGCAATCGAATCGTTCGCACAGCAAGGAAGGCGTACGATTCATCGTCTACCGCCCTGAGTATCCTGCTACGGATCCTGCCCGGCTCCGCTACTGACATCGGCATGACGGAAGCGGAGGAGTGTCCGAAGATACTGGTGCTGGCCTCGACCGTTCCTTCGCGGCCCGGGGACGGTACACCCGAGTTCGTCCTTTCACTCTGCCGCGCGCTCGCCGATTCCTACGACATCACTCTCCTATGCCCGCGCGCCAAGGACTCGCCGATGGAGCTCGTGGTAGACGGCGTGAAGATACGTCGCTTCCGCTATTTCCCCCGTCCCCTGGAGGGCCTGGCGGACGGCGCGATCGTCCAGAACCTGAAGGTTTCGCCGTGGCGCGTCATCGAGGTACCCACGTTCTTCCTCGCGTTCGTGATGAGCGCCGTGAGATTGATCCGGAAGACGAGGGCGCAGCTCGTACACGCGCATTGGATCATCCCCGGCGGCTCGGTGGCGCTTATAGCCAGGCTCTTGACCGGAACGGCATACATCGTCACCGCTCACGGGGTGGACGTCTTCGGCCTTCGATCCCGGCCGTTCCGGTGGCTCAAGAAACGAGTGATCCAGCATGCGGCTGTGACGTCCGTCGCCAGTAGGGAGATGGGCAACGTGCTGGGGATACCGAGGGACGAGTTGGCCGACCTCGTCGTACCGATGGGGGTGGATGCCGCCGGCATCCGGGAAAGGGTCGGAACGCGTCGCCCTCAGAAGGGTCGTTTCTTATTCGTCGGTCGACTGGCCGACAAGAAGGGCGTCGACGTGTTGATCGCTGCGGTCGCCCGCATCCCCGAGGCCGGGTTGGTGATCCTGGGCGACGGTCCGGACAGGCCCAAGCTGGAAGCCGTCGCGCGCTCTCTGGGGATCGCGGACCGCGTCGAGTTCCGCGGTCGAGCCGATGGGCGGGAGGTCATCGACGAGCTTCGCGTCGCATTTTGCACGGTCGTTCCCTCACGGGTCGGAGCCGGAGGCGATGCCGATTCAACGCCCCTCACGATGAGTGAGTCGATGGCCGCCGGCGTCCCCGTGATCGCGTCGCGGCTCGGAGGCCTCGCGGAGACGATCTCTTCGGGCGAGAACGGCATCCTCGTCGAGCCGGGTTCCGTCGACGACCTCACGGACGCGATGCAAGGGCTGCTGTCGGCGTCGGCTGAGGATCTGGAGCGCTTGACCGACGCCGCATGGGAACGAATGCAGGGTCGCCTGGACATCCGGTACACCCGCGACCGTTACGACGCGTTCCTCCAGGAGGCGTTACGTCGAACGACGGATCCGCAAGGGCGTATCCGGAAGGGTGCATCCCGGACGCGTCGCAAGCGGCGATAACTCCGTGCTGTAGCGCGTCCAATCGCTGGGGATCGAGGCGTAGCCGGAGTGGAGCCGCACGATCGCAGCGAACCGTTCCAGGTTCGTGATGCGGCCGGCATCGTCGTACCTGACGACTCCGAGCCGTTGGAGGGGGACGCGCGCCGAAGCGGCGATGACCGGCAGGTGGTCGCGAGCGCGCCAGTTCCCCAGGACACCGACGCGCCCACAGTCCACCGCTTGTAGAAGGCTCCCGACGGAGGCCTCCACCCGTTCCGTCATCCTCGTCGCGCGTTCTCGCCGACCTTCCAGCTGCAGCTGAGACCCCCACACAACCAGCGCCGCCGCTGCGATCACGGCCGCGGCCGGGACCGGGATGATGACGCGACCCAGCACCATTCCGACCAGGTACCCGGCGCCGAGGCCCAGCATCGTCAAGACGAAGGGCAGCAGGTACCTCTCGTACATGTTGGTGGCGAGCACCGCGAGGATGAACAGCTCCAGGGCTCCGACGCCCGCGACGATGGCGGGGAAGGCATCGAGCCCCCGCGGCCTCCGAATGACTATGAGGACGAGGCCCACGATCCCCGCCGAAGCAACGGCCGCGTCGAGCGGGGTTCCCCAGATCAGGGATGCGAACTCGCGGGCAACGTCTGCAACCGAGTCCGTCGGCACGGGCACGCCTCCGAGTTTGCGCGTGCGGGCCCAACCCAGGAAATGAGCCGTGCCCAATGGGTCGCCCATGGTGGCGACATCGGCGGCCATCCACAGCACCGGGGCGGCCACCGCCGACCCCACCGCGGCAAGGATCCGTCGCCGGGGTTCCGCCTCCGCCATCCAGCCTGCGATGCCCGCCAATATCCACGCCTCCGGACGCATCACTCCCGCCGCGACCAGGAATCCAACCCGCAGCCACCGCCGCGAGGCCACCGAAGCAACGACGAGGGCGGCCGCGACGCCATCCGACAGTTCGAACATCGATTCGAAACCGACGCTCGCGATGAGCGCGCCGACGGCGGCGGCTGCAGCCCACCCGTTGGCACGGGCTGCCGCCAGGAAGAGTCCCGCGGCGAGGCCTCCCAACGCGACGCTCATCACGAGCAACATCGCGACATGAGCCGGCATCAGCGCCGCGAAGGTCCCCAGGAGCATCGCGAGCGGCTTGGGCGTCGTTCCGCTCTTGTAGAACTGCGGCACGTCGCCACGCTCGATCGCTTGACCCCACGCCGCGTATGCCCAGGTATCGATCCCGACGGCCCCGGCCCACTCGTACGTACGCCAGTACGCGACCGTCGCTGCGACGACGCCGACCAACGCCGCGGCCCAGAGGTGCCGGGGCCCGATCTCGCGTTCCGAACCGGTAGAGACGCCTCCGTAGGTCGCGGAGGTTCGGTGGGATCGATCGGTGATCGTCATGGTCGAGCGCTCACGTTCTTGCCGCTGGATGCCACCCCTGGTTGATGAACGCGTGAGCGAAATCCGTCCCTCTGCACGCCTTACCATAATCAGATGTCTCCGACGATGCTGACCATCGTTATCCCGATCTATAACGAGCGAACGACGCTAAGGGCCTGCCTCGAGCGCCTGCTGAAAACGGAGTTGCCCGTCCCGTTCGAGGTGATCCTCGTCGACGACGGTTCTGCCGATGACGGCCTCGAGACGGTCTCCGATCTTGCGTCCGACGAACGCATCAGCGTCGTCGTCCACGAGGCCAACCGCGGGAAGGGTGCTGCGGTTCGCTCCGGCATCGAGTCGGCGAAAGGCGATCTCTTGACGATCATGGATGCCGATCTCGAGTACGACCCCGCCGATTACTCGGAGCTGCTCGCGCCGATCCTGAACGGTGGGGCCGAAGTCGTTTACGGGACTCGCACGTTCGGTGCTCACACCGCGTTCTCTTTCTGGTACGTCCTCGGCAACCGCTTCGTCAGCTTCTGGGCCAGCTTCCTCTTCAACACGTGGCTGACCGACGTCGAGACATGTTTCAAGCTGGCGACCACCCAGATATGGCGCTCCCTAGACCTGCGCTCGAAGGGCTTCGAGATCGAGGCTGAGAGCACCGGGAAGTTCCTCAAGGCGGGGCACCGCATCTACGAGGTCCCCATCGCGTACAGAGCCAGGACGCGAATGGAAGGCAAGAAGCTCCGGTGGACGGACGGGGTCAACGCCCTGTGGACGCTGCTGCGGGTGCGACTCTTCGCACGGGTTCCGTCGAACGTAGGCTGACGCTCGGTCCTGCTGATCGCGGCCGCACCTACTGCGGGATCGAACCCTGGCCATCGTCGGAGGTCTCCACGGCGGCGGTCGTCTCTGCTACCTCCTCCACGAGCTCGGGTCTGTGCACCAGCAAGACCGCGGCGAGTAGCCCTAATACCGCGATGCCCAAGAGCCGATCTATCGCTGCGACCAACAGGCTGACCGCGGGGGACAACCCGATCAGAGGGCTGATGGCGGCGGAGAGGACCTCGGTCGCTCCCAGACCTCCAGGGAAGAAGCCAGACGCCGTCGACACGACCGCAGCCATCGTCAGGGCCAGCACCTGGTCGATGTCGACGTGATAGCGCAATGCCTGGAAGACGACGTAGAGGCGCGCCGCCTTGACGAGGACCGAGGCGATCTCGACCAGGAAAAGCCGCGCCGTCAGCCGCAGAGAGCGAGACACGGTCAGACGGGCGAACAGGTACCAGGTGGCTCCGAGCAGTAGGGCTCCGACGGTCACCGTGATCACCCCGATCGGGAGCCTGCCGTACACGAGCAGGAAACCACCGGCGAGCACCGCGGTAACGGCGAGCCACGAGACGCCAACCAACGTCGATACACCGAACGCGCGGCTCGTCTTCGCGCCCAGGCGTCGGATCGCGTGGGTCCGGACCAGCACGGATCCGGGCAGCGGCAAGAGGTTCGCTGCCGCCGCCAACACGCTGACGCGAACCGCGACCTCCAGCGGAACGCGGTACCCGAGGAGCTTGAGCGAAACGAGGTACTCGCCCGTGTTCGTAGCCAGCGTCAGAGGCACGCCGGCAACGGCCGTTACCGCCAGCAGGCCCCAGACGGGTTCCCGCATCGGATCCGGAAGGTTGACGTATGCGATAACGAAGCCGCCGAGGAACAACGCGGTGGCAAGGGACATGAGGATCCGGTCCAGCTGCCTCGAACGTGCGGCGCTCCGCGCCGTCATCATGCGGGTCAGGAGATCGGTGACGCGTTTCGATAGCGCGTCGGAACGGCGGCTTCTGGCCATGCTCGCTTACCCTACAGGCGGGTCAGGACGCCCCCGTTAGAATCCGTCAGTCGTGCCTCCTCCTCCCAGCCCCGGGCCCGAGATGATCCGCGAGAAAGGAAGACCGTCGAATGGGTTCTGGTAAGAGCCGAGCCACGATCGAAGGATCGCAGGTGCGGCAGGCCACGCCTGGTGAGCATCCGTCGAGACCTCCGACCGACGTCGAGAACCCGAAGGTGCTCTTCCTCCTCGGCAAGGGCCGTGCAGGCGGCACCTTGCTCAACAACGTCCTGGGCCAGCTCGAAGGCTTCACGGCGCCGGGCGAGCTTCCCCGGTTGTGGACGTGGGGGTTGACGGAGGGATGGCTGTGCGGTTGCGGACGGCCGGTGAGAGATTGCCCCTATTGGAAACCGATCGTAGACCGGGTCCTGGCCGATTCCCAGGGCGTCTCACCTGCAGAGGTGACCAGGTGGCAAAACGAGTTGCTGACTTGGCGCAAGGTACCGCGCCTCTTGCTCAAGTCGCCCGACTCGCTGGAAGAGTGGCCGACACTGGCATCCTACGTTGGGGTGATGGGAAATCTGTACCGCGCTATAGCTCGTGCGACGGGCGCTCGGGTAATAGTTGAATCGACCAGGTGGCCGACGGCTCCTAGCATCCTCGGGCTTGTCCCGGGGATGGACGTTCGTGTTCTACACCTGGTGCGTGACCCAAGGGCGGTCATCTATTCGTGGAAGCGGCGCAAGGCTTTAGTAGATCGGCCGGGTAATCCAGAGATGCAGCGTTTCGGCGCGACGTACACGATGGTCAGTTGGTGGGCTCGTTCGTTCCTTGCCGAACTTGTATCGCGCCGGTGGGGACGCGAACGAGCGATGCTGCTTCGTTATGAGGATTTCATCGCCGATCCCAATCGCAACTTGGAAACCATCTTGTCGTTCGTGGGTGAGCCGAAGCAGAACCTGGGTTTTGTCTCCGATGGCTTTGTACAACTAGACACCACTCACACTGTGGGTGGCAATCCGGATCGGCTTCGATCCGGGCGCGTCGAGTTGCGACTCGACGATGCCTGGGTACAGGGACAAGCGTTGGCCGACCGCCTGATCGGAACCGTGCTGGCTACGCCTTATCTCCGAAGGTACGGCTATCCCTTCTTTCCAAAGCGGGCGTCGTGGCCGGATGACGGAGGCACGTGAGTTGGAGGTTGTCGCGTCGGAGGCGCTGGCTATCACGGTTGCATGAACATCTGCGTAGCACGCTGCCGCGTGCTCCAGATTAAGTGGACACTGCCTGACGAGCTCTTTGGCACGGGCGCGTACCCCGCGACCTCGTCGGGCACGCGCGCGCGAACCGTTGCGTCGCCGGAGCTGCAGAGGGCCATCATCACCAACGAGCTAGTGTCCTGAGTCAGAGATTCGTTGACAGTACGCAGCGAGGTTATCGAGGATC
>WHSQ01000039.1 GCA_009380005.1 Actinomycetota bacterium | reverse complement strand
GCTCGACCACCTCGATCCCGGGGATGCCTCGGAGCAAGGCGCGCGGCTCCTCTCGCACGGCCTGCGCGTGCGCGAGGTGACACGCGTCGTGATAGGCGATCCGCATCTGGATGGGATGCCGGCGGGCGACGGTGTCTTCACGAGCGAGCAGCTCCGACACGTCGCGCACCTTGGCGGAGAAGTCGTGCGCTCGATCGCCCCACTCGGGATCGTCGGCGAGCAAGTGACCATAGTCCTTCATCGAAGACCCGCACCCGGCGGAGTTGACCGCGACGACATCGCACTCCTCGAACGTCTCGATCAATCTCTTGGCCAGAACCAAGGCGTCGTCCTCGTAGCCCGAATGCAGCATGAGTGCGCCACAACAGCGCGGCAACCGGGGCGCGAAGACGTCGAAGCCTTCCGCGGCCAGCACGCGGACCGTCGCCTGATTGACACGGTGGAAGAAGACGCGCTGCACACATCCTTGGAGGAAACCGACCCGGGCCCGGGACCGGCCCTGCGCCGGGATGCGTTCGGGGAGCCGCCTCCACGCATCTGTGACGCGCACGTCGGGGGCGAGTGACGCCAAAGCCCGCAGCCGTGAGGATCGGCTCACCAGCCTGCCGGTCGCAAGCCTGCGTGCCGCGAGCAACGGGGCGACGGCCCGAAGCCGCCCCGGGTGGGTGAACAACGCGAACAGCGCCTTCCGGAAGAGTCGTTCTCTCAACGGCCGTGAGAGATTGCGTTCCACCTGCGGCCGCGTCGCCTCGATCAGACGGTCGTACTGGACGCCCGACGGACACGCTGTTACGCAAGCCATGCAGCCCAGACACCGATCGAAATGGATCGCCATTCCGGCCATGTCGCTGCCCTCCTCGAGCCCGTGGTGCATGAGCACGATCCGACCGCGCGGGGAGTCCATCTCTTCGCCCCACAGCGCGTAGGTGGGACAGGTGGGAAGACAGAAGCCGCAATGCACGCAGTCGGCGATCAGGTCGGGGTCGGGTGGGCGGCGTGCGTCGAAGGCACGGGGGACCTGCGTCATCAGATACCTCCCACGAAGACTCCGGGATTCAAGAGACCGTCCGGATCGAAGTGCTGCTTGACCTTCCGCGACAGTCTCACGAGCGCCTCCGGCTGCTCTCCCCACACGTCGATCTTCTCCCTTACCGCACGCGGAGCGTCGCGAACGACGCACGGCAGGTCGCGCAGCTCGGCGCGGACGTCGTCCACCGCCTGGACGAGCTCCTCCTCCGGAGCGTCGGGAAGCTTCATCCAGAAGGCCCCGGCGCCGGCACGGCCGAGGACGCGGGCGCGCCGGCGATCCGCCGCCGACAGCACTCGGGCGAGGTCGCGCTGGAGCCCGGAGAGGCGGAGTGTGGCTCCATCGGCGGACCGCTGCCCATCTCGCTGATCCGCCCACAGGGACTCGTCGTCTTCCGCCACGGACGTCTCGAGTGCGGTCTCGGCCAGCAGGCGAGCCGCCGCCTGGGCTTGCACGTCCGCCGCGGCTCCGGCGAAGCGAGCCAGGATGCTCCCGCGACCATCTTGCCAAGCGACATCCAAGCTTTCGGCTTGCAGCGTCGCGTGGGACACCGCCATCGCTCCGCGCTCGAGCGCCGTCGGATCGTCGGACGAGCCCCGCGCGGTCACCCGGGTGGCCGGTAACGGATGAAGACGTACGACTACTTCGGCGATGACGCCCAGAGTCCCGAACGATCCCGTGAACAGCTTGGCGAGATCGTAGCCGGCGACATTCTTGATCACCTTTCCTCCTGCGCGCGCGATGGTTCCATCCGCCAGCACGACCGTCATGCCGACCACCAGATCGCGCGCTGCGCCGTATCGGTGCCGAAGGGGACCGGAATCCGCCGTCGAGAAGATCCCCCCGATGGTTGCGCCCAGCCCGTCGCCGAGCGGCGGGTCGAGAGCCAGCATCTGGCCCCTTTCGGCGAACATCTCCTGGGCAGCGGCCAGTCGCAGTCCCGCTTCCAGCACCGCGGTCATGTCGGCGTGGTTGTACTCGACGACCCGATTCAGTCGGTCGGTCCGGATCTCGACGTCCGGATCGGGGGCCACGCGGCCCCAGTCGATCTTGGTGCCGGCCCCGAACGCACGCACGCTTGCACCCTCTACGGACGCGCTCCGCAGTGCCTCCGAAGCCTCCTCGAGCGTGGCCGGACGATGCCCAGACATCGGTCAGAAGCGCTCGGCCACGCCCGCTCGCTCGAGCGGGTGCTGCCGGTACGGACCGGGCACTTCTCCGCACAGCCGCGGTGTGGGCATGACCTTGCCCGGATTGGCGAGCTGGGCCGCGTCGAACGCACATCGCAGGCGCTGGAACGTCGCAAGGTCGGCTTCCGAGAACATGTCGGGCATGTACCTCTTCTTGTCCACGCCGATGCCGTGTTCTCCGGTAAGAGATCCTCCCGCATCCACGCACGCCTGAACGATGAGGCCGGCGAACTCCTCCGCCTTCTCCGCCTGACCCGGTTGCGCGTCGTCGTAACACACGAGCGGATGCAGGTTGCCGTCGCCGGCATGGAACACGTTGGCGACCTTCATCCCGTACTCACGGGAAAGGTCGTCGATCCGTCGAAGCACCTCGGGTAGCTTGGTGCGCGGGATGACCCCATCCTGCACGTAGTAGTTGCGCGAGATACGACCCATCGCGGCAAACGCTGCCTTACGCGCCTTCCAGATGAGAGCGCGTTCGGCCTCGTCCTTTGCGACGCGGATGCCCGTCGCGCCGTTGCGCATGCAGATGGCTTCCACCTGCTCGAACAGCGCGGCGCATTCGCTTTCGGGCCCATCGAGCTCGACGATCAGTGCGGCCCCCGCGTCGAGCGGGTAACCCGCGTGCGTCGCCTCATCGGTTGCCCGGATGGTGAGGTTGTCCATCATCTCGATGGCCCCCGGGACGATCCCTTCGGAGACGATGTCGGAGACCGTCTGCCCGGCAGCATCGGTCGTTTGGTAATAGGCGACCAGCGTCCGCGTCGCCTCGGGAACCGGCACCACCCGCAGCGTGATCTTGGTCGCCACGCCGAGGGTGCCCTCGGACCCCACGAACGCGCCGAGAAGGTCGTATCCGGGGCGATCCACCTCCTTGCCCCCCAGCGTCACGACGTCGCCGTCCGACAACACCACCTCGAGTCCGGTCACGTAATTGGTCGTGAACCCGTACTTGAAGCAGTGCGCACCGCCGGAGTTCTCTGCGATGTTGCCCCCGATCGAGCAGACGATCTGGCTCGATGGATCGGGCGGATAGAAGTGCCCCGGCCCGACCGCGGCCGATACGTCGACGTTCGTCACGCCGGGCTCGACGACGATGCGCTGATTGTCGAGGTCGACTTCAAGGATCTTTCGCAATCGCGACAAGGCGATCACGATCCCTTCCTCTACGGGGAGAGCTCCGCCCGATAGTCCCGTGCCGGAGCCGCGCGCCACCCAGGGGACGCCGGCCTCGTAGCACGCGCGCACGACCCGTCGAACCTCTTCCGCGGAGTCGACGAGCGCTACCGCACGCGGCAAGGCACGGTACTGGAGGAGCCCGTCGGACTCATACGTCTGCAGAGCGTGTCTGCGGGTGACGACGCGCTCAGGTGAGCAGATCGTCTTCAGCTCATCGACGAGATCCATCGTGGCTAGCTTCGCGCCCTTTTCTCTCGTGCGCCGACGTCGCCCGTTCGCACGGTCCGGCGGCGGTGCTTCACCCGCGCGGTCAGGCCGTCAACACCACGTGGAGCTCGGCCGGGCCGTGGACCCCGAGAGTCAGCTCGAGGCCGATGTCGGCGCTCTTGCTCGGTCCGGTGATCAGCACGAGGTTGGAAGGCAGCTCGGTCATGGATGCGATGCGCCGGAACAGCTCGGCGGTGCTCGGGACGATGCGTTCCGACGCCACGAACGCAACATGAACGGGAGGCAGGAGGCTCGGGGCGCGCCCGGAGGGTGGGGAGGACGAGACGACGATCGTGCCCGTTTCGGCTACCCCCCACAGCGCCCCGGTCACCCCGATGTCGGCGGAGGTGACCTCCTCACGACTTGCGTCGGGCCACCACCGCACCTTCCCGCCGGATCTCGTGACGGCGGCTTCGATGTCTTCGGGGACACCGTCGCGGACGATCAGCACCGCGGGGAGCTCCCGGGCTTGCAAGATCGGAGCTAACGCGTCGGCCGTGGGCCCGCCTCGAAACCGGTGGACCTTGCCGCCGACCGCGTCCAACTCCTGCTCGAATCGAGCCACCGGATCGTCGATCTCGCTCGCCCAGTCGTGCGGGATCCGCACGGGTGGAGGTTTGACGTCTCCGAGGCGCCGACGGATCCGCTCCAGGAACAGCGTCCTATCCACCGGCCCCCTTCCGCTCGTCCCGGTAAGCCTTGTCCGGAAAGGAGGGCAACCTGCGCCCTGGCCGTGTCCACCGCGACAGAAGTGGCAGCGGAAGCCGCGTCCCGACCCGATCGCCCATGATCCGGCCGAACCGGTTCCCCACGCGAGAGAACCATGCGAACCTCCGGCCGTTCGACCACGCCCGCGCCCACACCTGGTAGCCGGCGCGCTCGGTTGCCGGCGCGGACTCGCGCGCGTACTCCTGGCGCAGATACACCAGCAGATCGTGCAAAGGGATGCGTACGGGGCACACGGCCGTGCAGGCGCCGCACAGCGTGGAAGCGTGCGCCAACTCACCGGCCTCATCGGTCCCCTTCATCAAGGGATTGATGACCGCGCCGATCGGTCCCGAGTACACGGGATCGTAGGCGTGACCTCCGGTCTGCCGGAAGACCGGACACACGTTCAGACATGCTCCGCAGCGGATGCATCGCAGGGCCGAGGAATAGCGGGTGCCGAGGAGGTTCGAGCGGCCGTTGTCCACGATGACCAGATGCGACTCTTCCGGGCCGTCCGGCTCGTCGGACCTACGGGCACCGTTCAGGAGCGACACGTACTGGGTGATCTTCTGGCCGGTTGCGCTACGGCACAGGAGTGCCAGCATCACCGCAAGCTCGTCCCACGTCCCGATCACCCGCTCCATGCCCATGACCGCCACATGCACGGGCGGAAGTGACATACACATGCGCGCGTTGCCCTCGTTGCTCACTATGCAGAGCGCGCCGGCCTCCGAGATCCCGAAGTTCGCGCCGGTGATGCCGAGCTCGGCGGACAGGAACTTCTCTCGCAAGTAGGCGCGGGCGAAACCGGTGAGCGCCTGGGCGTCTTCGTCCCGCGGCTCGTCGGAGAGCCGCGAGAACAGCCGGGCAACGTCGGCCTTCGAGTGGTGGATCGCGGGCGCCACGATGTGACTTGGGTGATCGCCTGCTACCTGGTTGATGAACTCCCCCAGATCCGTTTCGATCGCCTCCACGCCCATCTGCTCCAGCACGGCGTTCAATCCGATCTCCTCGGTGACCATGGATTTCGACTTGACCGCGGTCTTGGCCCCTGTGCGGGTCGCTAGATCGGCCACGTAACTGCGTGCCTCGTCGGCATCGGCGGCGAAGAACACGGTTCCTCCCGCGGCTTCCCAGTTGGCGGCGAGCGAAGCCAGGCGCTCGTCCAAGCGGGCCAGCGCGTCGTCGCGTATCTCAGCGGCGAGATCGCGCAGGGCCTCGGGATCGTCGAGCGACTCCAGCGCCTGGAGCCGCGCGGCGGATTGACGGTCCACGGCCTCTGAGACGAGATCGTGCAGGCCGGGGCGACCCAATGACACGGCCGCCCGGGCACCGAAGCCCTTCGAGTAATCGTGGGTGTCGCTCACGGCACCCCCTCTTCCATCGACCCTTCGAGGATCTCGGCGATGTAACGCCCTTCGAGAGCGACGCCCCGGGCATCCGCTCGCCCGCAGATGTGCATGAGGCACCCGATGTCGGAGGCAACGACGGTCGTCGCGCCCGTTGACGCGGCGTCGTCCACCTTTTCGTCGGCCATCGCGCACGAGAGTTCCGGATAACGGATCGAGAAGGTGCCTCCGAAGCCGCAACAGCGCTCGCTTCCCTCCATCTCACGGAGCTCGAGACCGTCGATCGCGCCGAGCAGGTCGCGAGGTGCGTCCTTGATGCCGAGCCCCCGCAGCATGTGGCAGGAATCGTGATACGTGACCACACGCGCCGACCGCAGTTCGGGGAGTAACGAGATCAGTTCCGCGACGAAGGACGAGAACTCTCGGACCCTCGCGGCGACGTCGCGGGCAGCAGATTCGAGCGGCGTGTCCTCGAACAGCTCCGGCCAGTAGTGCTGGATCATGGTCGTGCACGATCCCGAGCACGTCACGATCGGCTCGGCCCCCCGGAGGGCTTCGAGTGTTCCGCGCGCAACGCGGCGGGCCGCCTCCACGTGACCGGAGTTCCACGCCGGCTGCCCGCAGCACACGGCCTGCGCACGGAAGTCGACGTTGCAGCCGGCACGCCCGAGCACCCGCTCGGCCGCGCGCGCGGCGTCGGGAAACATGAGGTCGACGAGGCAGGTGGGGAAGAGGATGACCTTCTTCGGTTGCCGTTCGTGGGTCACCGCGTCCGAACTTCTTGCGGAGGTCCTTGCGCTGCCGTTCCAGCATCTACGGGATCATCTGCGCCGGCGATAGGTTGGGGGAACCCATGCTCATCACTCATGGTGCGCACCTCCCGAGGGACCAGGCGCCACCGAGCTGGCGGACCGGCTCGAGGAGCTCGAACGCATGGTAGCAAATGGACCGCGCGAGCGATCCTTACACCCGTTGAGCGAGGCCGACGCGCGTGAGGAGGTGAACGGCCCGATCAATCGCTACTCGCTCCGGGACGTGCGCGCAAGTTCACGCACCGCAGAAGCGTCGTCTTGCCGCCGCCGCTCTCCCAGATGATGGTTCATCAGGTCGCCGGCGGAGATTGTGATGAGCAACGAGTCGACTTGAGCAAGTCGACCAACATCGTGTTGGTCCCCGGCAAGGCCAGACGCAACGCCTGCGGGAAGATCACTTGCGCGAAGGTCGCACGTCGGCTCAAGCCCAACGC
Organism: Actinomycetota bacterium; assembly: GCA_009380005.1. Lineage (GTDB taxonomy): Bacteria > Actinomycetota > CADDZG01 > CADDZG01 > WHSQ01 > WHSQ01. Next base: position 22,308 of record WHSQ01000039.1, on the reverse strand, counting down.
CTCGGCGGCCTCTTGCTGGCCGCCATGAATCCCGCTGGTCGCGGAGCGGTAGATCTCGGACAGATACGCCGCGTAGAACGCCACGAACCCCAACGCCCCCGCTTGGAACGCGCTCAGGTTCAGGCCGACGGACTGCGCAAGCGGAGCCCTATACCCGGCTGACGCCGAGACCCTCGATCTTGACGGGCTTGCCCCTCGAGATCACGATGACCTTGACCCGGCCCCGGCGCACCCGGGAGAAGGCGGCGACGTCGATGATTCGCTTCTTGCGCGTCCTGCCGGCGTCGAGCGAGACCTTGGCCAGCAGCGTCCTCCCCCAGACCACCTTGACCCTGCCACAGCCGTCGCACTTGGTCGCCACCAGGGCGAGGCGCTTGGCCTCCACGCCGCTCAGGACGAGCTTGGAAAACCGCCTTTTGGCGACCGAAAACGTGCTCAGGTAATGGCCCTGCCGCCTGAGCTTGCGCCACGCACCTTTGTGGGCCATCTGGGTGTTGTTGACGGGCAGAGCCGTGCACCGCCGTCGGCTCCACTTAGAGGTCATCCCGAGGTGATCGGTGGCTCTGGTCCAGTAGCAGACGGTGCGACCGGGCTTCTCTCGCACCACGACCGAGTCTTCCTCGGTCACCCGGGACCCGTAGGGGCCAAAGCCGGAGTCGAAGGGGGCACGCCGGGAGCGCAACTGGTAGGACGCGATGCCGTCGGGGTCGGAGGCCCGCAACTTGATCCCGAAGCGCTTCCTGTTCATGAAGGGGCGGGCGAACCCGCCCACCGACAGCTTGGTGGGGGCTTCGTTGCTCTCGATCGCGCTCAGCGGCGTGAAGGCGTTCAACCTGCCGCGGGTGACGAGCTTGGGGGACAGGGAGGACTTGGTGTCCACGCCCTCGAGCAGCTCGTTTCGGATTCCCTGGGGAGTCGCGGCGGGGGCCTGCGACCAAGCCAGCGCGGCGGCCCCGGCGACGTGCGGAGTCGCCATCGAGGTCCCGTTGGACAACGCGTACTCCTCTCCCGAGGAGCCGGGGCAGGAGATCTCGACCTCGTCGACGCCCGCGCCGGCACCGACGTTGGAGTCCCCATCGCTCTTGAGGCGGAAGCGGACAAACACCTGCGGCTCGCCGTCGAACGCAGTGAAGTCGTCGGTCTGGTACCACCACCCACCGGTATCGCCGCTCCAGCGCGCGACCGGCGTCCACGTCATCGCGTCGGTCGAGCCCTCGACGTAAAGCACGTCGTCCGGGACCTCGGTGTCGAGCTCCAGCCAGTAGCCGAGCGTGCAGCGATCCTTTCCGGCGAGAACGACGGGGTCCTTGGTCTGGACCCAGGAGTCCGTGTCGGCACGGTAGTCGCCGGATGGACTGTCACTCAGGAACCGGCCGAACTGGTCCTCCGCCAAGCCCCAGGAGTTCATACGGCCCCCGGTCGTCCAGCGCGCGGTCCAGTCACCCTCTTCGAAGTCGTCGTAGAGCTCCCTTTCCGGCACCGTGCTCAGGATGTCAGTCCCGGGGGCCGCGAGGTCGACGCTGTCGGCTCCGTAGTTGGAAAAGGACGCGAGCTCGTCGTTCCCGTCCGTCGCCGCGACACAAACGAGATTGGAGGCCGCGTAGTTGCAGGGATAGGTGGGATCCGAGTCGTTGTCCGATCCCTCGTTGCCCGCGGCGACAACGAACAGCATGCCCGAAGCCGCGGCAATGGCGTTCGCCATCGCCTTGGATCGGCTGGGGCCGCCCAGAGAAGCGTTGACCACCTGGGCGCCGTTGGCCCCGGCGTACGCGAACGCATCGACGATGTCGGCGGTGTGACCGGAGCCGTCGGGACCGAGTACGCGCAGCGGCATCAGCGACACCTCCCAGTTGACGCCGGTGACCCCGAGGCCGTTGTCGCCCTCGGCTCCGATCGTCCCCGCGACATGGGTCCCGTGCCCGTTGAGATCGTAGGGATCGTTGTCGTCGTCGATCCAGTCCCAGCCCCGCGCGTCGTCGACGAAACCGTTGTCGTCGTCATCGTCGTCGTTGGGCTCTCCGGGACCCGACTCGCCCGGATTGACATAGAGGTTGGGAGCGAGGTCCGGGTGGTCGTAGGCCACACCCGTATCGACCACGGCGACGATCACCGACTCATCGCCTTGGGCGATGTCCCAGGCCTCCGGCGCATCGATGTCCGCGTCGGGGGTCCCACTCGTCCCGTCGACCGTCTGGCCCGTGTTCTGGAGCCCCCAGAGCCGATCGAAGAGAGGGTCGTTCGGGATCGCGGTCGCGTCGAAGCGGAAGTTGGGCTCGGCGTACTCAACCTGGGGACGCCGCTCGAAGGCCGCCGCTGCGGCCCTCGCCCCGCCCCTGACCTTGACCAGCTCGAGTCCCGGTATCGTCAGCCTGCGCTCGAGGCGCGCACCCATCTGGGCCCGGACGTTGGCGCGCTCCGCGGCTCTCGTGCCGGGCTCGTACTTGACCAGCACCTCGCCGGGGGCGTAGGGGGGGCCGGCCCGGCCGCGGTTGGTTCTTGCGTCGGCGAGATGCATGCGATCGCTTCCCGTCCCCGTCGGTCTCGTCTGCCGATCCACACCGGGGGTGCCTCGCGACTGGGCTAAGGTCGGCGGGACGAGAGCGCCCACGAGCGCGGCTGCGATCGCAACCGCTATGGGCACCCGCTGATGTCGCCTCAACAAAGACCCCCACGCTCAGAGATGACACCGGATCGCAACCACGTCTCGACTGGCCTTATCGGCAGCCGCGGTGCCGTCATTACGTATTTTGACCGTATTAGGTTAGCAACCATAGGTCTGTGAACGGCCGGCCGTCCGCTGGTCGGTACCGGTCAGCGCACTACGCGATAGGTGATGTGCGTCACGAACGGTGACTGACGCAGGCTCAGGTGCTCGAGGTGGATCGTCTCGTCGAAGTCGTCGAACAGGCGCTTCCCGGCGCCGAGCACGACCGGCGCGATCGAGATCGACAGCTCTTCCACGTACCCGGCGCGCAGCGCCTGGCGGATGACGTCCGCCCCGCCCATGACGAACACGTCCTTGCTACCGGCCGCCTCCCGTGCCCGGGCGATCGCCTCGTCCAGCCCATCCACGAACGTGAATCCGGCGTCCGCCGGGAGCATCCCATCGGCGTATCGAATCTGGCCAGGGCTTGACCTTGGAGTCCACTCCAAGGTTTACCGTGAGCTCATGGCCCTACGCGTCTCGGAGGTCGCCCAGCAGGCAGGCGTTTCCGCGGACGCGGTCCGCTTCTACGAGAAGGAGGGGTTGCTCCCCTCCCCCCCTCGATCTCCCGCGGGCTACCGCGAATACGACGCCACCATCCCGCACAGGATCAGGTTCATCAAGGGCGCCCAGGAGATGGGTCTCAAGCTCGCCGAGATCGGCGAGCTCCTCGAGATCCAGGATCGCGGTGCTTGTCCCTGCGGGCACACGAAGACGCTCGTCGAGCGCCGCATCGCGGAGATCGACGCTGAGATAGATCGTCTTTCCTCACTCCGCACGGGCCTCGCCGGCCTGGCCGAGCTCGAATGCTCCGCTACCACGGAAAGCGATCTGTGGGCCTGTGAAGCCGAGTTCCGGAAGAGGAGGTGAGTGATGGCTGAAGTCCCGTGCGACTGCGGTCCGGAGTGTCCCTGCACCGACGACTGCTGCTGATCCGGCCCCGGCCGGCGTCGTTGCTAGCGCGGCGTCGGTCCGGACACGATTACTCCGCTCACGGTCGCGTGCAGAGCCACACGCGCAGCTTCCACAGGAGCCTGCTCCCCCGCCTCGACAGATTCACGACCCCGTCGGCGATCAGACGGCCCACGTCTTTGGAGCGCAAGACCATGTCGGGCAGCGGGAAGTTTCGTTCCAGCACCACCTCGAGGCGATCGCCGAAGACTCGCCGCGCCGCGGAGAGGACTGACTCCTCCGCCTGGATCGTCCCGGTCGGCAGGTAGAGCCGGCCCCCGGGCCGAAGGACATCGGCCGCGCCTTCCAGCATCGCTACCGGCAGCTCCGCCCCCGTCGGACCACCGCCGCGGCCCCCTGGGAACCAACCGGTCACCTTTGCGATCGCATCGGGTATCCCGGACACGTCGCCGATCACGACATCGGCTTCCACGTCGGCGACGGGCTCGAGCAGGTTTCCGGCTCGGAACCCGGTGACATCCTGAAGTCCGAGCCGCTTGGCGTTCGCGCTGGCGACCGCGACGGCCGCTTCGGAGATGTCACACCCGTACACGTGCTGCGCTTCGAGCCGGGCGGCCACGAAGCTCAGTACCCCGCAACCGCACCCGACATCCACGACGATGTCTCCGGGCGAGATCGCGAGGGCATCGGCGATCGCCATGCTCGTGGACGAGGGGCGAAACACTCCCTCCCCGAGCTGCACCGTGAACGGGCCCGTGCGTCCCCGCCACTCGAACTCGGGCGTTCCCGTCATCGCACCCTCCGGTGTCTGTCGGCCATCCTTCTAGATGACCGTCGATGGACGCGATGTTACGGCTCCGTGCGGCTTCCACGCCCGCTCGGCGAGAGCTCAACGGCATTCGGATCCAGTTCGTCCGGAAATCATCGCTCCGACCTTCCGCTCGCCCACCTAGGGGATCGTTCGCGAGCTCGGCCAGGCCGGGGAAGCCCTTCTCTACTTGGAGAAGACGCGTGACAGAATCGGGCCCATGCTGCGAGTGGGCACCGTCGTGATGGGCGTCGGCGACATGCGCCGGGCATCGAAATTCTGGCGCGAGGCACTCGGCTATGTGCCGCGGGACGGCGAACTCGAGCCCGACGACGACTTCATCGTGCTGGTCCCGGCGGGTGGCCGGGGAACCGCTCTGGCACTGGGTGCGAGCGAGTCCCCGGTGCAAGAGCACCCCCGGGTTCACCTCGACCTCTATGTCGATGGCGCCGCCGAGCAGGCCGCGGAGGTGGAGCGACTGGTGTCCCTTGGCGCCGAGCGGGTCGACTGGGATCTCTATCCCGAGTCGCCGGATTTCGTCGTGCTGGCCGACACCGAAGGGAACATCTTCTGCGTGGTCGACAAGAGCCATCAAGAGGAAAGAGCTGCTGATCCAGAAGTTCATCCTCGAGCGGGTCCCCTAGAAGCCCTCCGCTGCCTGAATCCCAGATCATCTGAATGAACGTGGGCGACGAGGATGTGGATGATGTGAAGCGGTCCACGTTCTAGACCGGTAGATCTGGAGGCGCGATGAGTTTCGGCACCTAGCCCAGTCTTAGGAACGAGCGTCCACCACGAGGAGGCATCCACGATGACCCATCACAGGATCGCAAGCCGTGAGGAATGGCAGGCGGAGCGCGAAGAGCTACTGCGACGGGAGAAGGAGCACACGCGGATCGGCGACGAGCTCGCACGGCAGCGCCGCGAGCTGTCGTGGGTCGCGGTCGAAAAGGAGTACAGGTTCGAGACCGACGAGGGCACGCGAACCCTGACGGAGCTGTTCGACGGTCGCTCCCAGCTCCTCGTCTATCACTTCATGTTCGGCCCGAGCTACGAGGCCGGATGTCCGACGTGCTCGTCGAGCGCCGATGCTGTCAACGGCGTCCTTCCGCACCTTCACGCGCGCGACGTGACCATGCTCTATGTCTCGCGGGCGCCGCTTCAGAAGCTCCAGGCCTACAAGCGGAGGATGGGATGGCGATTCCCCTGGGTGTCCTCGGCCGACAGCGATTTCAACTTCGACTTCGGAGTCTCGTATACGGACGAGCAGGTGCGCGAGTACATGGGGCCGATTCTGGGAGAGCCCCCACCGATACTGCGCGAGTTGGCGACCGCCACCGGTACGGACGTGGGGCGCTATCTCGCGGAGGGACCCGGCATGAGCGCTTTCGTCCTCGAAGAGGGCTCCGTCTACCAGACCTACGCCACCCAGGCTCGCGGACTGGAGTTCCTGATGGGCTACTACCCGATCCTCGACCGCGCGCCCAAGGGCCGCGCCGAGGGAGATACGGCCGGGATCTGGATCCGGAGGCACGACGAATACGACCTGGAAACAAAGTGATGACCGAAACAGGACATCGTTAGGGATTCGCGGTCGAGGACGTTGCCAGGAGGATCCGGTTGCCCCGCTCCTAGACAGGCCGCATCGTACGCGCGAGCGTGTGGGCAATAGCCTCCATCCCGACCCAGAAGGGCGAGCTCTTCAGGCTCTCGATCTCTTCGTCGGAAGAGCCGGTCAGCCGCATGGGTTATGAGGGTCAGGCGGTCAGAGATCGGCCCTCGAGATCAGACGCGGCGAGCCGCAGCTCGGCCGCCAGGAAACGGCCGATCTCGTCGAAACGTCCCGATTCGGCAGAGAACGCGATCGACCCATACTCCTGATTCGATCCTTGGTTCCTCACGAGCACCGCGAGACACGAGACACCGGCCCGGAACTGGGCTTCCTCGATGAACAGCCCGGCCCGTCCTAGAGCACTTAATTCCGCCTCGAGGTCGACGGTATCGGTCACCGTCTCCGAGGTTACCGGCCACATCCCTTGCTCGGCTAGGTAGGCACGTCGAGTACTTCTCGGCATCGCCCACAGCAACGACTTCCCGAGCGCGGTCGCATGAGCGGCCTCGGAGAAGCCCACGATGAGATCCTCAACCTTGGGCGAGCGGGGTGCCTCCACCACCTCGGTGATCACGACCTTGCCATCGATCAACCGGCTCAGATATGCGCTGTGACCGGTGACGGAAGCGAGGTGTCGGAGTACCTCTCGCACCTCGGGTGGCTGTTGGAGCGCGTGAGCGAGATCGCGGAAGCGCCCGGCGATCTCGTACCCGATGACGTAAGCACCGCCCCGTCTCCGCACCAGGTAGCCCTCGTAACACAAGGTCCTGAGGAGGTGGTACGTGGTCGACAGCGGGAGCTCGCACCGTCGGGCCAATTGCTTAGCGTTAAGGCCTCGTGGATCCGAGCCGGCGACCTCGAGGATGCGCAAGGCTCGCGACACGCTGTGGATTAGATCCGACGGACCGTTCGAGCCGTTCGCCATCCCTACTCCGGACCCACGACGAGTGAATTCCCACTATATGAAAAACGCCCGCTTGATGCCCTCCCCCGGCGGCGCGAGCGTCTAACAAGCGGATTCGTCGCGCGGAGAGTGATGGCGGAAACAGGCCCGATCATCGATGCCCTGAGGTCGATCCACGACCCGTGTTGCCGCGAGCGCGGGATCTCGGTCGTGGACATGGGCCTGGTGCGGTCGGTCTCGGTCACGGACGGGGAGGCGCGCGTCGAGCTGATCCTCACGTCGGGCTGGTGTCCGTTCGCCTCCACCGTCCTCGAGTCGGTGAAGGACCGGGTTGAGGCGCTGGACGGCATCCGGTCCGCGTCGGTCGAGATCACCTGGAACGAAGCCTGGACCATGGACCGGCTCTCCGACGACGCACGTAAGAAGCTGGTGTTCCTACCCGAGCCGACGGCCGTCGGAAACAAAGATGCCTACATCGAGACCTATTCGCCGCAGTACCGGATCGAAGGGAGATGAGGAGAGGATGATCGGGGACGCCTTCGTATTCGACTGCGTAGCCCACGTCTTTAACTTCGACAGCAAGAACGCGTTCGGGACACCGGGCGAGATGTTCAGCAACCACCTCTACGCCTTCCACGCCACCCTGACACCGGACGGCCAGACCGTTCTGCCCGCCGAGGAGTTCCTCCGGCAGTGGAGCCCGGAAGAGATCCACCGAATGGTCTACGACGAGTCCGACACCGACATGCTCTGCGCCATGCCTCTCCCGCTTACGGATCTCTACAAGGACGGCCTCTCTCCATGGGAGGACTGCGCCGAGATGGCGCGTCTGGATAGCGACCGTACGGTCTTCTGGGGCTCGATCAATCCGCTCGAGGGACGCGTGGCGTTAGACCTGATGGAGCGCCAGGTCGGGGAGTTCGGCGCCAAGGCCTTCAAGCTCTACAACGTTCGCTACGACTACGGTTCACCGTTCCCCTGGCGGATGGACGATCCGCGGATCGCGTTCCCCATCTTCGAAAAGGCCCAGGAGCTGGGGGTAAACCTGATAGGGGTTCACAAAGGCGTCCCCCTCGGTCCCCAACCCATCGAGCACACCCAGACGTGGGACATGGATGGTGCCGCGGCCAACTTCCCCGACATCAACTTCGTGATCTTCCACGTCGGGCTCCCGTTCCTCGATGAGGTGTGCTGGCAGCTGATCCGCTATCCCAACCTGTATGCGTCGCTGGCGGCGACGATCAACTTCATCGTGCGCGCTCCGCGGATGTTCGCCGAGACGCTCGGAAAGTTGCTCTTTTGGTGTGGGGAAGACAAGATCATCTACGGAAGCGAGGCGCCCATCTTCCACCCGCAATGGGCGCTCGAGGCGTTCTGGAACTTCGAGATCCCCCAGGATCTCGTCGAGGGTTACGGATACCCTCAGCTCACCGAACAGAGCAAACGCAAGATCCTCGGTGAGAACCTGCTGCGCCTGCATGGGATGGACGCCGAACAGGCTCGCGCTAAGGCGACGGGATAGGGGTTCCCGCCCCCCAACCGCGAAAACCCTGTCGGAACCACCACCGCCACGGCCACCGTCACCTGAGGTCACAGCGCCAGCAAAGGCCCTGTCCTCCAGGTCGTTCCATACAGGACCACTCGAGTCTGGTTCAAGAACGCGTCCTTGCGGACCTCCTCGCGAGGTCGCGCCCCGGGTAGCCCACTCCTCCGTCTAGATATCGCCCGGCGTCTAACCGATCCCGTACTGGTCGCGCGCGAAGGACAGGAGCCCTGCGCTCTCGAGCCGATCCAACGGTGCACGGAACGTGACCTGTACCACCCCGGGATGCCGGCCGATCTCGATGGCTCCGGTGATCGTCGCCCGGTTGCGAACCTCGGGGACCGTCATCGCGAGAACCTCCGCTGCCCGTTGCAACCCGTTGTCCGTCGCGCTGTTGAGATCGGGTCCGGTGCCGACGAACGAGATCGGAGCGGTCTCCTCGAGCTCCTCCATGCCCCAACTGCGGGCAACGGCGTGCGCACGCTCCCGCTCCTCGGAGGACAGCGGCCGAGCGAGGAAAGGCAGGTCCCCTTCCACGGGAAAGATGATCGGGCCGTCGATCCCGAGATCTTTGAGGACGTGGACCTGCAAAGTCACCGTCCCCGACACATCACAGGTGTGTCCGGCGATCTCACCGTCCCCCTGAAGCGCGTGCATGTCGCCGAGGTAGACGCCACCCCCGGACACCTTGACCGGACAGATGAGGATCGCGCCCGCTCTGACCGCGTCGATGTCCATGTGGCCATCGGTCTTGTGCTGCTGCACCTCCTCGGCGCTCAATGCGTACTCGTGCGGCGCTCCGACGAGGAACGAGCCGAAATCACCCGCGTTGTGAGAATCGGGCATGTCGGCGGACGGCGTGGTTCCTATCTGTCCCATGAACGGACGCAGCCGTGTGACCAGACCAACGAGATCGTGCGGTGCGAACGTCAGGATCGGGTTCTGAGCTGAGTTTTCGGGCAGCGCGGCGTACCGGTGCGCGTCACGCGCGATCTTCTCCGCGGCGTCCTGGTTCAGCGTCACGCCGACGCTGCGGTTGTCGTCGAAGCCGACGGTATAAGCGTTGACGAAGGTGAACGGGGTGGCATCAGCTCCGCACTTCACGCACCGGATCGCGTCCTGACCGATGCCCTTGATCTCCGTCTCCGGGTAAAGGGTCCCGCACTCCGGACACTGCCCCGCGACGTAGGGATCGCCGAGGAATCGCCCGTCCATCCATTGATCCACCCCGGACGCGGTGGCGACCGACGTGATCGAGATGTCCTTGATCCGGATCGCGATCCCGTCCCCTACGTCCGCATCGGTGACCGCTACGGGTTGGGTCACCTCGTGACCGCCTCGGATGGCGGGCGTGATCATCGGCCCCCAGCAGCCCGGCGTCGTGTTGACGAGGATGTGCCCACCGTCGCGTACCGGGCCCAGCATCGGCCGGTTTGGGCTCAGCGTTCCGTTGGTGAAGGTGTTGACGAATACCGTCTCGTGCCCTTCTATCGCCATCCGACTCTCATCCTGAACGGCCATCTTCTCCACCCCCTCGCCGGCTCTGGCTTTCGGTCTTCGGGGTCCCGGCGATCACCTCCGAAGCCGACGTCTACCAGGCTCGTCAGCCTCCCGCTGCAGGCAAGAGCAGCGACACCTGTTCCCCCTCCGATAGCGCTTGCGTTCGTCCCACTTGCCTGCCGTCGACGACGGTGAGCGCACGCGTGGCCCCGGACGCCAGCGAAGGATAGGAGTCCTCTAAGAAGGTGATGAGATCCTCAACGGTGGCATCGGGGGGAAGGTCGACAACGAACTGCGACCGCCCGATCAAGCGGGACAATCCTGCGCCGAGCCGCACCGGTATATCCATCCACTCCTCCGGGCCAGGTAGAGCTCGCCCGAGTGCCTTCAGTCATTCATACTCCAAAGCCGGTTCGGCGGCCAGAGGTGAGGACGAGCACGGTTCTCGAGACTCGGCGCTGGCGCCGAGAGACAGAGAGCGATGAAGATGCCGAAAAAAGCAAGCTTCGCTCGATCTGCGTCGTGCACGGCGGCCGCAGCGGGGTCGGCCCTGCTGCTCCTCGAGTTCTTCGAGCGGCATCAGCGCAAGGATGGCGACACCGACCAACATCGGAGCGAAGTCGATTCGCCGATACATCACTTGGCTAACGAGTAGGAAACATCTCTGACCTGCGACTTCGCTTCGTGGGGCGGGCTGGACTCGAACCAGCGATCGACGGATCATGAGTCGACTTGCGAACAGTTCCGACTTCCAGGCAATGAGCGCCGGTCAGCTTTCATGAAGCTTCTTGGCGCGCGCAAGCCCTTCTTCGGGATGTGAGGCAGCCTCCTTGTCCGACTCGAGAGGCGCTATCTTCCCGGTCACCTCGCGCATCGCATGGGCGAACACGACGAGATTGCGCGCCATGTGCTGGCCCATGTACTGAACGGACTTGTGTCCACGTCCGGCGCTGGCGTAATTCGGGCCCGGCGACTCGTCGGTCCAACCCGTCCAATAGACGCGGGATTCCGGCGGTAGCACGTAACCTACGTCGTTGAGAGCCTGGGCGCATTCCGCGAAGACGTGATGTCCGCCATCCTCGTTCCCTGTGATGGCGACGCCGGCCACACGCCCATAGACCTTCTTGCGTCCCAGATCGTCGTAGGAAAAGAGCCATGCGTCCATTCGCTCGATCACGCGCTGGGCGATGCTTGACGGATGACCGATCCAGATCGGCGTGCCGAACAACAGAACCTCCGCGGCGAGAACGCGCTCTCCGATCTGTGGCCATTCGTCCCCCGCGCCTTCATCCCACTCGACACCCGGCTTGACGTTGAAGTCCGCGACCCGAATCTCCTCGTACTCGATGTCGTCGTGATCACGCATCCAGCCAACGACGTCATGCATCATGACCGACGTGTTGGATGGATGGTCGGATGTCTTTAGCGAGCAGTTCAGCCCACACACTCTCACCGGCATCGCTACGCCTCCTATCTTCACGCTGACGGTCTAGCCAGCGCGGTCCGCAGCATCGCGCCGGGTCGACAGACGATCGTCTGGAACTCACAACTCCATGATGCGGGAGCGTGGTCTCTCGCAACCAGTACGTAAAGCGCTATAGACCCAAACCAACGGGATGGCCGCGAGCGTCCAGCTGGGCAGGCTTCTTCAGGATCGCATCGAGCTCGGAGGCGGGCATCGGCTTTGCAAAGAGAAAGCCTTGCCCAAAATCGCAACCCATGGCCACGAGCTCCTGGAACTCCTTCTCCGACTCGATCCCCTCCGCGACCACATCTACGCCGAGATTGTGGCCTAGCTTCACGATCGCCCTTGCATATGCCGATTCCTCGACGCCGGCTCCCGTTCCTCGTACGAAAGGCCTATCGATCTTGAGGACCCTCACCGGGAAATTCCTGAGGTAGCTGAGCGACGAATAACCCGTGCCGAAATCGTCGATCGCTATGGCAGTGCCGAGATCTGTGAGCTCCGAAAGTTGCTTGGCGACCGACTCAGAATCGTGCATCAGCACGCTCTCGGTGATCTCTAGCACGAGTTGGTCGGGATGGACGTCGAAGTTCAACAATAGCCTGGCAACCTCGTCGGTGAAGCTCGGCAACCCGAGCTGTCGAGCGGAAACGTTGACACCACAGTGAAGCGGATGCAGTCGGTCAAGTGTTTCGTTCCAGCGCTGGATCTGGCCGCATGCAAGCTCGAGGATCCTCTCACCGAGGGGCACGATCAATCCCGTTTCCTCCGTGATGGGGATGAACTCCCCCGGGGGGATCAATCCTTTGACCGGGTGCTGCCACCTCACCAGCGACTCGACGCCCACCACCTCGAGGGGATCGAGGCGATAGATCGGCTGGTAGTGAAGGACGAACTCATCGGCCTCCAGCGCGCGCTTGAGCTCGGCCTGGAGTTCCAAACGTCTCACGGAATCAGAATGCATCCGCTGCTCAAAGAATTCGTATCGATTACGGCCACGCTTCTTTGCGGAATACATCGCCGTGTCGGCATTGCTCAACAGATCCTCCAAGCCGATCTCACTGTCCCCGAAGGCGACCCCGATGCTGCCGTTGACGATTATCTCCCTGCCCTGAAGACGAATGGGGCGACGCAGCGCGTCGAGCGAGCGTTCGGCGATCTGCGTCGCGGATTCCCGATCGGCCTTCTCGATCAAGATCGCAAACTCGTCGCCTCCGAGCCTCGCTGCGGTGTCTTCCAGTCTGAGAACGCCTTTGAGACGCAATGCAACCTCTTGGAGCAACTCGTCGCCTGCGGAGTGGCCGAGACTGTCGTTGACGTTCTTGAATTCATCGAGGTCTATGAACATGACTGCGAGCTCTTCACCGGTACGGATAAGCCCGTGGAGGGCATGCTGCACGCGATCGGTGAACAACAGACGATTGGCGAGTCCCGTCAACGCATCGTGGAAGGCTTGGTGCGTAAGCTGCTCTTCGAGGTGTCTCCTATCGGTGACATCTTGCAGGGTCCCGAACATCCTCACGACGTTCCCGGCTGCATCACCTGCAACGGATCCCCTGGCGTACACGGCACGTACTTCCCCATCGGTCTTGACGATCCGGCACTCGTAGTCGAATGGCTCCCCTGTTTCATATGAGCGGTCCACGATCTCTTTGACCCGGCCGCGATCGTCCGGATGGACGAGCTCGAGGAAACGCTCGTACGTAGGTCGGAATCGCTTCGGGTCAACGCCCGTGATTCGGAAGAGCTCATCGGACCACCAGATCGAGTCGGCAGGAAGGTCCCAATCCCAGCTTCCCACTTGTGCGAGGGCCTGGGCCGCGGCAAGTTCGAAATTGACTCTCTCGAGCGCTGCTCTCGCCGATCGCTCGCGGTTCTCCGCGAGCTCGCGGACTCGCCAGGCGGCGAGGCAGGCGATACACAGAGCCCCGATGAACGCTCCGTGAAGAAGCGCCCACTTGAGCGGGCTGGCTAGGGCCGCCGGATGATTGAAAACTTCCTCCGGTGCGAGCGTTCCTAACACGCCGTGATGGACGATCACGTATCCGACGGCGAGAAGGAAGGACAGCCAGGACTGATAGAACGTGATGACCGCCACCACCACGAAGAAGTGGAAGTGCATCTCGATCACCCCGCCCGAGAGGTGGACCAAGAGCGCAGATGAGGATAGAAGGCCCAGGGTCGCCAGCGCTGATCTGTACGTTCGAGGGACGCCCTTTGCACTGGCTCCCGCCGCCAGTAAGGCGATGACGCCGCCCTCGCCGGCTGCATGGATGAATCCTTCTCCGGTGAGCCTGATAAGCAGGGCAAGCCCGATCGCGTGGCTCCACAGCAGTACCGTGATCACCCGGTGCCGCCGGCTCCACTCCTGCTCCGTCAGCGAATCACCGCGGGGAAGGAAGTCCCTCACGCGGATACCTCCGCCCAGGCGAAAAGAGATCGCAGGCACCTCCCGCAGCCTTTTGCCCATACCTAACCATACGGACATGGATCGGGCCAGCGTGAGCCGGTTGGCCGCACTACGTCGCTGCGGAGGCCTGGGTGGTCGCGCCCGGTCGCGCTCGGGGACCACGGGAACCGCGAAAGCCAATCGCGCTCTCAACGAACCATCTGACGACTTGTGCGGTTCGCTCGCGCCACTGGAAGGATCGATCCAGTGCATCGGTGTGGAGCTAGTCAGGCTGCATCTCTGCTCGTCGGTCTGTAGCCGGAGTGGCCGCGGGTCGTAGAATCGGACAGAGTTGCCGGAGCCGCCGTCGCCCGGGAGCCGGAGCAGGGTCGAGCAGTGGGACAGAGGTGCCGGACTTTCACACTTTTGCTCGTGGGGCCGGCTGGACTCGACCAGCGACCAACGGATTATGAGTTCGTCGCCCCGGGAGCCCTCGACCAGCGAATCTGCGCTATCACCTGCGAAAACGGCTGTCGTTGCCGCGCACAACTAGGCACTGTTTCGCGCTCGTCTGCGGGATTTCTGCGGGACGAACCGGCGCGGTCTTTCTATGGGCGGTCGTGTGGTGCAAGTGGAAGAAGTCTAGTCGCGGCTCTCGGCAGCGATGGCCTATTCGCAGGGGATCCCAAGGTGCGCTTTCATGACCTGAGGCACAGCGCAGCTTCCATTGCAATCGGCCGCGGGGCGAACGTGAAGCAAGTCCAGCAGATGCTTGGTCATTCCTCAGCGATGGTCACGCTGGACGTCTATTCGCATATCTTCCCTTCCCTCTCGGAGCAGCTAAAGGAAGACCTCGAAGCCGCCTATGAGCAGCATGACGAGGACGGAGAAGCGGATAGTCAAGTCGGATGAACCAACCGTGCGTGGCGGCTAACTGCCTGTTCAAACGCCTTCAGGATCGGATGCGGGCGTTCGCGCGTCGAGCGCGTTTGCGGCACGAACAATGTCCCGATAAAGAAAGGGTGATCCCGAAGCTCAACGATTCGCACATCCTTTTCGTCGTCCAGGCCAGCCACTGCTAGACCCGCCTCATCGAGCTGTGGGACAAAGTCGGGGTTGACGCCATAGCTGCAGTAGTAGTCCTCCACCGTCTCGGCCACGCCGTAGAAGGACCGTGTTTGGGAGCCTTTGACCAGCTGCACCGCGTGCTCTTGGCCGACCAAAGAGCAGCTAAGTGCCGTCACTGCCAGCCTCGGCGCCCCTGGAGTGGACTCTTCGTGGTCTGCGTCTCGGAACCCGAGAACATTGCGCACATGCTCGATGACCATGTGCTGAAACCCTCCTCAGGTTCCTACCAGAGGCACACCTCGCTCACGGGCAAAACGGATCGCCTCAAGCGCGCCATCCATGCTGCGGTAAGGACTCGCTGGCGCGATAAGCAGCCCGTTCACATGTCCAAGTCGGCCTCTGAGTGAGTCCTCATCCGTTGCGATCCACTCGAACGGCGTACCGCCAGGCAGCGCTTCAAGCGCCTTCGTCGTAACGATATGCGTCGGGTTTCCCCCGTCGTAATCGCCGATCACAGCAATCATGTCCTTATGCTCGCATGCTGAGGAGCCTCAACCCGCGGATGACGCCTCCGGCTCTGACGGCCAGTCGCTCTGGGCCTCGTTCTTGCTCGTATCGTTCCGAGAACGCGCTCGGATGCGGGATTTTTGCGGGATTTCCTTGCAAGTTGGCTGACATGCAGATCCGAACGGGCCAAAAATGCGTCGTTCACCTGTGCTTTCTGTGAAGTCTTCTGTGAAGTCATCGTTTCGTGGGGCCGGCTGGACTCGACCAGCGACCAACCGATTATGACTCACGGGTCGCGCGCGACCCCTGACCTACCAAGAGGCGTCGAACGGCCCAGTACCAGGGATTGATTATGTCGTCGAGTTCAGTCGCGGCCGTCGACGTCTTCAAGCTGAACTAAAACGCGGTCGTTGTTTCGATCCGGTGGGGACCGATCCGAACAAGCGCGCTCCCGATACGTACCGATCTTTCGTCGGGCGCTGGATTCCACACGGTCACCGCGAGATCTCCGTTACGTCGCCGGATCGACGACAAAGCCGGGATATCCATGTCCAGCAACGTTCCCTCCGACGACAGTTCTCCTCCGCCGGGGCTACTGGCATGCAAGAGCGGGAGCGCGTAGCGCTCCCAAGTCGCGATCGGATCCGTTACCCAGGTCGCGTCCATCAAGCCAAGTTTCAGCCGGTGCGTTCCGATCATCTGAGCTCCAGGGGTTGCGACATCCGGTCCGGCGACACGCTTGCGCGTTCTGAGTTCGTGCC
The DNA here is from genome assembly GCA_009380005.1 of Actinomycetota bacterium. Lineage (GTDB taxonomy): Bacteria > Actinomycetota > CADDZG01 > CADDZG01 > WHSQ01 > WHSQ01. The sequence continues at coordinate 6,135 of WHSQ01000039.1, read as the reverse complement.
GGCTGATCGTGCCGACGCACCGCAGCAGAGTCATCGCGAGCGCGTCTCCGGTTAGCTCGTACTCGAACACTCCCTCAGACAGGATCCCCCGACCTCCTGCAACGCAGAACCCTCGCGCCGGCCAGCAAGGTGACGGGGATTCACCATGACCTCCTTCTCCCACCATGGGACGATCGACTATCTCGAAAACCGATCCGGCTCTCGACCGTTCGACGCGCTCAGGGAGAGCGCAAACGAGCCGTAATCGATGGTCGGGAGACCGGTTATCGATACGGACCGTCAGGCGAACGAACGGCTCCCCCGGCGCCATCCGCGCTGCGACCAAGGCATCGCAAGTATCGAACACGAAGCGGACCTGGTCACCGATCTGCGAGATTTCCTCAGGGTGTCGTACATCCCCGCTGGGGCTGAACGTGTAGAGGTCCCCTTCGTCGCCTTGGTCTTCTAACGTGAATCGCACTTCTTCGCCGCCCAGATGGACCCGCGCACCGTCCGCGCCCGCGACTAAATCTGCCCGGACCGGTGACTGACGTCCATCCCCTGTCAACCTCCATCCCAGAGCCGGAACACCGTCTCGTTCGAACGGCGATGGATTGAACGTTACGGTTCCGGCCTCCGCGACCTGAGCCGCCAGATGCTCGAGTGCGCCGGTTGCGATCGAAATCGCTATCTGCTGGACCTCCTCGGTGCGAGCATCGACCGCACGAGCTACTTCGTCCGTGGAACACCCACACACGGAATCGTGAGCCCCGTTCAGATGAAGCAGTTGCCAGGCTCTCCGGAGCTCTTCTTCGGGCCAGCGGACTCCCGGGACCAGCGCCGCGAGAGGTTCCGCGTACCGCTCGATGAGATGCTCCGCACGCGCTCTCTCCATCTTCTGAGCGATCCGTGCCGAATAGGTGTTGGGCAGAAGGTTGGCGCGTGCGGCGGACCGCAGTTCGCCGGACCAGCTCCGTGCCGGGGCGGGCCGGTCCGAAACGATCCGAAGCAAGGAAGTGAACTCGATGTCCAATCCTGCTCGGCGCGACTCATCCAGCCGGTCGGGTAGAGAGGGCGCGGGTCTGACGTGATCGCCTCCGAGCATGACGAGCAGCGGCTCGCCGTCTCCGAGGAACTCCTCGAACCTCGTCGCTTCGGCCTGCAAGTGCTCCGAGAACAGGTCCGGCTCGATCGCGAGTTTCCGCCCGTGGCCGTAACCGAATGGGAGGTAGAGGACTTCAACGCGGGATCCGTCGGGTGACGACCACATGAAACTGGTTTCGACGATCTCTCTGGGGACACCTCGCCACACGACTGCTCGGTCAATGCCGAAGAGACGAAGCAGCTGGGGCATCTGACCGACGTGTCCGAACTGATCTGGCAGGTAGCCGATCCGAAGCGCGCCGCCCAGTTGGTCGGCGCGCCTGAGACCGTCTTCGAGATCACGGATGATCGATTCGCCCGAGACGAGGAACTCGTCGACCAACGTGGTCCACGGCCCGCACGATAGCCTCCCCTCGGAGATATGTGCCCCTAACTCCGCTTCGCGCTCGGGGCGCACCTCGAGATAGTCGTCGATCATCGCCGTCTGCCCGTCAAGGTGGAAATGCGTCCAGCGATCATCCCGATCCAGAAGCTCCAGGACAAGATCCATCGTTTCGACGAGCTGATCCCGGAATTGCTCAAAGGAGAGGTACCACTCACGATCCCAATGCGTGTGGGGGATCACCCGGATTGGTCTCTGGTACCGAGTCAGGTCCACGACTGGCATTTTCCAACTTGCAAGTCAACGATCACCTACGATTCTGCTTGGTGGGGCCGGCTGGCGCGGATCCCCCGCGCCATAAGACCCCTCCTGGCGTGAACCCATCCACCCGCTCATTGGTTATCCAGGAATCTCCTCATCTCTTGATTCAGCGTGCGAAGTTCCTCGACCTCGCGCACCAGCTCGTCCAGGCGCCCGGGTGCCTTTTCCAACTCGCCCTGACGCTTCTTCAACGACGCGACCTCGGACCGCAACTTCGACAGCTGGTCGTCACGTTTGCCGATGTCGTCCCTCGCGGTCTGGAGCTCTGACGCCAGACTTTCGACACGGGTGTCTATCCCAGGCGGCTCGACCGTGTAGAAGCGAACCACCTGGTCGTCTTCGTACAGAGTCACGGTACTCCCAGGCGCCGGGGAGATCAGGCCGGTTGCCAAGGCTCGCAGGTCGCCGCGCGGCGTGTCTCCGACCGTCTTCGTCTCGACCCTGACATCTTTGGCTTCGAGGACATCGATCGCCGTGGATACCGGCTGTTCCACGATCTCCGCGGGTCGAACGCGAGTCGCCGGGGCGATAGCCGGGCTTGGTGCGCTCGCCGCTCCCAGCGCGACGTTGCGCACGCCCCGCGTTCGTGCCAGAAGATCGCCGATCTTCGACGCGATATCGAAGTCGTGCGCCGAAGATACCCAGCCCTGCAGCATGCTGGTCCTCACGTGGTCCTCCTCGGGCGAGTCCGAAACCTGGTATCTGGCGAAGATGTCCGGCAGCACCAGACAGCAGAATCTCTCGACCAGCGCCGTGAGCATCGGGTAGATGGGGATCGCGGAGAGCCAGTACCCCACCGTCGGGAAACTCTTGACGTACTTGCGTCGGGAGAAGTTGCATACCTTGTGCACCTGGTTAGAGCGGATGCTCACGCAACCGAGATAGATGGTCTCATCCCCGTTGCACTCCGGGCACTCCACGAGTAGATGGTCGCAGAGACAGTCCTTGAGGTACTGGAGCAGGCCTGCAAGCAGATCCGTGTAAGCCTCGATGGCTTCCTTCCGGTACGTGTGCAATGCGTCGAAGTCGAACTCGAAGTCGGGCCGGAAGAGATCTTGATCTACCACGCTCACCGTGTTGCTCAGGTAGTTGAGCACCAGGATCTTCTCCAAGTCCTCCTGCCGGGCGAGAGCGATCGGTCCAACTTGAGTCGGCAGCATCCACTCGGCGACGTGGACGAACTCCCCCGTGTCCATCAGCCCCAGGAGATAGCCGTCCTCGGACGAATACGTCAGTGCCCCGGCGGCCGGAACGGTCTGAAGACGAACGGTCGTCGAGGGGAGGTTCGCCTGCGCCAGGACGTCGGCGCTAAAGGGATCGTGGACGAACAAGGTCCTGTCGTCGGCCCCGACACCCGTCACGGTGAATAGAGCATCGGACGGCGCGCCCTCCTTCGTCGACTGCACCGCGATGTCGTCCTGCCCTCGCCCCTCGAGGGATATCTCTCCGACGGCGTTCCCCTCGGGCGCCTCGATGACCACGACCCGGTCGTAACTCGAAGCATCTTCGCCCTCCCCTGCTGCAGTGGCGAAGACACGACCATCGGCTCCGGCCACCAAGTGGCCGCAGGCGTTGAATGACGCGATCGGCTGCATGTTCGGATCAACGTTCGAAGGATCGATGCGGTAGAGCCCGAGGCCGGTGAGCGTGGTGCTCTTGCCGTCCATCCCGATCGCATATACGTGGTCCCGATCGGTAGGTACCACGGCGAGGGACACGAACTTGACGCCGCACACGGTGACGATGCTGTCCCAATCGACGTCCTGCTCGGTAACACGTCCCGCCCGGAAGAAACTGTTCTCGCCTGCGCGCGTCGGGATCACCGTGTAGATCGACTTGCCGTCCAGCGAGAACGCGACGTCCTGGACGGCGCCGGCTCCGCTGTCCGCCACCTTGTCGGCGGTCTGCATGCCCGCGATCGGATCGATCTGGCCGACGAGCAGGTTGGCTTCGATGTCGTAACGGTTGATCAGAGTCGCCGGTCCTTTCGGATTGAATCCCGGCCCCACCGAGTAGGCCTCTGGGGAGTTGGGCCGGGATCGGATCCGGAGGTGGCGGTTCTTGGCGAAGATCGTGTCGAGGCCGAGATCAGAGAACGGATAGTCGGGAAAGGGTCGCGCGGTGGCGAACATCGCACAAAACGTCTGACTCTTCAGCAGGGCGCGCAGCTTGTTATAGAACTCGAACAAGATCTTGTGCTCCCGCTCGGAGAGGAAGATGTTCTGTCCGGACTTGGGGTTGATCGGCTGGGCGAGCAGGTTCGTGAGAGCCGCAACTCGCTGCTCCACTGGCCCTGCGGGCAGGTCTTGTTCTTCCTCCGACGGCGTGAGCTCGTCACGGAAGAACTGCTCGAGCGGCGCGATGCAGTCGAGGTAGAAGTCCATCAGTAACGTACCGGACAGCAAAGACTGCAATGTGTCCTTGGACGGGTCGTACGGCTCCAGAGAGAACGAGGGCTTTCCGTCGCTGTCGCGCTCGAGCATGATGCAAACCTCGCCGTCACCGTCCTCGTCTATCGCCTTCTGCAACTCGTCGGATCTCGAGATGCGCCCGAGGACGTCCAGCTCTTCCCCCGAGTCCACGAAGATCCCGCGCCCCTCGCAGTCGAGCGCGTAGCCCTCCTTGACGGTCACTCTGTCCCGTACTCCGTCGTCGTCGGGCCCGCACACGACCTTCAGCCCACAGACGATCCCCCATCCGTGCAAGTGCTTGTTGTGATGGTCCAGGTCATCCGCATGAGGGGGCAGATCGGGCACGAGTCGCCGGCAGTCGGTCTCCGAGTCGGGGAGCGTGACGATGCCCAGGCGGGCGTAGTGGTGGTGGATGCCCAGTGGCGGGGCGGCCTCGAGGAGCTCCACCGACGTGTCCTCCGTACGGGCCGCGAAGATCCAGTGGTCGCCGGCGTGGAATTCCCCGCCCCCGGCGGCCAGCGAGAAGGACACAACCACACCGTGCTCGAGTACGACCTGCGTGGTTTCGCCGGCCGGCACGTTGATGACACCGGTCGATCCGGGAGCATCAAGGTTGACGAGTTGCGCGCCGGCCCCGCTGCGTACAACACCCGCCTGGTCCCAGCGTCGCACGCGGAGATGCCGCGCACTGGCGTCCTGGGGATCGGCAGGGCGAAGGTCCGTAGGTATCGCTCCGCTGAATGTGATCGTGCGCGCGGCCTCGTCGACCGTGACCTTCCGGATCTCACCCGGCCGTTGGTCGAACTCGTAGTGGTCGTCGACGATCTCAACCCAATCGCCGGTCGCCACCCGCAGGACGTCGTCGCGACCGAGCGATGCAAGTCGCAGCACCGTCGGCGACACCATCTCGACGACCGGCATGACCACCGACGCGTTGTCGCGAGACCACTTGAAGGTTGCCGAGCCGGGCGCGCCGCCGGTGTGGATCTCGACCCGGTAGGTCTGGTTCTCGAGCCCCCTATAGCCGCCGGTGGGCGGCAGTTCACATTGGTCGTCCTCGACGTCGACCTCGACGGTGTCCGTGGTCAGACGTCCGGCCGACGGCGCAATGACGTCGAGCCAGTTCGGGAAGTCGTCGTCCTCCGTGGCACAGGTGATGTCGCCGACTTCGGGCAGCAGTCGCACCTGCCAGACCGTCTGCCAGCGCGCCGCGGTATCCACGCCGATCGCCGGCTCCACCAGGTTCGGATCCTCCAGGTGGGTCACCTCGCGCTGCCAGACGTCGAGGTACGCAAGATGGGGGCCGCCGGTGGGCAGCGGGTCGGGAGTGCGCCAGTACGGCTGCTGACCGTAGGGAGTATCGGTCGTACCCGTGCGCTCCGACAGAAGCGGGTCGAAGCCGTAGGGAGGCGCTCCGTGGTTCTCGGCCAGCAGTCCGTCCACGTACATCCGCCCGCGGCCGATCGAGAGCTCGCCCCCGGAGAGCGTCACCCGGAAGGCGTCGGGTGTCTGGCGCGGCACCCACGCCGCGCCGGCATGGCCGGGGTCGGGGCCCAACGAGGTCAGATCGGTGGTCTCGGCTCGAAAGCGGCGGTCGAGCAGCGCCCCGAGCTCGTTGAAGTCGGCGTCGAGGAGCAACCTCCCCTGCTGGAGGACGACGCCGGCGTGGTCGCGGAGCGGATCGAACCTCATGCGGCTGATATCGGCGGACATCAGTCTCTCCCTTCGCGTTGATCAGGTGGCGTAGAAGAACCCAGCCTCGAGGCCGTATCGGAGGTACTCGTCGAGACGCACCCGCAGGTTCGTCTCACGCTGCGGTTCGTGGAGCTCGTGCGCGACGCCCATTGCACCCTCGTCGTTCGCCCCGGTGCGGATCGCGGGGTGCATGGACCGGCGCGGCTGCATGTAGCCGGGATCGCCGTAGCGGAGCGACGTGTG
>WHSQ01000399.1:297-771 GCA_009380005.1 Actinomycetota bacterium | reverse complement strand
GGCAGTGAAGAGATCAACGATCCCGTTCGCGAGCGGTTGCTCAGGGCCCACGATGGTGAGGTCCACACGCTGCTCTCGCGCGCACGCCAGGAGCTCCGATGGATCAGAGGGACTCGCGTCGACGGACTGAGCCAGTGCACGGGTGCCCGCGTTGCCCGGCGCACAGAGCACCGCCTCGACGTCGGGACTTCCCAGCAGCTTCCACAGAAGCGCGTGCTCGCGGCCACCCGACCCTACGACCAGAACCTTCATGGGATGGGAACCACTCCCGCTCCGTCGGGAAGGGAGAGGGCCGTGATCAAGGTGGTCCTCATTACGCTCATTCCCACTCGATCGTGCCGGGTGGCTTCGAAGTGATGTCGTAGACGACGCGGTTCACGAGAGGTACTTCGTTAATGATCCGGCTCGAAATACGGGCGAGGAGATCGTAAGGAACCCTTGCCCAGTCCGCGGTCATCGCGTCTTGAGATGTGA
>WHSQ01000399.1:0-287 GCA_009380005.1 Actinomycetota bacterium | reverse complement strand
CCATGACCCCGACGGTCCGCATGGGAGTGAGGACTGCGAAGCTCTGCCAGAGCTGGCGGTAGAGGCCCGCGTGCTTCACTTCGTTCATGACGATCCAATCTGCCGCGCGCAGCGTCTCCAGCCGCTCCGCCGTCACTTCTCCGAGCACTCGGATGCTCAGCCCGGGACCCGGAAAGGGGTGGCGCCAGACCATATCCTCCGGCAGGCCGAGCTCGGCGCCCACGGTCCGAACTTCGTCCTTGAACAGTGCCCGGAGCGGCTCCACCAACGCAAACGGAAGGTCCTCC
>WHSQ01000398.1 GCA_009380005.1 Actinomycetota bacterium | reverse complement strand
CCCTACCAAGCCTCACAACCAGCCGCGATCACGTCAGACGAAACATCGAGGCTAGTCGATCAATCTCCCGCTCGCAGGCTGCATGCCTACGCCCATATTCCCTGACCGGCCGATCGCCGATGCGGAGGCCGATGCCGCACAAGCCTCATCCCCGAGTTATCGAAAGGGGCCGCCGGTGAGACGGGGCCTTCACAAGCTGGTCCGTGCCGTTGCCGTTGTTGCCGCAGTTCTCGCGTCGATCCAGCCGGTCGTGGGCTCGTTCTCCTACTTCCAACCGAGCGAGGGCGTCGATCTTGCACAGTTTCACCTCGTGATCGGCGGAATCCTCTACAACGCCTCGCTGCTGTTGGCAATCTTGGCCCCGTTCACGCGGTATCGGCACCGGTGGCCGTTCTTCGGCCTCTGTGTCGGCCAGTACGTGTTGCTGCACATCCAACTGCGACTCGGTCTCGCGTCCAACGAAGGCTCGTCGGTTCTGGCGTACCACATCCCCGTGGGCGTCCTGATCCTTGTCGTCGCCTACGTGACCGTTGTGCTGGCGTTCAGGTTGCCGATGTCGGCGTCAGGGAACCGTGGCGAAGCATCGTGACGGCCCTTCGGTTCGGAGGTGTCGCCCGCCGGCGTGTGCTTCAGGAAGCACTCCGTCGGTTGACGAAGCCAAGGAACAAGACGGGTAGCGATGCTGTGGATCGATTGCGCCTGCCGTGGGGAACGATGGTGCGTGCTGACGCGAGCCGACCGATCGGCCGCTGCGCGTGCTGATCGTGACGTCG
>WHSQ01000397.1 GCA_009380005.1 Actinomycetota bacterium | reverse complement strand
GAGGCGGCGGCCTACGGCCGCTACGCAGGGGTGCCGTCGCAGGCGGACCTGGAGCGGGTGTTCTTCCTCGACGACGAGGACCGGGCGCTTATCGAGCGCCGTCGCGGCGGACACATGAAGTTGGGGTACGCCCTCCAACTCGTCACGGTGCGGTGGGTCGGATCATTCCTGGAGGATGTGCCGGTGGTGGTGCTGGACTTCGTCTCTGAGCAGCTGGGGATCGCCGACCCGTCGACGGTAAAGCGGTACACCGAGCGGGCGAAGACGAAGTTGGATCATCAGTGGGAGATCCGCCGGGTGTACGAGCTGAAGGAGTTCACGGCCGTTGAGGCTGACCTGCGGTCGTGGGTGGCGGCCCGGTCGTGGACGTCGGGGGATGGTCCGAAGGCGATCTTCACCGATGCGGTGGCGTGGCTGCGGGAGCGGAAGGCGCTGCTGCCGGGCGTGACGACGCTGGCGCGGCTGGTCGCCAAGGTCCGCGACGACACGACTCGCCGCCTGTGGGGTGTGCTGGAAGGCTTGCTGACGGTGGGCCAGCGGTACGTGCTGGACCAGTTGCTGGAGGTCCCGCCCGGGTCGCGGGTGTCGGATCTGGAGCGCTGGCGGAAGGGTCCGCCGCCGCGCGGCAGCGGCCCGACGATGATCAAAGCGCTGGATCAGGTCGCGGAGGTGATGGGCCTGGGCATGGCCGACCTCGGCGCCGAGAGCCTGGCACCGACGCGCCGGTTGAACGAGCTGGCCAAATACGGGATGAGCGCGGACGCCTCGCAGAT
>WHSQ01000396.1 GCA_009380005.1 Actinomycetota bacterium | reverse complement strand
GAGGACGGCGACCGTCTTCTCGTCCAGGCACGCGACGAGGAGGCGGCCAGGGACCTGCCCGTCACCCCGATCGACCCGGTGCTGGCGAGCGTCGAGGCCTTCGTCGACAACGTCCGCTCGGGGACGACGCCCGAGACCGGCGGCCCCGAGGGGCTCGAGGTCGTGGCGATCCTCCAAGCGATCGCTCGATCCGCGGCCGAAGGTGGGGCACCGATCGAGCTGTCGGACCTACGCACGGGGCCCGCCCGGTGGCAACGCACCCCCCGGACTCCCGGGATGCGAGCCGACACGCATTTCGACAGCGCCGGTGTCCCCCCGAGGCCGGCTACGAGCCGAGAGGCCACGGACCGACGACCACCGCGAGGAGACGTTCATGCCGATCACGGACGTCCATGCTCACATCCTGGTCCCTGACTGCCTCGAGGAGATGCGACGGGTCGCGTCCGTCGGGATCCCGAAACTCGACGAGGACGGGGACCGGATCTTCCTCACTACAGCACCGACGTGAGGAACGGCCCTCTCCCCCGGGCATGGTCGACACCTCACGACGTCTGCAAGACATGGACCGCATGGACGTCGAGCTCCAGGTGGTCTTGGTGCGTCCGCAACTGCTCAGCTACCCCCTGCCCCCGGAGGTTGGCATCGCCCTCGCGACGATCCAGAACGAGGGCGTGGTGGTACCGCGGCAGCGAGCGGCGCAGATCCCGTCCCGACCCGTTGGCGGTGGTGACGCAGATGTCGTCCACCGCGATCCCGTCCCCACGGTCGATGACA
>WHSQ01000395.1 GCA_009380005.1 Actinomycetota bacterium | reverse complement strand
GACCACACTTAGGCGGCACGAGCACGCGTACTTCGGGGGCGGCGTGCTTATCCCTGCCTCTCACTCAGAGCACACGTTCCTGCTATCAGCTTTGAATCGCGACGATTTCCAGGGCGCAGCTTCAGCGATCCAGGAAGACTGGAGGAAAAGCCTCAGTAGGATTAGAGCACATGTCGGTCAGGGCATCCCTGTGACCACCCATCGTGGTGAAGAAGAAGTCTCGCGGGTCAAGGAGAACCCATCGTGAGTAGCAGTCGCCCGCGCTCGCACCGAACAAGCTTCATCCGAGATATGACTGAGGACTATCACGGACCTGTGGACTTTTCCATGCTATGGAGCAGCCCCTGAGGTCCGAGCTCGACTTCCACAACATATCTGTTTCAAGGAGCACGCTGATGTTCCCACGGACGTTCCAGTTTGCCTTCACGTACGCGAAGGGGGTTCCAGACAAAGATTCCCGGTTGGAATGAACGTGGCTGGTTCCAGGACGTAGATCCTCCTCCACTTCCAACCGGGGACTTCGGCTTCCGAGTGAACAACGTCTTTAGGACTTACACCTAGGCCGGACGCGACGCATCTTGCCCAGCAAGCTGGGGGAACCAGCAAGTCAGGTAGAGCCCGCCTGGGCGGCTCCACGCTTCGACTCGTAGCGGCGGGTGGACTCGAACCACCGACTCGGCGAGTGGGTAGAGCCCGCCTGGCGGCTCCACGCTTCGACTGGTAGCGGCGGGTGGACTCGAACCACCGACTCGGCGAGTGGGTAGAGCCCGCCTGG
>WHSQ01000394.1 GCA_009380005.1 Actinomycetota bacterium | reverse complement strand
TCCTATGCAACCACCCCCCGGCGCCCAAGCAGTCACACGAAACATCGAGGCTAAGTAGCCGGGAACTCGTATTGGAAGATGTGTTTGTCGCCGGCCATGACGGCGGTGAAGACCTCGACGGGGTGGTCTCCGGCGTAGGCGATGCGGATGAGGTCGATGACGGGGACGCCGCTGCCGAGGTGGAGTGCTCGGGCTTCGTCGGGGGTGGGCATGCGGAAGCTGAGTTCTTCGGTGAAGCGGGTGAGGGTGTGCCCGGCGTCTTCGATGCGAGCGTAGACGCCTCCGGGGCCGCTGTTCTCTTCGCGGATTCGGCCTTGGGCGATTTCCAGTGGGAAGTAGCTGTCGGCCAGCTGCATGGGTGTCTCGTCGATGAACATGCGGCGCCGGCGGACGAAGACGGGTTTGTCCTCGTCGATGTCCAGGCGCACGGCGACCGTCTCGGGCGCTGGGACCTCGGCTAGCTCCAGGAGTTCCTGCCGGACGGTGCGCCCCTGGCTCTCAGCCTCGTAGGTGAGCGCTGCCTTGCCGGCTTCGCGGTGCCGGCGGGCGAACCGGTCGGCGGCGAGGCGGCGGACTGGTCCGCGCTGTCGGACGAATACGCCAACGCCGCGCCGTGATTCGACCAGTCCTTCGGCCAAGAGGACACGCAACGCCTGGCGGATCGTCGCCCGGGCGGTGTCATACGTCTCCATCAGCTCGCGCTCCGAGGGCAGCTTCTGCCCGGGGGCCAGTTGTTCGCTGACGATCTGCGCGCGCAGTTGGTCAGCGATCTGCT
>WHSQ01000393.1 GCA_009380005.1 Actinomycetota bacterium | reverse complement strand
GGGGTGAGCGCCGCCGACGTCGCCGACGCCCATCGGCTCGACGAGGCCATCCAGGAAGGGCACGACGTCCGGTACCTGAGCTACTGGTTCGACTACCAGCGGCAGCACGCGTTCTGCCTGGTCGAGGCCCCCAGCGCGGAAGCCGCCGTGGACGTCCACCGGGCGGCTCACGGACTGATCCCGCTCGACATCATCGAGGTGGAGCCGGACGAGCTCGAGCGGTTCCTGGGCTCTCCTCCGCGGTTCGCTTCCGGGACCGCCTACGAAGCCTCCGCCTTCCGAACGATCTTCTTCACGGACATCGTTGGCTCGACCGAGCTGACGCAGCGACTGGGCGACGAGGGCGCGATGGTGGTCCTTCGCCGGCATGACGAAGCGGTGCGTCAGGCCCTCGACGAGCACGACGGACGCGAGATCAAGCACACCGGCGACGGGATCATGGCGTCGTTCACCTCAGCGTCGAAGGCGGTCGGGTGTGCGGTGGCGGTGCAGGGCCGGTTCGCAGAGGCGAGCGCTACCGACGCCGAAGGTTCGATGCAGGTGCGGATCGGGATCTCGGCGGGGGAGCCGCTCACCGAGAAGGGCGACCTGTTCGGCACCGCGGTGCAACTGGCGGCTCGGCTGTGTGCGAGCGCGGAGCCGGGAGGGATCCTGGTGTCTCACGCGGTGCGCGAGTTGTGCGCCGGCAAGACCCTGACCTTCGATGCGGCGAAGGACCTCGAGCTTCGAGGCTTCGCCGAACCCGTCCGGGCCTACCCGGTACTAGCGAAGAACCTCT
>WHSQ01000392.1 GCA_009380005.1 Actinomycetota bacterium | reverse complement strand
CAGCCCATGGTTGGCCCAGGTGCCATCGGCCCACCGCTGGACCGCAGCGGTCACATCCCAGCGCATCCAGTCCTCGTCGGCGCCGGCGGGCAGCGTGGCCTCGGCCAGCACCCCGTCAACCACCACCAGCTCCGAGCTCGTCGTGTCACCATCCCACTCCCCGTCCAGACGCTGCACCTGCAGCGTGTGGGCGTTGCCACCGCAATGCCCCCCACTGCTCACCGCGATGCAGAACCCGTCCCAGAACAGCTCCAACGCCGCGCCGGTCACCTGTGCGCCCGGCGGCAGCGCCCCCAGATCAAACCGCAACGCCCCCCACCAGACGTTGTCGTCGCTGGTGCCCACGAACAGCGTGTCATCCACGAACGGCGTGCAGTTCGGGCAGTCGGCGATGAAGTCCCCGTCAAACGGCGGCCCGATCGTGATCGTGGGGTCGATCACCACCGGGAACCGCCGCTCGCCCGAGCTCAACCAGGCCCGGTCCACCACCACATCCACCACAAAGAACCGGCCCCGGTGCCGGTCCTGCACCCGCCGCACCTCCAGCGACACCGCATCCCGCTGCGGCTCGGCGACCTCACCCTCCCCCGCCGCGTCCAACGCGAACGGCGCCTCCAGCACAAACGCCGGCCCGGCATGCGGAGCCTGATAGAACGCCCACGACCCGTCCGGCTGCGCCTCGGCGGACAAATCCTGCCCGTCCACCCCCGACAGCCGGAACTGGTATGGCCCGCCCCGAGGGTTCCGGACAGTAGGTCCACTAGGATCCGCGGTCTGGA
>WHSQ01000391.1 GCA_009380005.1 Actinomycetota bacterium | reverse complement strand
AACGAGTCGAGGAGATGTTGCAGCCCGGTGAGCAGCGGGGCCACCGACGGTTCGTCGAGCTCCCGGATCCAGTCGGCCAGGTCGCTGATCTGCATCGCGCAGGCGTCGGCGATGTTCTTCCCGTTGATCTTCGAGGACCGTGCTTCCTCGGTCAGTCGGGTGCCGTCACACTGGGGACAGGTCGCGAACGTCACCGCCCGCTCCACGAAGGCGCGGATGTGCGGCTGCATCGCCTCCGTGTCCTTGGCGAGCATCGACTTCTGGATCTTCGGGATCAGCCCCTCGTACGTCAGGTTGATGCCCTCAACCTTGATCTTGGTCGGCTCCTTGTAGAGCAGGTCGTGCAGCTGCTTCTTGGTGAACTTCTTGATCGGCTTGTCCATGTCGAAGAAGCCCGAGCCACTGAAAATGCGGCCGTACCAGCCGTCCATGCTGTAGCCGGGGACCGTGAGCGCGCCCTCGTAGAGCGACAAGCTGTCGTCGTACAGCGCAGACAGGTCGAAGTCGGTGACCGAGCCCCTGCCCTCGCAGCGCGGACACATGCCGCCGGTGATGCTGAAGCTGCGGCGCTCCTTTACGGTCTGTCCGGCGCGCTCCAGGGTGACCGCACCCGCTCCGCTGATCGATGCGACATTGAAGGAGAACGCCTGGGCCGAGCCGATGTGCGGCTGCCCGAGCCGGCTGAAGAGGATCCGGAGCATCGCGTTCGCGTCGGTGGCGGTGCCGACGGTGGAGCGGGGGTTGGAGCCCATCCGCTCCTGGTCGACGATGATCGCGGTTGTCAG
>WHSQ01000390.1 GCA_009380005.1 Actinomycetota bacterium | reverse complement strand
ACCCGGACAACGCCGCTCGCTGCGGCGTCGAGGCCGCACTCCTAGCGGCCGAGGGCTACGTCGGGACCAGAGACGGGGTAGCCGGATCGCGGGCGTTCCTCGCCGGCTACACCGACGACGCGCACCCCGGCGAGCTCCTTGCTGGCTGGGGTGAGCGGCCCCTTGAGATCATGGCGACCAGCCTGAAGCCGCACGCCTGCTGCCCGCTACAACCAAACGGCGCTGGACGCCGTGCTCAAGCTCCGCAGGCAGCACGACTTTGACTGGCGGGACTGCAAGGAGATCGTCGTCGGGATCCCCAGTGCCGGCATCGGGATCGTGGCCGAGCCGGCTGAGGCCAAGCGCGCCCCCCGCTCCGTAGTCGATGCGCAGTTCAGCCTCCCCTTCGCGGTGGCTGTGGCCCTCATCCACGGCCGGGCCGGCTTGGACGAGTACCAGCCGGAGGTGATTGCCTCGGACGCGGTCCGGGAGGTCATGGAGCGGGTGGAGTGCGTCGGCGACGCTGAGCTCGACCGGCACTACCCCGGACAGTGGCGCGCGTGGGCCACAGTCGTGACCAGCGGTGGCACCATGGAGTCCCGGGTGGATGTGCCCAAGGGCGACCCTGGCAACGCGCTGTCGCAGGTCGAGGTCCGCGCCAAGTTTGATCACCTCACGGCCAAGACGTACACGCCGCAGCAGCAGGAGGCCGTCGTCGAGGCTGTCATGCAGATGGGGCGTCAGCGGCCGATGGTCGCGTCGCAGCCTCGGTGTAAATGAGGACGGGCGTAGGTTCCCTCTCAAGAC
>WHSQ01000038.1:28015-29651 GCA_009380005.1 Actinomycetota bacterium | reverse complement strand
CGAAGCCGAGGTCCCGGTGGGGCTCCTGCGCGGCGTGGCTCCCGGTGGCTCCACGTTCCCGCACACGACCATCGTCGTCGACCGCAACGCGAGCCTCACCTTCGTGGACCGGTTCGACTCCGCAGAGGCCGACGAGGAGTCGATCTGCGCCAGCGTCGTCGAGGTCGATGCCCGGGACGGTGCAACGGTCAACTACATCTCCCTGCAGGTATGGGGCCGCAACGTCCATCACTTCCAAACCCAGCGTTTCACCGGACATCGTGACTCGACCGTACGGAGCCTGGCGGTGAACCTCGGCTCCCGTTTCGCCCGGACCCAGGTCGAGTCCGTGCTGAAGGGCCAGGGCTCGTTCTCGGAGCTTCTCGGCCTCTACTTCGCCGACGAGGACCAGCATTTCGCCCAGCGGACCCTCCAGTCGCACAATGCACCCAACACGACCTCCGATCTCCTCTACAAGGGCGCTCTCAAGGAGCGGTCACGTTCCGAATATTCCGGGCTCATAAAGGTGCTCAAGGGAGCTCAGGGTACCGACGCCTATCAAGCGAATCGCAACCTGGTTCTGTCCGACGAAGCTATGGCGCGCTCGATCCCCCAGCTGGAGATCGAGGCGAACGAGGTGCGATGCACGCACGGCGCCACGGTTTCACCGGTGGAGGAGGAGCATCTCTTCTACCTGATGAGCCGCGGCATCGATCGCCTGACTGCGCAGAAGCTGATCGTGTTCGGCTTCTTCGGCGACGTGCTCGACCGCATCCGTGTACCGTCGGTCCGCGATCGCCTCGCCGATGCGATCGCCACCAAGGTGGAGGGCGGCAAGGAACTCGAGCTCGGCGACTTGCTCGAGCGGGTGGAGAAGGAGAGCGCGTGATGGTGGACTTCGAAGCCGTCGGGCGGCTCGAGGAGATCCCGGACGGAGGTATGAAGCAGGTGATAGCCCACGGCGAGCCCATCGGGTTGTACCGGGTCGGGGACGACGTGTACGCGGTTCACGACTACTGCACGCACGAGCAGACGGAACTAACAGAGGGCGAGTTCGATCCCGACGACTGCGAGGTGGAATGTCCCCTGCATGGTTCGAGGTTCAATGTTGTGACGGGCGAGGTCCGGATCCTCCCGGCGACGAAGCCGGTCGCCACCTACGAGGTCAAGATCGAGGATGGGATGGTCCAGGTGGGCCCCCAGCGAGTGAGGAGTGGTAGCCGACGTGACTGACAAGCTTCTAGAGATCGAGGACCTCAGGGTCGAGGTCGAGGGCCGGGAGATCCTCAAGGGTCTGAACCTGTCCCTCGACAAGGGCAAGATCCACGCCATGATGGGCCCGAACGGTTCCGGCAAGTCGACGCTGGCGTACGTGCTTACCGGTAAGCCCGGCTACGAGATCATCGGGGGCACGGTCCTTTACAAGGGCCAGGACGTCACCGCCATGGCGCCGGACGAGCGGGCCAAGGCGGGTATCTTCCTCGCCTTCCAGTACCCGACCGAGGTGCCGGGTGTCTCGGTCGTCAATTTCCTGCGCACCGCCTACAACGCGATCCACGAGGACCATCAGAAGTCCGCGATGCAGTTCCGCATGTTCCTCCAGGAGAAGGTGGATCTCCTCGAGATCCCCTCGGAGCTGGTCGACCGCTACGTGAAC
>WHSQ01000038.1:0-28005 GCA_009380005.1 Actinomycetota bacterium | reverse complement strand
CGTTGAGGCATGTCTCCGCCGGCGTGAACAAGCTGGCGAATCCCGACGTCGGCATCCTCCTGATCACCCACTACCAGCGCCTCCTGAACTACATCCGTCCCGATCGCGTGCATGTTCTGATCGATGGCCGCATCATCGAGTCGGGCGGATTCGAGCTCGCCGAGCGCCTGGAGGCCGAGGGCTACGCCGGTCTGGCGAAGGAGCTCGGTCTCTCGGACGAAGCCATAGCCGCCGCGGCGGCGGAGGAAGGAGCTAAGGTCTAATTAGCATGTCCATGGACGTCGATGTCATCCGTAAAGACTTCCCGATCTTCGAAACGCCGGCGAACGGCAAGCCGCTTACCTACCTGGATTCCGCCTCCAGCAGCCAGAAGCCGCGCCAGGTCATCGACCGGATCGTGCGTTTCTACGAGACCGAGAACGCCAACGTGCACCGCGGCGCCTACCAGCTCTCCGAGATGGCGACCGCAGCCTACGAAGGAGCGCGGGAGGCGTGTGGCCGGTGGATCGGTTCGCCGTCGCGCAACATCATCTTCACCCGCGGGACGACCGAGTCGATCAACGCGGTCCGCTTCACGTGGGCCAACCAGAACGTGGGCGCGGGAGACGAGGTCCTGGTCACCGAGATGGAGCACCATTCCAATCTGATCCCGTGGCAGCTCCTGACACAGGAGAAGGGCGCAACCCTGCGTCACCTGCCGATCGACGACGAGGGCCTGCTCCGGATGGACCTGCTCGGCGAGTACATCACCGAGCGCACGAAGCTGGTCGCCCTTCCCTTGATGTCGAACGTGCTGGGCACGATCAACCCGGTGGCCGAAGTGGCCGCCGCCGCTCACGCCGCCGGTGCCAAGGTCGTCGTCGACGCGGCCCAGGCGGCTCCCCACATCAAGGTGGACGTAGCCGAGCTCGATTGCGATTTCCTCGCCTACTCGTCCCACAAGATGTGCGGTCCGACGGGGGCCGGTGTGCTCTACGGCCGGATCGAGCTGTTGGAGGAGATGCCCCCGTTCATGGGGGGCGGCGAGATGATCCGCGAGGTGTGGGCGGATCGTGCGACCTGGAACGAGGTTCCCTTCAAGTTCGAGGCGGGCACGATGAACATCGCGCAAGCGGTCGGCATGGGTGCAGCCGTCGAATATCTCGAGGCCCTCGGCGAAGACGCGATCCGCGACCACGAGGTCCGGCTCACCAAGTACGCCATGGGTCGTCTCGAAGAGACGGGCGCGATCATCTACGGTCCCAAGGACGTGTCGAAGCGCGGGGGAGTCGTCTCCTTCAATCTCGACGACGTCCACCCCCACGATCTCTCGACGATCGTCGACCAGCACGGCGTCTGCATCCGGGCAGGCCACCACTGCGCGCAGCCGCTGATGCGGCGCCTGGGTGTTCCCGCGACGGCACGGGCATCGTTCTACGTCTACAACGATGAGCGTGACGTCGACGTTCTGATCGACGCCATGGCGGAAGCGAAGGGGTGGTTCGCCTGAGCCTCGAAGAGCTCTACAAGGAAGTGATCCTCGACCACTACCGCGCCCCGCGCAACAAGGGTCGCCTGGATCCGCACGACGTTGCGCTCGAACGCAACAACCCGCTGTGTGGTGACGAGATCGAGCTCTTCGTGAAGTTCGCCGGCGACGACGTCGAGGGCATCGCATTCGAGGGCAAGGGCTGTTCGATCTCGCAGGCGAGCGCCTCGATGATGACCGAGAAGGTCCAGGGGCTGCCGGCCAAGGACGCACAGCTGGTCGCCGAGTCCATCAAGCGCATGATGGCCGGGGAAGAGGAAGGCGACGTCGAGACGCTTGGCGACCTGATCTCGCTGAAGGGGGTCGTCAAGTACCCGGTCCGTATCAAGTGCGCCCTCCTCGGCTGGAACACCCTTCTCGAAGCCCTGGAAGAGGGCGGCAAGACCTCGTCCTGACAGCCGGCCTGCCTGGGGGCCGACGCTCGAGGTGTCGAGAGCAACATCAACCCCCATATAGGTGGTTCAACGCGCGCTCGACGTGGGATCGGAGTTCCGGCACGCCCAGCGGGGATCGAGCTTCCGGGGAACCTTTGCAGGCCCCACTGCGTCGAAGGGGCATGACGACCAGAGCGAAGCACCTCATCCCGACGCTACTGGCTATCACCGTACTGGTGGCGGCCTGTGGATCTCCGGGGTCTGAGGGCTCGGATCCGGCCTCGGGTGGCGGCTTATCGGGGAGCCCGGCCGGTTCCGATCAGGGGGCCGGGACCACCTGTCCGTCGCCCGAATCGGACGAGGCCCCCGACTGCCCGGTGTCGTCGACCCACGACCCGATCGTCGTCGACCCCGGCGACAAGGCCCGGGCCCGGCCGGTCGACATCACGCCCGGCCTGAAGAACGTCTACACGACCAGCTTCGACGACCACCGGGTCGTCGGCGGCGACCGGCTGAAGCTGTTCTTCTCGGGCGGAGTCGAGGACTGTTACGGCGTCGACCACGTCGACATCGAGTACGGCAACGATGTCGTCATCGCCACGATCTTCTACGGCAGCAAGCCGGACATTCAGGCGTGCATCGATATCGCCGAATACCAGGTCGTGACGGTGCAACTCGACGAGCCGGTCGGCGGCCGGAAGATAGTCGACGGTTCCCTCGCTGCGACCTAGGAGCCTCCGGCGCTCAGCCATTCGACCGGGTCACCGTGGTAGCCGGACCGCGCCAAGCGCCTGCCGATGCCGCCGGGCCACATCGTCAGATCCACGTGGGCCCATCGTCCTCCCGGTTCCATGCGTAGCCAGGCCAGGGGAGCCTCGCGCGTCGCGCGCTCGCCGGCCGATCCGATCGCGGAACGCACCGCGTCGCGCTCTTCGAGCGTCAGGTACTGCATCGTCATGGAGTGGAATACGACGGTCATCGTGCCCTTGGGCAGCTCGGCGAGCTGATCCGGGAGCCACTCGGCCGCGTTCGCGCGATCGATCTCCACCGGTACCCGCTCGGCGACCTCCAGAGCCGCCTTCAGCAAACGGTGGCGGTGGATCTGATCCGGCCAGACGAAAGAGGTGAGCATCAGCCGGTCCTCTTCGGTCGTGGGGTCGACCGGATGCTGGTCGCAGCCTCGGCGCTCGACGACGGTCGCGGTGACGTCGAAGGAGGGGATGCGCTGGGTGTTGTACGAGCACAGCCGCACCGGGGAGTCCGGTCCCCACGAGCGTCCCCGCGCCTCGTAGCGATAGTGGTCCCAGCGCAGGTTGAACCCCGCACTCGAGCCGATCTCGAGGACGCGCAGGGGAAGCCCGGGCCGCGCCGCCTCCAGGAACCCGCCGATCAGTGCTGCGCAGCGGCCCACCTCGTTCGTCTGGATCGGTCGGGGGATGAGCGCTCGGGTCGCCTCGGCCTCTCGCTCCAGGACCTCGGCGAGGGCCGGCCAGACGCGCTCCGGCCCCGTCGTGCCGCCGGCCGACGGGTAGAAGCGGTCGAGCTCCGGAGCTCGACCGGCGAGCACCAGGTGATGGACGGCCCCCAGCAGCCGGATCGCCGGCGCGTCGTCCCACAGGTTGCGCTCCGCCCGGTCGGCGAGCAGATCCCAAACCCGCCCTCCGGCACGGACGTCGTCCGCCGCGGCGCGCAGAATGGTGGTGTAGAGCGCGGAGCCGTTATCGCCCCGCGCCATATGGGTCAGGTACTGGGCAAAACGCTCCTGCGGTCCGCCCGTCAGTGAGGGCATCGCTGCGCTCGTGTCCATTTATCCTATTTCTACTTGACAAAAAGTAAGAAGGGCTGTTAGTAAGTCAGCCTATGGCCCGGTTAGGAGATACGTCCGCGACCCGCACGGCGAAGGTCCTCTCGCTCCCTACGCGCTCCGAGATCCTGACCTTGCTGCTGAAGTCGGGGCCCAAGACGGTCAAGGAGATCGCCGACGAGTTCGACATCCATCCCAACGTCGCCCGGGCGCACCTCGATCTGATGGTGGAGGCGGGGTTCCTGGCGACGGAAACGCGGCGGCGGACGAAGGGCCGCCCGGCAAAGGTCTATTTCACCTGGGAGAGCGAGCTGGGGGGCCTCGGCGAGGCCGGCGTCGACGTGACGGGGGCGGTCGCGGCCGCCGTGGCCGACGAGGTCGAGGTCGAGGTGCGAGTGCTCGAGCGGCTCTTGCACGATGCCGGCGCGCAACTCGAAACGATCAAGCAGCTCTTGGAAGCCAAGAAAAAGGGGAGGTAGCGATGGCGGAGTACGCCAAAGACGTGCTGGTCGACACCGACTGGCTGGAGCAGCACCTGGACGACGACAGCATCGCGATCGTCGAGGTCGACGAGGACTTCGATGCTTACCAGAAGGGGCACATCCCGAACGCGACGGCTATCAACTGGGAGACCGAGCTACAGGACGCGCCGAGGCGGGAGTTCGTCAACCAGGAACAGCTCGCGAAGCTGCTGGGTGAGCGTGGCATCTCGGCCGATCAGACGATCATCCTGTACGGAGGCAACAACAATTGGTTCGCGGCGTACGCCTACTGGCTGTTCAAGTACCGCGGCGTCGACAACGTCAAGATCCTCAACGGTGGCCGCAAGAAGTGGGAGCTCGAGAGTCGTTTGCTCACACAGGACGAGCCTAAGCGCGAGGCTAAGAGCTACGAAGTCGGTGCCGAGCGGCCCGAGATCCGCACCTTCCGCGAGGAAGTGATCAAGCGGGCTCAGTCCGGCGAGGGGGCCTGGATCGACGTGCGTTCGCCCGAGGAGTTCCGGGGCGAGCTACTCGCCCCGCCACACCTTCCGCAGGAGCAGGCACAGGTTCCAGGCCATATCCCGGGCGCGGCCAACGTCACGTGGTCGAAGGCGGTCGATCCCGAGAGCGGCATCTTCAAGAGCGCGGACGAGCTCAAGGAGCTGTACGGGTCCGAGGGCATCACGCCCGACAAGGAGGTCATCACGTACTGCCGCATCGGCGAGCGCTCGTCGCACTCGTGGTTCGTGCTGACGGAGCTCTTGGGCTACGAGAAGGTCAAGAACTACGACGGCTCGTGGACCGAGTACGGCAGCCTCGTGGGGGTCCCGATCGAGAAGTAACCCGCCGAGTGGTCGCCAGGTTTCGCTACGCGCAATCTGTAGACCACTCGGCCTTATCTGGGACTAGGGTTGCCCGGTGCAGGTCGAGATCGTCTGCTTCGGTGCGATGCGCGAATACCTGCCCTCGCCCGCGGCCCGGAACCGGGCGAAGGTCGAGCTTCCCGGGGGTGCGTCGGTGGCCGACCTGATGGACGAGCTTCGAGCGCCGCACGCGCTCGCCCACGCCGTCTTGGTCGATGGGGCCAGGGCCGATCTCACCACAAACCTGACGGATGGGGCAGAGGTAACCTTGATGCCACCTTTCGCCGGCGGCCGATCCCGAGGAGACCCTGATGGGCGTTGAAGCTTCCAAGACGACGTCACGTTCCAGGAACAAGACGACGCGGTCGCGTAAAGCCAGGCCCAAGGTCCTCAAGTCGATCAACCCCCGCACCGGAGAGGTCGTCGGCGAGGTCCCGACGATGGACCCGGCCGAGGTCGCCGAGGTGGTCGAGCAAGCCCGCAAGGTGGCGCCGGAGTGGGCGTCCATCCCGCCGGAAGGCAGGGTTCGCCTCCTGCGCCGGGTGCGCTACCGCCTCAACGAGATGATCGATGAGATCGTGGACGTCGTCTCCCAGGAATGCGGCAAGCCGCGGTTCGAGGCGCTCGGGCACGATGTTCTGCCGCCGGCCATCGTGATGATGGAGTTGGAGCGCACCGCGCCACGCATCCTCCGCTCGAAACGCGTGGGGTGGATGTCGGGCGCCGTCGCGCCGAAACTGTTGAGCGGGACGAAGTCTCGCATCGATCTACGGCCTTACGGAGTGGTCGGTGCGATCACGCCGTGGAACTATCCCCTGACGAACGCGTTCCTGGCGTTCATGCCTGCTCTGTTCGCCGGTAATGCGGTGGTCATCAAACCTTCCGAGGTAACGCCCCGCTCCGGCGAGCTACTGCGCAAGATCCTCGATCCATTGCCCTCGGGAGTGGCGACGGTCATCCAGGGCGGCGGTGCCGTCGGCGCGGCGATGATCGAGGCCCCGGTGGACAAGATCGCGTTCATCGGCTCGGGCTTCACCGGAAGCAAGATCCTCGAGACGGCGGCGAAACACCTGACACCGGCCGTGATGGAGCTCGGCGCCAAGGATGCTGCGATCGTCCTCGACGATGCCGATCTGGACATCGCCTCCTCCGGAGTCCTCTGGGGGAGCTTCTTCAATGCCGGTCAGACGTGCTGCTCGATCGAGCGCGTGTTCGTCGACGACTCGATAGCGGACGAGTTCGAGGAGATGCTCCTGGAGAAGCTGGCCCGCGTTCGCCACGAGAACGATCCCGGGTCTGAGGTCGGCTCGCTGACCTTCTCCCGTCAGCTCGACATCGTTTCTCGTCAGGTCGCCGATGCCGTCGACAAGGGGGCCCAACTGGTGACGGGCGGACCCGAGGCCGGCCCCCTGAACTCGAAAGGTTCGCTCTGGTACGCGCCCACGATCCTCAGGAACGTCAGCGAGGACATGGACGTCGTGCGCGACGAAACCTTTGGTCCGGTGATCCAGATCGTCCGCGTTCGTGACGACGACGAGGCCGTCCGGCGAGCCAACGAGGGAGCGAACCTGACGGTCTCGGTCTGGACGAAGAGCTCGGCCCACGTCGACGCGGTCGCCACGAGGCTGCGAGCCGGCACGGTGACGATGAACCTGCACGGCGAGACTCCCGCGATGCCGTGGGGGCCATGGGGCGGTGTCGGGGAGTCCGGCTTCGGGCGACTGAGCGGCCCCCAGGGCCTCCTCGAGTTCGTGTATCCGGTCCACGTCGTGAAGCCGCTGGGTCTGATGCGCCGCGTCTGGTGGTACCCCTACAACGAGGAGAGCCGAGCCACGCTGGACTCGAGCACCCGGATGTTCACGGCTCCCACCCTGGGCAAGAAGCTCGAGGCCGCGAAGATATTCGGCGCGAACGTGGGCAAAGCGCTCAGCTCCAAGTTCTAGGCTCGGGTTTCGGCCATGGTGCTTCCATCGGTGGGGGCGCCGCGCGAAGCTACCTGCATGACGAGCATCGTTACGGAGCTGGTGATCGACTGCGCCGATCCGGAGCGCCTCGGCCGGTTCTGGAGTGAGGCTCTCGGCTACGAGATCGAGGATCGCAGCGACGACGACGTATTCATCACCGGTCCGAACGACGCTCCCGGGATCCTGTTCCTCAAGACCCCGGACGGGAAGCTTGGGAAGAACCGGGTGCACCTCGACGTGACGCCCGACGGCGACCAGATGGAGGAGGTCGCTCGCCTCGAGCAGCTGGGGGCGAGCCGGGTCAACATCGGCCAGGGGGACCGCTGCAGCTGGATCGTGATGGCGGACCCCGAAGGCAACGAGTTCTGCGTCCTAAGCCCCGACTGACGCCCCCCGCAACGCCGAGTGCAACATCTCTAGCGCCCGGCGCTCGTTCTGTGGTACTCGGCGGGGGGGTGCTCGAGGATCGTCGTCTCGATGCCGGCCAGCGCCTTTCCCACGAGGGCATCCATGTCCAGGTCGCTCTCGCCCGCTTCGGCTATGTGGGCGTTGGCCCGGGTCGCGGGCGACCTCGGCTCGAAGAGCACGCAGCAATCCTGGTACGGACGGGTCGAGATCTCGTACGTGCCGATCTCCTTGGCGAGGTCGACGATCTCTTGCTTGTCCATTCCGATGAGGGGGCGCAGTACTGGAGTGTCATCCTGCGCCGCGTCGACAGTCGTGATGTTCTCGATCGTCTGCGACGCGACCTGACCCAGAGCATCGCCGGTCACGATCGCTTTCGCGTCACGTTGTCTCGCAAGCTCGGCGGAGATCCGCATCATCGCCCGGCGATAGAGGACGACGCGAAGCTCCGAGGGCGCGTGCGTGACGATCTCGCGCTGCACGTCTCCCAGAGGGATCAGGTGAAGCGAGGTGCGAAGGTGGTAGCGAGTGAAGACCTCGGCCAGCTCCGTAGCCTGTCGGATCGACGACGGATCGGTGAAGGGACGGCCGTGGAAGTGGACGAGCTCGATCTCGGCCCCCCGGCGCGCCATCCTCCACGCGGCAACCGGGGAGTCGATGCCTCCCGACAGCAGCGCCAGCATCCGTCCCGATACACCGACGGGTAGTCCGCCCGGGCCTCGGCTGCGCTCGCGGAAGACGATCCCGGTGGAGCCGAAGAGCTCGATCGTGAGCGTCGCGTCCGGCGCGCTCAGGTCGACCTTGCCGTCGAGCTGGTCCACTATCCGCTGACCGATCTCGATGTTGATCGCGTTGGAGGTCACGGGCAGCGTCGAGTACGTGCGACGCGCTCGCACCGCGAACGTCTCGAACGGAGCGGTGCCCATCAGCTCGAGTCCCACCTGTGCGATCGTCTCCAGCTCCGGTGGGACGCGCACGCCCAGGCCTACGTAGGCGACGCCGAACACGCGGGCGGCGCGCTGGGCGGCTTCCTCGGGCAACGCGTCCGGACCGAAGTCGATCATCACGCGACCGAACCCCTGTCGCACGCGCTTGTAGCCCGTGCCTCGTAGCGCGCGCTTCAGGTTACGCGTCAGCACGTTCTCGAAGAAGTTGCGGTTACGGCCCTTGAGCCCGATCTCGTGGTAGTGGACCACGAGCGCATCAAGCTGCACGGGACCTCCTTAGTCGGCCTGTTCGAATCCGACCGAGAAGAGAGCTTCGACGTCGTGTCGGGAGTACACCTTGAAGGCCACCAGGGTCTGTGTGCGCTCGACGCCGGGGACCTTGGCTATCTCCTCGCTGACCACCCGGGCGAGGTCGTCGTGGGTCCTCGTCCGGACCATGATCACGAAGTCGTAGTCGCCCGCAACCGAGTAAACCTCGCTGACGTCGTCCAGGTCGGCGATCGCCTGAGCGGTCTCGGGGATCTTGTGGATATCGGCCGTGGCGAGCACGATCGTGGTGATCACGGCCCCAGCCTACCGGCCTATGGTTTCGGGTGATCCGGAGGTCGACGCGGCGAGGGAACCGCGCGTTGGCCGCCACGACGATCGTGGGCGGCGACATGAGGATGGCACCAAGGGGCGGAGGGTCAGCCCTTGTAGCCGATCGAGACCTCGGCCGGCTCCGCCGTCAGGCGGATGAAGAGAACGCCGTAGACGACCGTCAGAGCCGTGACGAACGCGATCGCATCGGCCGGTTCCGCCCGCTGTCGCGAGAGCACGAGCCACGCGAGCCCACACAGTAGGAATCCGTTGCCCATCTTGGCTCCGATCCCGATCGCGACCTGTTCCGTCCGGGGGTCGTCCGCCAGCCACAGAGCCCGCAGCATCCAGATCATCCCGGCGACGTACACCTGGACCAGGACGGCTATCGACGCCGGAACGCCCAGAGCGAGAACGACCAGGAGGTCGCCGGCGATAAGCGACACGAGGCTCGCCATGCAGGTAGTTCGCTTGCCGAATCGCAGAAGCAACGTCGGCTTCCCGTATCTCGAGTCGCCGGCTCGGTCCCTGAAGTCCTTGAGGTTGATACGAGAGAGGAAGAGCAGGAACAGGCCCGCCGCCAGGACGACGCCGCGCGTCTCGAGGTGACTTCCCGTCAGCGTCATCCCGAGGGAGAAGGGGATGAGCACGTACGCGACCGACAAGACGAGCGGAGCGAGATAGGTGCGGTAGGACAGAAGGATCGGCCGGGCCGAATATGCGTGACCGATGGCGAGGGAGGCGGCCGCGATGGCGACGCCGGTCCAACCGAGCGCCAAGCCGCAGCCCAGGGTGGCGATCACGCTCGCGACATGCGACAGCAGCATCTCCCGACGAGAGGCAGCGCCCACCACCAGCGGACGACCTTCGTCTCCTGGATGGTTGATCCGATCGATGTCCTCGTCGGCCAGGTCGTTCAGCGTGGTCGCCGCGATGTAGCTGCATCCCAGGAGAGCGATCGCGGCCAGCCACTTGCCGACGTTGGTCTCGGTGCCCGAACCGCTGGCCGCGCCCAGGAGCATGAACATCCAGAGCATCAAGGCGATCCGATATCGCAGCATCACGATCGCCAGCCGCGCCAACCGACCGATCACTTCGGCGTCACGACCTTCAGGGGCCAGATCGACGTGATGATCAGTATGTAAACCACCCAAAGTGCGTGATACAGCGCCAGGAAGTAGAGGCCGAACCAGAAGAAACTCGCGAGCACCGCGGCGTCCCCCGTCACGCGTTGCTGTTCGGCGACAGATCCGAACGCCAGCGCAGCGAGCCCGGCCGAGGCCACGATGGCGAACCCGATCACCACCGAGAGGCTCGAGGAGAAGACGAACGTCAGGTATTCGGCGCCGCTACCGACCATGATGAGCGGCAGGAAGAGCACCACCCATAGCCCGCCGAACGCAGCGAGAAGAACCGTGCCGATCACGAGTGGTAATGCGATCCGCCGGAACCGTTCCCCCGATCTCACGCGAGCTCGGACGACCTCCCTGACCCGTCTCCTGGTCAGGCGGTAGAGGGCCGTGTACACGCCCGCGTAGATGAGCAGGACGATCGCGCCGGCGCCGGCGGCCCCGACGGCATCCGAGATGTTGAGGAAACCGGTGATGTTCGTCGACCGGTTCACTTCGTAGACGCCTTGCGGGGCCAGGACGAACTTGATGAGGACGATCAGCACGTTGTAGGCGAGCGTGAACAGGATGACCTTCGGGGCGACGTGCAGATCGAGCCGCAACGCGAGGTACAGACCGGCGGCCGCGGCCAGGCTGAGGAAGAACCCCGCGCCCAACAGGAACGTCAGCGGGGGCTCGGAACCGCCTCCGCCCTGAGGCAGGAGGAGCAGGAGAAGGGCTCCGGCCAGCGCGACCCCCCCGAGCTTCAGCCACAGAGACGGACCGAGTCGCCAGGCCCCCTTGGGCTGCGGCATCAGAGGTCGTGACGAGGGAGGTTGGGTGGTTGGAGGAGGGAGCCCGGCCGGTGAGGGTGGAGGCCGAGGGGGAGGACCGGAGCCGGGAGGGTGCGACATCGGTGCATCTTCGCGCCGCACCCGGGATCGGCCGTTCTCATCGTGCTGGGTCCCGACATCGGGACGTACCGGAAGAGGAGCTAGATGGTCACCATGTCGCGCAGCTTGCCGGGCGTGCTCGGGTGACGAAGCTTCGACAGCGCCTTCGCCTCGATCTGCCGGATGCGCTCGCGGGTCAGGTTGAACTCCTTACCGACCTCTTCGAGGGTGCGGGGCTCGCCGGTGATGAGGCCGAAACGCAGGGCCAGGACCTTGCGCTCGCGCTCGGACAGGGCCCCCAGCATGTCCCAGAGGTCCTCCTGGCGCAGCGCGACGGCTGCGGCCTGGAAGGGGCCCTCGACATCCTCGTCCTCGATGAAGTCACCGAGCTCGGCGTCCTCGTCGCCGACCGGCTCGTGCAGCGAGACGGGCTCGGGCAGGACCCGGAACGCCTCGCGCACCTTGTCCGGCGTGAGGTCTGCCTGCTCGGCGATCTCCTCGATCGTCGGCTCACGACCGTGTTTCTCGAGGAGCTCGGACTGCACCTTACGGACCCGGTAGAGCGTCTCGACCATGTGAACGGGGATCCGGATCGTGCGGGCTTTATCTGCGATCGCTCGCGTGATGGCCTGTCGGATCCACCACGTCGCGTAGGTCGAGAACTTGAAACCACGCTGGTAGTCGAACTTCTCCACCGCCCGCATGAGCCCCAGGTTGCCTTCCTGGATCAGGTCCAGCAGCGGGAGGCCGGCGGCCGAGTACTTCTTGGCTATCGACACGACGAGTCGCAGGTTCGACTGGATGAAGCGACGCTTGGCCTTCCGGCCGTCGCGGACCGTCATCTCCAGGGTCGTGCGCTGCTTGGGGGTGAGCTTCTTGGTCTTCTCGAGCTTCTCGGCGGCCTTCTCGCCATCCTCGATGGCCTTCGCGAGCTCGACCTCTTGGATGTCGGTCAGAAGCGGGTACTGCCCGATCTCGCGCAGGTACTGGCGAACGAGATCCTCGTGGGCGACCTCTTCTCTCGATTCGTACGGCCGAGTGGCCTCGCTCATCACTCACCAACCTCGTGGTTCGGGACTGTCAGGGGCCTTACCTTCGACTCCCCAGGGCCGCGCAACGCCGTCGCTACGCGTCCCGACATCTGGAGGCCTCGGCGGGGTCGGCCTCTTGTGTCCCCTGAGGGGTAGCGCCCTGTGGGCTGTGGCCTGACCCCGGCCCGGGAGGCGGGGAAGTGTCGGGTCTTTCTCTTGTGTTCTGCGCAATTACTTCTACGTACTGTACGGGAATACCTGCCCATCGGGAAGGGGTCACTTGTTGTGCCCTTCAAACAAAAACCCACGTGCTCGCTTCGCCATTCCACCGCGTCGCCCTGCCCGGAGTGGGAAACTTGTGGTCACTCATGACAAAAGCAAGCATTCCCGGGCCGCCTGGTGAGGGCCTACCGATCCTGGTCTCCGCCTGCCTGGCGGGCTGCGAGTGCCGATTCGACGGCAGCTCGAACCTGGTCCGCACGGTGGTGGACCTGGCCGAGAAGGGGAGGGCAGTCCTCGTCTGCCCGGAGGAGGACGGGGGCCTCCCGACACCCCGGCCCCCGGCCGAGATCGTGGGCGGCGACGGCCACGACGTCCTCGCCGGGCGAGCGAACGTCGTCACCCAGAGCGGCGTCGACGTGACGGATGTTTACCTGGCGGGGGCCCGGGTGGCGCTGGAGCGGGCCCAGGGGGCTGGGGCGCGGAGGGCGATCCTCAAGTCCCGGAGCCCCTCGTGCGGCAGCGGAGCGCTCTACGACGGGACCTTCACCCGTACGCTGCGGGCCGGCGACGGCGTGACCGCGGCCCTCCTGAGAGAGAACGGCATCGAGGTGCTGACCGAAGCCGACCTCTAACCCCGTCGAGTGCAACATTTCGAGCGCCCGGCGCTCGTTGTGTGGTACTCGGCGTTACCTGGTCGAGCCGAGCCGCTCGTTTATCGCGTCCCAGTTCAGCGTGTTCCACCACGCCTCGATGTAGTCCGGGCGCTTGTTCTGATACTTGAGGTAGTAGGCGTGCTCCCACACGTCGATGCCGACGATCGGCGTGTAACCCCCCATGAGCGGCGAGTCCTGGTTGGCACAGGTGATCACTTCCAGCTTGCCCCCCTTGGATGCGAGCCAGGCCCAGCCCGAACCGAAGTGATTCGTCGCGTCGCCCGAGAGCTTGTCGCGGAACTCCTTGAAGGAGCCGAAGGTCTCGTTGATCGCGTCTGCGACCGCTCCCGAGGCATCTCCGCCTCCGCCTGAGGCCATGGTCTCCCAGAAGATGGTGTGGTTCGAGTGGCCTCCACCGTGGTTGCGAACCGCGGCCTTCTTATCCTCGGGAACGGCGGAGAAGTTCGCCATCAGGTCGTGCACGTTCGGGTACTTCTCGTCCAGACCCGTGCCTTCGATCGCCGCGTTCAGCTTGTCGACGTAGGTCTGGTGATGCTTCGTGTGGTGGATCTCCATGGTCTTGGCGTCGATGTGGGGCTCGAGCGCCGCGTAGTCGTACGGAAGATCCGGAAGCGAGTACGGCATGCGTCCTCCTTCGCGTTGGCCGGTGGTTCTATTGAGACTAACGCCGCTGCGGAGTGGCTTCTTCCGTTCTCCGTCCTCATCTGAGCCGGTGGAACCTTCGATCTGCATGCGATCCGGATCGGCCGGCTGGCCCAACGGGAACCTCGCCTGCGCCGGGCCCGGACGAAGGGGATGGAACCGGCACGTCGGTAGCCTCACCAGGCGCGGGGCCGGAGTGCTCGGATGGCTTCGAACCCCGAGAGGGCTAGGCTGGAGGAACATCCGTTCGCGACGAAGCGAGGTGGTAACGATCAGTAACTTCTCCATCCTCCAACCGCCCGCCGGCTTCAATGAGCCCGTCAAGGACTATGCCCCGGGTTCCAAGGAACGTAAGAGCCTGCAGGCCCGCCTCGCGCAGATGTCGGACGACCGCATCGAGATCCCCATGGTCATCGGCCGCAAGGAGCTGACCAGTGGCGACATCTACGAGACGGTGATGCCGCACGACACCAAGCACGTGTTGGGCGACGTGCATCAGTCGAGCGCCAAGCACGTGGAACAGGCGATCGAGGCGGCACGCAAGGCGCATCCCGCTTGGTCCGCGCTTCCCTTCGAAGAGAGGATGGCGATCTTCCTACGAGCCGCCGAGCTCCTGGCGGGGCCGTGGCGCGACACGATCAACGGTTCCACGATGCTCGGTCAATCGAAGACCGCGCACCAGGCCGAGATCGACGGCGCCTGCGAATTGATCGACTTCTGGCGCTTCAACGTCGAGTACGCGGGCCGCATCTACGCGGAACAACCGATCTCCGCTCCGGGCATGTGGAACCAGATGGACTACCGGCCGCTGGAAGGCTTCGTGTTCGCGGTATCGCCCTTCAACTTCACGTCTATCGCCGCGAACATCCCGTCGGCCCCCGCTCTGATGGGAAACACGGTCGTGTGGAAGCCCTCACTGACGCAGTCATTCTCGGCGCACTATCTGATGAAGCTTTTCCAGGCCGCCGGGGTTCCGGATGGTGTGATCAATATGGTTCACGGGCCGGGACCCGAGATCGGCGAGGCTGCATTGGCCTCACCGGAGCTCGCCGCCATACATTTCACCGGTTCGACGGCGACCTTCGATTGGCTGTGGCAGAAGGTCGCCGAGAACATCGGTACCTATCGGTTCTACCCGCGCTTGGTGGGGGAAACGGGCGGGAAGGACTTCATCCTGGCCCACCCGTCTGCCGACGTTGACGCCGTCGCTACCGCGGTGATCCGAGGGTCCTTCGAGTACCAGGGACAGAAGTGCTCCGCCGCCTCTCGCGTCTACGTGCCGTCCAACATCTGGGAGCCGCTGCGAGAACGCCTTGCGGGAGAGGTCCCCGATATCAAGATGGGCGACGTCTCCGACTTCTCGAATTTCATGGGAGCGGTGATCGATGGTCGTGCGTACAAGAAGCACTCCGCTGCGCTCGAGGAGGCCAGGTCGGATGGGAACTACGAGATCGTGGCCGGCGGAGAGGCCGACGATTCGAGTGGCTACTTCGTGCGGCCTACCGTGATCAAGACCGACGACCCGAAGGCGCGCCTCATGCGCGAGGAGTTGTTCGGTCCCATCGTGACGACATACGTGTACCCGCAGGACGACTGGGATGAAGCCGTCGACCTCGTGAACTCCACGAGTCCATACGGATTGACGGGTGCGGTATTCGCCCGGGATGAGCATGCGGTCGTGGACGCGAAGCACCGGCTCCGGTACGCGGCGGGGAACTTCTACGTCAACGACAAACCGACCGGCGCCGTCGTTGGTCAACAGCCCTTCGGGGGTGCCCGTCGTTCCGGCACCGACGACAAGGCGGGCTCGATGTGGAACCTGATCCGCTGGGTCATCCCCCGCACGATCAAGGAGACGTTCACGCCCCCGACCGACTACCGCTACCCCTACATGGACACGGAGGAGTTAGACCGGCCCTGATCCGCGCGTCCTCGGCGAAGGCATACCCGTGGCGCTCGTGCGACGGTGCCCTACGAGGAAGTGAAGGGAGGCTCGATGCAGGACACGGTTAGGTTCATCGGGCATTTCATCGGAGGTGCCGCCGGTGAGGAGAAGGGGGCCCGCGCGGGCGACGTCTACGACCCGGCGACCGGAGAGATCACGGGATCGGTTGCCTTCGCCGACGGAGAAGCGGTCGACCGGGCGGTTGACGACGCGAGCCGGGCTTTCGAGAGCTGGCGCCACGTGCCCGTATCCAAGCGCGCCTCCGTCATGTTCGCCTTCCGGGAGCTGCTCCTCTCCCGCAAGCAGGACCTGGCCCGGATGATCTCTTCCGAACACGGCAAGGTCGTCGCCGATGCGGTCGGGGAGATCGATCGTGGCATCGAAGTCGTGGAGTTCGCCTGTGGGATCGGCCAGCTGCTCAAGGGCGACTTCTCCGAGAACGTGTCTCGGGGTGTCGACACGTACTCGATCCGGCAGCCTCTGGGCGTGGTCGCCGGGATCACGCCGTTCAACTTCCCCGCGATGGTGCCTATGTGGATGTTCCCCATAGCGATCGCGTGCGGCAACACGTTCGTCCTGAAGCCCTCCGAGAGGGATCCATCGGCGCCGAACTTCCTCGCCGAGCTCTTCATCGAAGCGGGACTCCCCCCGGGCGTGTTGAACGTGGTCCACGGCGACAAGGTCGCCGTCGACGCGCTGCTGACCCACCGGGATGTCGCTGCGGTCAGTTCCGTTGGTTCCACGCCCGTCGCGCGCCATATCTATGAGACTGGCGCCGCCAACGGGAAACGGGTCCAGGCGCTCGGGGGAGCGAAGAACCACATGGTGGTGATGCCCGATTGCGATCTGGAGGCTGCAGCGAATGCTCTCGTGAGCGCCGGCTACGGTTCCACGGGCCAACGCTGCATGGCGGTGTCGGCCGTCGTGGCCGTCGGCGAGGCCGGTGACGCCCTTATCGACAGGCTGCGATCCAAGATCGAGAAGCTGCGAGTTGGACCGGCGAGCGATCCCGATGCCGAGATGGGGCCCCTCGTCTCGGGGGAAGCCCGCGACAAGGTCGCCTCGTTCGTCGACCTCGGTCTCGACGAGGGCGCCGACCTGGCGGTCGACGGTCGGGGCGTCAAGGTCGAGGGCAACGAGGAAGGATTCTTCCTGGGGCCCACGCTGTTCGACCGCGTGACGCCGGACATGAGGATCTACCAGGAGGAGATCTTCGGGCCCGTCCTCAGCGTGGTTCGGTGCGATTCGCTCGACGAGGCGATAGCGATCGTGAACGCGAACCCGTATGGGAACGGCACCGCCATCTTCACGGCCAACGGCAACTCGGCGCGCTTGTTCCAGAACGAGGTCTCCGTGGGCATGGTGGGCGTGAACGTTCCGATCCCCGTCCCGGTGGCCTTCTATCCGTTCGGCGGGTGGAAATCATCGCTGTTCGGAGATTCGCACGTCTATGGGCCGGAAGGTGTCAGGTTCTATACCCGGACGAAGGTGGTGACGAGCCGGTGGCCGGAAGGTGAGCCGTCGGCCGGACCGAACCTCTCCTTCCCGGGTTCGGACCGCTGAAGGCAGGCGCTCAGTTCGAGTCGACCGGCTCCTTCGGTCGCTGCCACATCGAGTCGTCGTATACCTCGCTCGCCCGCGCGATCGGGACGGAGAGGGGTGTTATCGATGGCCCGGGTTCCTCGCCGCCGGGCTCCGTGTCTTCGTCCGGCTCGAAGTAGTGCTCCCAGCGAGCCGACGGTCGTAGGTAACGGGTGACGGCCACCACCACGATCGCGAGGAGGACGAGTGCGATCCCCCAGGGAACGGGCGAGCTGCTCCAGGCCGGTTCATCCTCCAGGGCACGGAGCCGCGTCCGCAAGGCGTCACGGTCGGCCGTAAGGTTCCTGATCTGATCCTGGTTGCTCTCGATGTCGCGCCTGAGGTCTGCCTCGTGCCGGCGTGTCTCCCGTAACCTGTGACGGAGGTTCCACTGGCGACTCTCCGTGTTATCGAGTCGCTGGAGGATTTCTGCTTGCGCCTCCGATTCGACGACGTGGATCCCACTGGTGTAGAGGTCACCGACCGACGGCTTGCAGCCGGTGGTTGCGCACAGAGCAAGGATGTAACGCCCTTCCGCAACCTGCGGCACCGTGAATGCGAAACTCGCCAAAGCGGTCCCCTCCACCGAACCGGGTTGTAGCGCCAGGGTTCCGATCCTTGGATCGTCCGGCTTCAGCCGGATGTCGTCCCAATCCCTCGGCTCGGCGATGAGATAGATGCTCCATTCCTGGCCCATCGCGCGCTCGGCCGCTTTCACCGTGCGAAACACGACTGCCTGTTGGGCCTCGCTCTCGGATGTGCCGACCGGGTAGTAGATGCGGTCGAGAGCCAGCATGTTGCCCCCGCCCGCTTCGGCCGGTCCCGCCAGGCCCAGCAGCATGGCTATCGCCAGCGATATCAGGGTGATCGGCCTGCGCATCGGGTCCTCCTTCAACGGTCGCCTCTTAGCGGGTAGACGTCGAGATCCCGCCCCAAGGTTCTCCGGATCCGGAGAACTCCGAGGGCTCCTGAAGCGTCCAACCTTCGTGGGGCGCGACCATGGGGTTCCTGGTTGGCGGTAGTTGGAGGCCGAAGTGGACGACCTCGATCCGCAGGTCATCGCGGCGGCTCGTCGTGGGGACGTGCGCGCTTTCGAGGTGATAGTCCGGCGGTATCAGCATCCGATCTGGAGACTCTGCTTCCATCTGACCGGCGAGCGTGTCTCCGCGGAGGATGCGACCCAGGAGGCCTTCCTGAAGATCTACAGGTACTTACCGCGCTACCGGATGCAGAGCCGCTTCTCGACCTGGCTCTTCGCCATCGCTCGCAACTGCGCGATCGATGAACTACGACGACGAGCGCGTCGTGACATGTTGGGCCGACGGGCCTCGCGCGAGGACGACATCGAGAAGGATCCTTCTGAGGTTTTCGAGGTGCGCCAGGCACTCGCGAGTCTCCCGCTCGAGCTTCGGGAACCACTTGTGTGGATCGACGTACTTGGTACGTCGTATGCCGAAGCCGCCGACATGCTGCGGATCCCGATCGGGACGCTGAAGAGCCGCATCCACCGCGCTCGTCACGTGCTGGCCCTGGAGCTATTGGACGAGGAAGGTGACGCCGGTGAAGCCTGAACCGGTATGCGCCGAGGCGCGTCCCGAGATCTCGGCCCTGCTCGATGGAGAGCTCGATCCCGAGGCCTCCGAGCGGCTCGGATCCCATCTCGAGAGATGCGCAAGCTGCTCGATTTACAAGGCGCGCATCGAGAAAGCGCGCTCCGCCGTCCGGCTCGAGCTCGTCGAGTCGGTACCGGACATGGCCGACGAGATCATCGAGTCGGTCTCAGCTCGGGGGCCGAGCGAACGTCGGAAGCAGGTTCGGACCGAGAACCTGCAAGTGGGACTCGTAGCGGCGGTCGTCGCCGCCCTTCTGATCGTGGGGTCGTCCCTGCCGGGCTCCGATCGCCCGCCGGCGGTCGCATCCGCCAACGAGATAGGTCGCGACATCCGGGCCGCCGCTGGGGCGATCGGCCCCTACCGAGCGGGCTACGAAATCGTGGAGCGCGGCTGGCACCCCCTCGTACGCGAACGCAACTTCCACGCCGAGGTGGCTTACGCAGCCCCGGACCTCGTCCGGCTGGTGATCAGAGACCTCACGGCGTATCCGGAACGCGAGGGCTGGCCCGTCAATGACGTCGAGCTGGTCGCGAATGGCTCGGGATGGTGGCTGCGGGAGCCCCTGGACTGTCCTCCCGCCGCGCTGCCCGGGTGCGGTCGGACGAAGGGCTGGAGCGAGAGAGCCGTCATGCGACGTCCGCCCTTCGACGGCTCCACCCCCGTGCCCACCGACATGATCCTGCCGCTGGAGAGCGTCGCCAACTCTGACGCGGTCGTGGTGGAAGGTCGTGAGCGCGTTCGTGATCGCGAGGCGGTTCATGTCAGCGTGCCTTACCTCCACGCCCAGCGTTTGATCGCGTCCCTGCAGTTCGGAGGTTCGTGGCGCGCCTTCCATCCTCTGGATCGTGTTGATATATGGCTCGATCCAAAGACCTCTTTCCCCTTGCGCTTCACGGTCACTCGTGGCGACTCGCCAGAGCGGGCGGCATGGGCTCGGGATTCCGGTTATCGAGACGTTCGCTCGTTGCTCTATGACGCCACGCTCACATCCTTCCGATCCGACCTGGAAGGGGAGAGCTTCCGCGTGCCGCCGGCCGCCGTCACGAGGGATGGCGGTTTCCGGCGTACGGATGCGATCGAAGACATGCCCGTCCCGCGGGAGCTGGCCGGTCTCTCGTTCTACACCTCGGGCGTGACCAAGACGGGTCAACGGATCGCCGCGTGGGCGCGTGGGATGCAGTGGTTGAAGATGTCGATCACGCGTCCGGCATCGTCGCTCTCGGTCTCCAGCGAATCCATAACCGTCGGAGGCAAGGTCATGTATTACCGTCCGGCATCGTCCACGAGCGCGCGACAGATGGAACTGCGATGGGGGAACGCGACCATCGTTCTCGAATCGAACCTCGAGCGGGCCAGCTTGGTGCGTATCGCGGCCTCGTTGCCCGTGCAGACCTCTCCCGCGCCTCGCACGATCCAGAGCGGTGAGCGCCGGATCGAGCGGGGTGGGCCGGAACTGGCGGTCCGCTACAAGTTCGTTTCGAGTCCGGCCTGGTTGCCCGCGGGATACGAGGCCCGGGCCGTCGTGGCCTCTTCGAGCTCGTCGGGAACGACGGTGTCCGTTTATCACCGACGGAGCCAGATCCTCGATGGGAGTACCGAGATCCGCGTCACGCATTCAGACGCCGTGAAGAGGCTATGGCCGTCGAGCGAGCGATACGAGGCAGTGAGGGTGCGCGGGTCCTGGGCGCGTTTCTCCGCCGGCCGTACCGAGCTCGAGTGGGTCGAGGACGGCACCTACCACGCCATCTCGGCCCCCGGCTTCGACCTCGCAACGATCGTTGCGATCGCGGAGTCGACGTGATGAGGGACGGCCGTCGGTGGGGCGGCAAGATCGTGGCGGCGTGTTTGGGAGCGACTCTGGGCGCTTCCGGGGTGCTCCTCCTTGGCGAACCGGGAGGCTCACCGTCGCCACCGCCGCCCGTAGGCGTCCCGGCCCCGGTGTCGCCGACCGTCGAGCCCATGGCGCGAGAGCCGGAGGGAGGAGTGCTCCTGGCGTGGACCCCCGGGAGCCTGCCACCCTCGAGCGAGCGCTTCGTCGAGAAGCTGCCGGGTGTGGTCGACGCCACGACCGTCCAGGCCGGCCTCGACTGGATAGTACGGACCCGGGATCGAGCCGGGAGCATCGTGGATGCCCCGCCGGACGACTTCGCCGTCCCTTTCGAGATAGCGGTCGTGGATCCCGTCGCGTACGCGAACTTCGTCGCGCCGGGGGAGCGAGATCTGATCGGGTCGCTGCGCCCCGGGGAGTTAGTGCTGTCGCGAACGGCGGCCGACCTCAGACACGGAGGTGAGGGGCTGCAGATCGACTTCCGAGACCGCACTGCGCGCGTGACCGGCGTGGTCAGCGATGAGACCGCCCAAGGCTACGAAGCGTTGATGGCCGCCCCCGTTCCGGGGTCCTGGCACCGTGCCGATCGGTTCCTCCTGATCCGCGTCGCCCGGCTGACTGCTCGCGATCGAGTCGACCGTCGTCTCCGCACGCTCCTCGGGGGATCAGAGCCGCTGAGGGTTCGGGCGTACGGCGAGACGCCTTTCCTTCGATACGGTGATGCGGTTCTGCCACAGATGATGGTTAAGGAGGCGTTCGGGGAGTTCGCGGCGCGTCCTGTCGCGGGCGGGGCGATCCAGATCGATCCCGCCTGGCAACGGGACAACATCGTCACCGCCTCCATCCCGTTGCTGGGTCGCGTCACCTGTCACCGCTTCCTCCTCCCGCAACTACGTGATGCTCTGCAGGCCGTGCGCACGGCCGGCATCGGAAGCGAGCTGGATCGCTCACAGTTCGCGGGCTGCTTCAACGCTCGGTTCATCGGAAGGGACCCGGACGCGCGCCTCTCACATCACTCGTGGGGCATCGCCGTGGATGTGAACGCGCTCGAGAACCCCACGGGCGTGAGGCCACGTCTGGACGCAGATGTCGTGGAGACATTCGAGCGTTACGGCTTCACCTGGGGAGGACGGTGGTTGGTGCCGGATGGGATGCACGTCGAGTGGGTGCGCTTCCCCTAGTCACGGATTGACTAGCCGGCGGTCCTGGGGAAAGGGATCACGGTCTGGTTCTCGGCGGCGGGCCGGGGTGATCTTGCCTTCGTGCCCAGCTCTCCGAGCAGCCGGACGAACGTGTCCTCGTCGACGGGAGCCGAGAAGTAGAAACCCTGTGCGAGGTCGCAGCCGAGTCTCTTCAGGTGCGTCCACTGATCACGTAGCTCGACCCCCTCTGCGATCGTCTCCAGGCCCAGGGTCTTGCCCATCTTGACGATCGCGTGAGCCAGTGCCGCGTCCTCGACGCCCTTCAGGAGCGAGTCGACGAAGGGTTTGGCCACCTTGAGGATGTCGATGGGGAACTGCCGCAGGTAGCTGAGCGATGAGTAGCCCGTTCCGAAGTCATCCAGGGCGAGTTGCACGCCCAGCTTCTTGAGAGCCTGGAGCTGAGAGATCGCCGCTTCGGTGTCGGACATCAGCACGCTCTCGGTGATCTCGAGGGTGAGGCTCTCGGGCGCGAGCCCCGAGCTGCGCAGGACGACCGCCACCTCATCTACGAGGTCAGGGTTCTGCAGCTGGCGTGCGGAAAGGTTCACGTTGATCACGAGATCCCGGACGTCGTCCGATCGAAGCTGCCAGGCCCGAGCCTGGTGGCATGCCCGCTGTAGCACCCAGGTGCCCATCGGGAGGATCAAGCCGGTCTCCTCGGCGAGAGCGATGAATCGGTCGGGCGAGACGAGTCCGTGTTCTGGGTGCTTCCACCGCACCAGAGCTTCCGCCCCGACGATCGTGCCCGACTCCATGTCTACGAGCGGCTGGTAGAGCAAGCCGAACTCGTCCTGATCGACGGCGCGCTGGAGCTCGCCCTTGAGGCGCAGGCGCGCCAGGGCAGCTTCGTGCATGTCGGGCTGGAACATCTCGTAACGACCCTTGCCCTGGCTCTTGGCCCGGTACATCGCGACGTCGGCGTTCCGAAGAAGATCGCTGGCTTCGCCTCGGCCGTCCTCGGTCACCGCGATGCCGATGCTGACGTGCACGAAGATCTCCTTGTCCTGCAAGATGAACGGGGAGCGCATCGAATCGATGATGCGATCGGCGATGCGTAGTGCATCTTCGGGCTCGGACATCTCCTCCAGCAGGATGGCGAACTCGTCACCGCCGAGGCGGGCGGGGGTGTCCGCGGGGCGTAGGCACACCTGCACCCGCTCGGCGACCGAGACCAACAGGCCGTCGCCGGCTTCGTGACCGAGGGAGTCGTTGATCGTCTTGAAGTCATCGATATCGATGAAGAGGACCGCCGTCGACCCACTGCGGCGGTGGGTGAGGGCATGTTCTACGCGGTCGGTGAAGAGCGCGCGGTTCGCGAGTCCCGTCAGCGAGTCATGGAAGGCCTGGTGCTTGAGCTGACCCTCGAGCTCTGTGAGTTTCGCAACCGACTCCTCCAGGCGTCCCCTCTCTAGCGACACGCTGGCGTGGTTTGCGAGCGTCTCGAAGAGTTTCAGGTCTTCGTCGTCGAACGTGCTCACGTCGCCCATCCGGTTCCCGATCATGATCGTTCCCATGACCCGGGTCTCACCGTGAAGCGGCGCCACCATGGCATCGCGGATACCGATCGACTCGAAGTGCGCGTTCAAACGAGGGTTCGCGATGGGACGAGCGAGAAGGATGGCCTGACCTTCGGAGGCGACTCGAGCCCATACGCCCTCGATAGGGTCGAGCTCGACGGGCTTCATGATCTCGACGCTTCCATCGGGGGCCAGGAGGGTGCGGAGCGTAGGCTCGTTCTCATTCGGCGGGAAGAGCAGGACCTCGGCAACCTCGGCGCGGAACATGCTGCTGGCTCGGTAGAGCAACGCCTGCATCGCGCCTTCCGCCTCGCGTGAACCCTGCAGCATGCGAGTGGTCTCGTAAAGGAACTCGAGGCTGTCGTGCTTGGCGCGCTCGGACGTGTAGGCACGGTAGGCGAGGAACAGGGTGACGGTAGGGACGATGAGCAGCCAGACCGCCATCGGGTCCTGCCAAAGGATCGTGACCGCGATCAGAGCGAGGGAAGTATTCGCGGCCGTGACCAGCAGTCCGAGACCGGCCGTCTTGGGCAGGGCTTTCCAATCGAACCGTCCCTCCGACAGGCCGATCGCGAGCAGGATCATGAGAACGCCGATCAGGCTGGTGACCGACGTGGCGATGAACGTGCCGGCCCAACCTGCCGCGCCGATCGGCTCGCCCAGGCGGACGACGTATCCGAAGATGATCACCGCGAGGCAGCCCTCTATGAAGAAATGCCCGAGATTGAAGAAGAGACGCAACGGCGATTGACGGCGGTGGAAAGCGAGTGCGGCGAAGATGCCGATCAGCTGGGCTAAGACCAGTTGAACCGGGCTTGCGAAGAAGAGACCGAGTACCAATGGCACTTCGCCCAGCGAGAACGAATGGGCGTCCCTCCTGAACTGCAAGTGGACGACGTAGATCTCGGCCAGCAGGAACATCGCCGCCAGGCTCCACCAGGGGAAGTGGAATGGGGCCTCGAAGGGAGTCAACCCTCTGATCGGACCGATGAAGAGCGCGATGCCTCCGAGGGCCATCAGGGCGTTGAGCACCCATACTCGTCCCGTTCCCGAAACACGGAAAAGACCGCGGTGGGTACCGCGGCTCTGATCGCCGTGCGCGGGTCTCGTTGTGCCCGTCATCCAGCCCTCCTGGCTGCCGCCGACGCCGTGCGGTCACGGCGTTCCTTCTATTCGATGCTCATCCCCAGAACGAGCCCGACCAGCTATTGGCCGACCACGAGTTCGCGCTCCAGGAGTTCGCGCTCCACGAGTTCGCCGACCAGCTGTTGGCCGACCAACTGTTGGCGCTCCATGAGTTCGCCGACCAGCTGCTGGCCGACCAGGAGTTGGCTCCCCATGCCAGTCCGCTCCAGGAGTTCGCGCTCCACGAGTTCGCCGACCAGCTGTTGGCCGACCAGCTATTGGCACTCCATCCCTCGCCGCTCCAGATGTTGTTGTTCCACGTTCCACCGGACCACGAGTTCGCCGACCAGCTATTGGCGCTCCACGAGTTGGCATCCCACGTCGCTCCGAAGATGTCCTGCTCGCCGGTGAGCGGCACGCCGTTGACGTCGGTGACGTGCACCGATCCGCGGCTCGCCTCGAGCGAACCCGTCCCGGTAGCCCGTGCGAACGTCTGAGGTTGGGACGAGACGTCCGCCCTGTGGGCGCGGGCGAGATCGAGCTGTCCCTCTCCCTGCGCCTCAGGCGTCGCCGACAGGATCGGGGTCGCGCCGTCCTTCAACGCGCCTTTGACCTGATCTGGGGTCATCCAAGGACGGTGCTCGAGCAGCAGTGCCGCGGCACCGGAGACGATCGCTGCAGCCTGCGACGTGCCGCTTCCTCGGAAGAACCGGGAATTGACGCGGCCGCCGGGGAACTGGGAGTCGATGAACGAGTTCGTGTCGCGAAGGCTGACGATCGACTTACCGGGTGCAACGAGGTCCACCGTGCGATCGAAGCTCCGAGCAGACCAGTTCGGTACGGTGTCGTCTTCCCTTCCTAGCGTGGTGCCGGGATCGGATGCGCCTACTGCGATCACGAAGGGGTCGTAGGCGGGATTGTTGAGCCTGCCCGGGCCGAACTGAGAGTTTCCGGCCGACACGACGACGACGATCCCGTGATGCCAGGCGACCTCCGCCGCGTAGGTCAGGGGATCTAGAACGTAGTCCTGCACGCCGTCCGTACCGAACGACAGGTTCAGGACACGGATGTTCAATCCGTTATCGCGGCGATGCTGGACGACCCAGTCG
Organism: Actinomycetota bacterium; assembly: GCA_009380005.1. Taxonomy (GTDB): domain Bacteria; phylum Actinomycetota; class CADDZG01; order CADDZG01; family WHSQ01; genus WHSQ01. Next base: position 2,568 of record WHSQ01000038.1, on the reverse strand, counting down.
ATGCCGGCGAGGACTTGCGAGACATCCGTGGCCCCCGTCGCGTCGGCCACCTTGACGCTCACGACGCGAGCATCGGGTGCGATCCCACTGAAGCCATCGTGGTTCGACTCGCTCAACGTTCCCGGTGACCCGTTGTCACGACCGGCGATGAGGCCTGCGATGTGCGTGCCGTGACCATAGGTGTCGAGGTGGCGAAGGTTCTCGGCCTGTGATTCGAATGAGAGGTCGGGGCCGTTGATGATCTTGCCGGGGGCCGAAAGGCCATTCACCGGAACGATCCCGGAGTCGATCATGGCGATGTCGACGCCAGCACCGGTGATGCCCTTTTTCCAGAGCTTGTCGGCCCTGGTTAGCTTCGTGACGTTGAGAACGGAACCAAGATCGTGCACAGCGTTGAATCCGTCGACCGAGTGCTGTAGGTGCACCCTGCTGTTGAGCGTGACGGAGCTGATCGAGTCGCTCCGTGTCAGTTCCTCGAGGCGGTCGGCGGGAACCTTCGCCTCGAATCCGTTGATGATCTCGAGCTCACGACCGATCTCGCCGCCAAGCGACTCGACGACCTCGCGCGGGGTCGTCCCCGACCCGGGCTCGACTCGCACGATGACCGAAACGCTGCGTGAGAGCTCCTGGTAGGTGGCGACCGGCACGGACGCCATGGTGAGGGTCACGGCGAGCGCCAACAGCAGCGCTCCGCCCTTCTTCGAGTCGTTCCAGCTGATGCCGAACGCTACCTTCAAGTCCCTCTCCTGAACTGGCAGTTGTTGGTAGTTGATTCGTCACGCAGGCGGGCCGGCCCGATAGGGAGACCTACGTAGGCCCTTCTCCGTACAAACGGCAGCCGCCACCCCTTGACGTAGGAGCTGGATCATCTCGAGGCGAACCCTGTTGTCTAGCGCCGGTCCCTCAGTAGGGTGAGATCATGCAAGCCACAGGACTGCTGGCCCGGCCCACGCTGGTCGTGGAGCAGAAGGTGAAGCTCTTCGAGATGCGCAACCAATACCGCATCTTCGACGAGACGGGCGTCCAGATCGGGGCCGTCGAGCAACAGAAACAGTCGCCGCTGACATTCCTGGCCCGGCTCGGGACCCGACATGGACCTGGCCCTGCCCGTCACGCTGAATCTCCTCGAGGCGGACGGGAGCGTAGCGTTGGTCGCGCAGAAACCGTGGTTCCGAATGACCGTACAGGTCACCCGACCGAACGGCTCGGCCGTCGGGTCCATCCAGAAGCGGATCCGACTCGGCAAGGCGGTCTTCACGTTGAACGACGCGACCGGGCAGCCGGTTGGTGAGGTCAAGGCCCAGAACTGGCGGGCCCGCGACTTCGAGGTGCGGGATCAGAACGGGCAGTCCGTTGCTCAGGTCACCAAGAAGTGGCGGGGCCTAGCTCGGGAGATGTTCACCGATGCGGACCTGTACGTCGTGAGCGTTCAACCGCATGCGGTCGAACCCATCCGCTCCCTGGCCGTCGCAGCGTCCCTGGCGATCGACGTGGTCATGAAACAGAAGGACTACGGCTCGCCGGTGGACTTCCTGCCGAACAACTAAGCGGGCCGCGAGTGGGACGGACGCCGTTACCCGCGGGTGCCGACGTAGTGGAATCCCACGGCGTGGATGTCGCCGGACTTGATCAAGCTCTGTTCTTCGGGGATGAGGTCCGTCCGCTCCAGGTAGTTCTCCGCGATGTAAGGGACCCACTCGAACAGCCGTAACCGGAAGAACCTGTCGAGCTCCCGGCGCATAGCGGTCGCGTCGTGCATTCCTTCGTGCTCGGCGATCCAGGCATCGGGGAACCTACCGGGTATCAAGGACTCATTCTCGTGACCGGGCTTGGGGACGTGAGACAGATACCAGCGCGCGGTCTCCTCGTCCATCCGGTCCCATGCGAATTCGTTGAGGATCAGCATGCCGTCCGGCGCGAGCAGCGCGTGGATCTTGCTGAGGCCCTCGGCGAGGTCGGGGACGTGATGGAGCGACCTGCTTGCAATCACCGCGTGGAAGGGCCCCTGCTCGGAGAAGCCTTCCAGAGAGACCTGCCGGAAGATCGCGCCGTCGGGCGCCTCGGGATCGATGGCCGTGATGGTGTAGCCCCCTTCCGCGAGGGTGCGAGCGAGATCGCCACTACCGCATCCGACCTCGAGGATCCGGGACGGTGGTTCGGGCAGGTGGGAGGCCACGAAGTTCTCGACGTTCATGTGCACATCAAACCGCAGCGAGAACGGGCGGGCATCCGGCCCTACCGCTACATGGGCGTGGTGCCGTCAGGAGGAGCCCGGCATCACTCCTCCTCGACAGCCTGGCAGGCCTCGGTGAAGTCGTAGGCCTCCGCGGTCGGTCCGACGAAGGAGTCCTCCAGCACCGATACTCCTGCCGGTGCCCACGATGTTCGCGCCGTCAGCCCTTGGGATGAGTCGTGTGCGAGCCCACCCCAGTCCCCAATCGTCTACTTCGGCTCCGATGCTGTTGAGATAAGGGTTGCGGCGGAACAGCGCGTCGAGTTCGGCCGCCACCGACGACAGCTCTTCGGGCCAGCGTGGCCCAAACCAGAAGCGCCCGACTCTGTCATACC
>WHSQ01000389.1 GCA_009380005.1 Actinomycetota bacterium | reverse complement strand
GTCACCGAGGCTCCAGACCGGGGAGGCGCGCCCACGGAAAATCCGGAAGCGCCCGATCTTTCACCGGGGCCGCCACTCCGCCCACCGTCCGAGCGACGTCGAGGAGGTGTTGGGCGACCGGGACGGCGACCTGCAGGCGTTGCGCGGGGGCTCGTGGGACGCGGTGATCGACACGTGCGGCTACGTGCCCCGCCCCGTCCGTGACAGCGCTCGGGCGCTGGCGGACGCGGTGGACCACCACACCTTCATCTCCAGCGTGTCGGTATACGCCGACCTTTCGGGGCCGGTCGACGAGGACACGCCGGTACACGAGCCTACGCCGGCGCACGTCGAAGGCCCTGTCAGCGAGCATTACGGGCCGCTCAAGGTCGGCTGCGAGCGGGCCGCCCTCGAGGAACTGCCGGCCCGGACGTTGATCCTGCGGCCCGGCCTGATCGTCGGGCCGCACGATCACACGGACCGGTTCACCTACTGGGTGCGGCGGGTGGCGGCGGGCGGGGAAGTGCTCGCCCCCCAGCCGTCCTCGGCGCCGGTGCAGGTCATCGATGTTCGTGACCTGGCGACCTGGACGCTCGACCTCGCCGAACGGAAGTCCACGGGGACACTGAACGCCGTGGGCCCGCCTCGAACGCACACCTTCGCCAGCATGCTTGCGGCGTGCCGGGAGGAGACCGGCTCAGAGGCGCGGATCACCTGGGCCGATCCGGGGTTCCTGCTTGACCAGGGCGTCGGTCCCTGGGAGGAACTGCCGCTGTGGCTGCCAGCGGATCTCGGGATGGGTGGGATG
>WHSQ01000388.1 GCA_009380005.1 Actinomycetota bacterium | reverse complement strand
TTCAACGGTAGTCCTGCAGCCCGGGCATGCCGCTCAAGTTTCTCAATGGTCAGTTCCGTCGATGTCCGCATGGTCGTCCAGATGTCGGAGACCTTTGCGCAATCTTCAACTGACCTGCGCTCAAAGTCGTCGACCCAGTGACTGAGGTAGCTATCGACTTCCGGTGGAAGCGGTAAGCCGACCAAGGGCGCGTGCCGACGGAGATTGGCCGCGATCTGGTCAGTGGGTATCCGTTCCTCGGTGGCGCGTGGCGGCTCGCGCCACCGCCGGACGTCTGTTTGCAAGGCTTGCCAGACATCCGGATGTTGCTTCGTCAGTGCGTCGCCAACAGATAAAGAAATCTCCTGCCAGCCGGCGTCGAGTCGCTGCCCGTCGATTGCTACAATCTCGTGACCGAGAGTTCGCCCGAGTTCCCGGAGGTAGCCCGCCAGCCATACCGCGGTCAGGATGCATTCGTAGGTGGCGAAGGCGAGTTGCGCGTCGGGTGATACGATTTCCCGGAACCGCCGATAATCCGTCGAGGCGTTGCAGCTCAAGTCCCGATACCAGTCCACGGCGGACGGCACCGATTCCGCCCACCGACCGCAGCGCTGATACAGCCGGGCACCTGACAACCCGTAGCGCATGAACCGTTCGGTGACTTGCTCGATCGTCTCAGGCAACGCATGGATGACCGGCCGGGCTTCCCCCAGCCAGTGCACAGCCAGACCGTGATCCCGCGTGGCGTAGCCGAACTCGGCGTCCTCGCCACCGGCCATCGCCGGAAAGACGCGCTCATCGAAGCCGAG
>WHSQ01000387.1 GCA_009380005.1 Actinomycetota bacterium | reverse complement strand
CGGCGGCCCCATATCTGCGCTCTTGACATGCCCCCACCTTATGCCATACTGGGAAGAGAGTCAAGCGGGATCCCCCCGAGACTTTGAAAGGATCCACCATGACCACGTACACCCCACCCGACCCCCAAGGTTGGCCCCCGCCCGCCCCCCAACCGGACCCGCAGCGCTCACCGACCAGGAAGCGGTGGGCCGGCATCGCCAAGGCCGCCGTCGTCGGCGCGATCGCCTTCTACTTCGGCTTCGGCGCAGGGATGGACAGCGAGCCGGCCAGCTCCTCCGACCCCGTCGAGGTCGTCACCGAGACAGTCACGGAGACCGTCACGGACGAGGCGCGTGAGGCCGAGCTTGACGAGCGCGAGACGGCAATTAGCCAAGCCGAAGAGGCCGAGGCCGCCAACACCGTCGGCGACGGCATCCACACGGTCGGGGTCGACATCGAGCCGGGCACCTACCGCGCGGTCGATGTCTCATCCGACTGCTACTGGGCGGTGCTGGTCTCTGGCACCAATGGAGATGACATCGTCAACAACGGAATCCCGGGGGGCGGCAGCCCGCAGGTGAGCATCGAGGTGGGCCACGACTTCGAGACGCGCCGATGTGGTGAGTGGACTCGCTAGTAGACCGAGAGAAAGGGAGCACACCATGACCACGCCAACCACCCCGCAAGGGCTACGCCAGTACGACCATTTGCCCGCGGCTGAAGCGGCCGTCCGCGCGTGGAAGGTGCCCGGCCAGTTCCCCGGGTGGCATAGCAGAATGCAGCGTCGAGTGCGCCGGGGGATGCCGGTG
>WHSQ01000386.1 GCA_009380005.1 Actinomycetota bacterium | reverse complement strand
GTGTCGTCAGTCAGTGGAGGGCCGTCTCAAAATCCACGACGGACGGGACATCCTCTGTCCTGATTCACCGGCCGAAATCCGGCTGAGAAGACAGGAGCCCCTCCACGCTCGGTTGTGCGAACAGCCGAGTCAAAGGAGGAGCTCCCTTGTCTCCCGACAGTATGCGCGCGTCCGTCTGCATCTGCAGCGGATTCGGGTGGTCGAAGTGCTCGTCGATCTGCCAGAGCGCCTCGAGGTCCTGGTCCGTGATCTCCGACCGGTGGTGCGTTGTCCCTTCTGCGCCTTCAAGACGACCAAGGTGCACGAGACCCGGCGCGTGAGAGTCAAAGACGTCCCGCGCGGGCGTCAGCACGTCACCCTCGTCTGGCTCAGGCGCCGGTTCGAGTGCGCCAACTGCGGCGAGCGTCACACGGAGAACCACCCGGCGATCGAGGGCAAGCTGACCGGCCGGCTGGCGCGCGCCATCGTCAAAGACGCCCAGCAGCTGTCGATCAGCGAGATCTCCCGGCGCTACGGGTTGTCGTGGTCGACGATCATGGCCTTGGTCAAGGCCTGGTCTGCACGCGCCGGGGAGAGGCGCAGAAAGAGGCGCTGCCGGGTGCTGTTGGTGGACGAGACCTCCTTGAGACGTCGCCACCGCTATGTGACGGTGGTCTCAAACGCCGAGACCGGCGAGCTCCTGGGTGGAGTTCCCCCGATTCGGCAGACACGGTTGACTATGCCGCTTCCTCGGTCGTGACGTCCAGCTGCGCGCATCTCCTCTCATATTGAGCCGGGGACAGATACCCGAGCG
>WHSQ01000385.1 GCA_009380005.1 Actinomycetota bacterium | reverse complement strand
CCGTGGGGGCGTCGCCTCCGTCCGCCTCGCCCTCGCCGTTGGGCCCGCACGCCACGGCGGCGAGCATGAGGACGACGAGCACTGCGACGGGCCGAGACAGCGCCACCGGCCTCGCGCGCGCCGGGCATGGCAGGAGGCGGAGGCCGCCTCCGTCTGTTCGCTCTGTTCGTTCGTGACGCCGAGTGTCACCCATGCTCACGACCTCCCGCCGTATTACCGTACGACAATAGCCGACCGCCTCGCCGATGCACGCCGTCACCGGACCGGCGTGATGCTCAGCCGGGTCACCGGGTTCACCCGCTACATCTGCGAGGAGCTCTCCGACACCGGCGACGCGGGCCCACACCGCCACCTCGCGGTGGCGGCGTTCACGGTGCCGGAGCCGGACTGGGGCAGTTCGATGACTGGTACGAGAACGAGCACATCCCCCTGCTGCTGAAAGCCCGCGACTGGCTGCGGGTCCGCCGCTACCTGGTGCGAGACGGCCGGGGGTCCCCTGGACGCACTTCGCCCTGCACCAGCTGGCCTCACGCGAGGTCATGGGCTCGCCCGAACGCGCGGCCGCGGATGAGCTCGGCATGGGCCGCACGGCCGTTTCACAGAGCACAGACGCAAACAAAGGCAGCTCTCGCTGAGCTGCTCGGCGTCGACACCGACTTGGCGGTGATGCGGGAACTCATCGGGCTAGAGGCCGGAACCGCTGGAAGCAGCCGCGTGACCCCGTCCCCGACCCCTCTTTATTGGGCGCTTCCGGATTTTCCGTGGGCGCGCCTCCCCGGTCTGGAGCCTCGGTGA
>WHSQ01000384.1 GCA_009380005.1 Actinomycetota bacterium | reverse complement strand
AGTCCGAGCGGGACGCCCTGGCTGACCGGGACGTCGCAGAGCACGCCTGCGCCGAAGCCGAAGCCGCCGCAGAGGCAGCCCTTGCGGCACGAGAAGTCGCCGAGGAACGGGCGGCGGAGGTCGAGCGGGAACGCGACCAGGCCCAGGACCGCGCCGAAACGGCAGCCCGGGAGGCGACGGAGGAACGTGCCACCCGGCAGAGAGCCGTCGAAGCGGCCAGACAAGCGGAGCAGGAGCGGGACCAGGCCATCCGCGCCGAGGCCGAAGCGCGCACCACCGCGCAGATCGCCGACGAACGCGCCAGCGCCGCGATCCAACTGCGGGACGCCGCACAGGCCGCAGCCGCAGCGCACGAGGCCCGAGCCCTCGACGCGACCCGTGCCGCCGAAACCGCAGAGCACGCCCGCCGGGACGCAGAGCACGCCAGACGCGACGCCGAACAGCGGATCGACGACCTCCAGAAGCGACTCGACCAGCTGCAGTCCGAACTGGCCGCGACGCGCAAGCCCAGGCCGCGCAAGACCTCGACGAAGAGCACGACCAGCGGGACCCGCAAGACCCCTGCAGACAAGAAGTGACGCCGCCGAACTCGCCAACATCTCGCCAACACACGAGGGGGGAGAACCCGAGACAGAACCTCCCCCCTCAGCACCACTCGACAGAGAAAGTGCAGGTGAGAAGCACTTTGCAAGACGGGACGGCACACGCCAGCACAGCACTGCCCGATTTGAGGGCCATGTGGACTTCGGTCCTTGGGAGTTCAAGTCTCCCCGCCGACACTCTTCTCCGGCTCAGT
>WHSQ01000383.1 GCA_009380005.1 Actinomycetota bacterium | reverse complement strand
ACCCTGCCGCACGAGAGATGACACATTCACGACCTACAAGAACTACAAAGGACCCTGTTTTGAGGGTTTTTCCTCCACGTTTGTGCATGGCAGACTGTAGTGATCAATGGGCCGTCTGTCATCGAAGGCTAAGCATGGCGAAGCGCCGCGGGCGGAACAGGTGCCGTGCTGCAACGCGTGATGGCTCCCCTTGCAACAAGCTGGTGAGTCGACCGGGTGGCCGCTGTCACCTCCATCGGTTCGGGTTCGCGCGAGTCAGGAATCGCCGACCGCAGCGAAGACGGAAGGCGCAGGGGCGGAGGTGGGCTAAGAGCTGGGGTCCCGGCGCATCATCCGGCACACGCCGCGCGGCTCGCCCAGTGAACAAGGATGAACTAGAGGATGCGGTGACGCTTTGCGTCCAGAGCTTGAGAAAGGGCCCCAGTACGACAATAGCCGAGCGTGCAGCAGAGTATGTGCACGAGGAGACGTGGGGTCGTCTTGCCTCCGATTGGCACCCGTGGCGGTGTCGGGCATTCGCCCGTTGCGCTCGGCAATTACTGAAGACCAAGGCCGGGATGCATGGTCTCGCTGCTCGGGGAGCCTTCCAGATGGCGCTTTGGCTGAAACTCCCGCGCCTGCAAAGACTGTTCGTTCGAGAGCTTGTACGTGCGCTACCCCTACCCCTCGATGAGGAGCTTGCAATCGCTGCGCGAGCAATGCAGGTGACCGGAATCTATCTCTGTGCCGCCCAAGGTGTCGACCTCACGGGGTGTGCCTGCCTTAAGGACGTCGTAAAAGGAGAAGGAAAACGGCGGT
>WHSQ01000382.1 GCA_009380005.1 Actinomycetota bacterium | reverse complement strand
TTCCAGACCGCGGATCCTAGTGGACCTACTGTCCGGAACCCTCGGGGCGGGCCATCATGACCTTGGTGTTCAAGGGCCGGAGCTACCGGGAGATCGTCGATGCGGTGGGCTGTTCCCATCGTGAGGTTTCGACGGCCCGGAAGACGATCACGGATCGGGGTATCGACGCGCAGCGCCTGGCCGAGATGTCGGACGCGGAGCTGGCGGGCTTGTTCCCCGACGGCCGTGGAAAGGTTTCGGCCGGCTACGACCTGCCGGACTTCAAGCGGGTGGCGGGGTCGATGAGGTCGAACCGGCACTTCACGTTGTTGCAGGCGTGGCGCGGCTATGTCGGGTCCGGCTCGGAGCTGCGCAAGTATGGGTATTCGCAGTACTGCCACCTGTTCGGCGAGTTCGCGGCGCGGAACGATCTGGTGGCAACGTTGCATCACGAGCCGGGCCGGGCGATGTTCGTCGACTGGGCCGGTGACACGATCCCGCTTGTCGACGCGGCCGAGGGCCGGACGACGCCGGCGTATCTGTTCGTCGCGGTGTTGCCGTTTTCGGGTTGCGTGTACTGCCGGGCGTTTATCGACATGCGCATGGACGCGTGGATCGCGGCGCATGTGGGCGCGTTCTGCCTGTTCGGCGGTGTCCCGCAGATCCTCGTGCCGGACAACGCTTCGACGGCGACGCACCGCAAGAAGCGGGGGGATGCCGCCCGGTTCGTCAACGAGCGGTACCGGCAGATGGCCGACCACTACGGGACGGCGATCGTGCCGGCGCGGGTGAGAAAGCCACGGGACAAGGCCGCTGTGGAG
>WHSQ01000381.1 GCA_009380005.1 Actinomycetota bacterium | reverse complement strand
ACACGAGCGAGCGTCCATGACCCGTGGTCCGAGCCGGTAAACCTCGGCTCGAACGTCAACACGGCCCTCGGAGAGTCGCGGCCCTCGCTCTCGTGGGACGCGCAGCAGCTTCTCTTTGGCCGAGCCGGCCCGGAGGGAACCGGCGAGGGCCTGACCGGCATGTCGGACATCTACTTGACGACCAGGCAGAAGAGCGGCGGCTGATCGGAGCCTTCGCGCGGTGCCGAACGATCGAGGGACCCAATGCAAAAGGCCCTCCGACGAGGGCCTTTGTTGGTTGCAGGGGCGGGATTTGAACCCGCGACCTCCGGGTCATGAGTTCGTTCCGGGGGGTTCTTCATCGTTTCTCAACGTAGCCCATAACCTTGCATCTCTCCTGGTAGATGGACGGTTTCGGGAGTCCGGCTCTGCCGTCGTTTGTCGTCGTTTTTCGTCCTCGCGCGTCCAACGCGTGTCCAACGAGCGCTCTGATACGGAAGGTTCAGGGGCGGCTCTCATCGAGCGCGTACTCCTCTGCCGGGCCCCAGGGGTGGATCTCCTCCGCCTCGATCCCACGGCCTTGATCGACTAGGAGGGCGCCGTGTCCAGCTGGGCGCACCCCTACTCGTAGTACAGAGCCATGATGCTCGCGTTCGCTACCTAGACCCGAGCCTCCAGACCGCTAATTATGAGATCGAGGCCAAAATCGAACTGTTTGTCGAGATCGCACTCACAAACAACGCACGCGACCTCCGCCAGATGTGGGGACAGGCCTTGCGGCAACGATTGCATGACCCTCATCAGGCGTTGGACGTCTGATAC
>WHSQ01000380.1 GCA_009380005.1 Actinomycetota bacterium | reverse complement strand
CAGACCGAACGCTGTGCGGGTGTGATCAATTTGTCATTCAAAGCCAAACAGCTCCCTCATTGAGCGAGACCACCAACTAAGGCGTCCCCCTTAAGCTGCTGAGCACGCCGGGCACATCGGCTGAACGGCTTCGAGCGACCTCATCTGCTCCAGGTTAATCCTTCCGGTCTCGTACCACTCGCGCACGAGCGGATTGCGGTGATCGCGACCTGGGTGGGTGCGATCTCACCGCACTCGACGCATGGCCTGCCCTGGACGGATGCTCGCTGCGCAGAAGTCGTCGCGCCGGACGGGCCGGTGTACGGACCCGGCGGTCGAACCGCGGTCAGGTCGTCGACGGTCGGCGCGGTTAGCCGACGTCGCGAACAGCTGACGCACATCTCGTGTTTGGGGCATATGTTCATTGCTAGCACCGAGCGGTGGGGTCTCTAACGAGGATATCAAATAAATAGCGGCATGCCTCGTCCTCAGTTTCGAACTCCTTAACACTCGTCTTCAACCCGCGCTCCCAGTAGTAGACCGTCCAACCACCCTCGATCGGAGACAGAACAGACTGCTCGTCGCGTCCGGGCCGCCCGAAGGCGTAGGCGTTCCTACTAATACCTTCACGATCAAGGAAGTTGCGTAATTGATATCGATCCATCTAGCGTCCTTTCAAGCAACCTTCAGGTAATCACATCGGTCGCGTTGTCGAGTTGACAACGAAGTCGCGCTGGGGTGGTGCGTTGGTTGCAGCAGTGCGCGGATTGGTCGGCCCCGCAGTTTCCGGACAGTCGATCAGCAGCTGTGATTACCTGCTCT
>WHSQ01000037.1 GCA_009380005.1 Actinomycetota bacterium | reverse complement strand
CGGACTCGTTTACGTCAGCGCGAACGAGTCGATGCGAGTGTGGGAGAACCACCAGGTCGTTGCCTATGCCGTCGCCGAGTCATCCAAGCCCGATACCGCGTTCGCCCTGCGGATCTACGACCCCAATCTCCCAAACCGCGACGACATCACCATCTCCTGCGAGCGAGTACGCGTCGCGCGCGTCCGCGTCCTCTTCTGGAGGCGGAACGTCTACGGTTTGCGGTGCGTGCAGCACGTTCCAGGACAAGCCGACCGAAAGGTGCGTGGCTTCTTCCTGATGCGTCACGCCCGCCGCACGCCACCGGCGGATCTCTAGAGAGGCAGCCCCCGAGCTACGACCCGTCCGGCGCGCTTGCGGCCTCGTTCCGGACCGCCCAGGGCCTGAGGATCGCGTAGACCGTCTCGGAGACGGGAACCGGGATGTCGTGTTGCCGCGCGCTCCGCACGATCGTGCCGTGAAGTGCTTCCAGCTCCATCCTTCGGCCGTTCGTCAGGTCGTCGTACAACGACGAGTATCCGGTGGGCTCCAGGCCTTCGGCGAAGAGTGCGTGGCGATCCGCGGTGTCGTCCGGCAGCTCGACTCCCTCGGCGGTGGCCAGCGCGCAGACCTCCTCGACTATCCGCCTGAAGGCAGTCCAGGACTCCTCGACCGTTCGCACCTCCCCGATGGGACGGCGGATCGCCGCGGTCATTCCCGCCTGGGCACAGATGAACGCAAACTTGTCCCACAGCACCCGCACTATGTCGTCGGCGATCTCGGCGTCTATGTCTGCCTTCCTGCATGCGTCCAAGAACTCCTGTACACGTTCGCTGTGCAGGCCATCCATCTCGCCGAACACGAGGCGCGCCGGCCCTCCCGTGTGAGCGATCACGCCGGGTTCGGCGATCCTCGAGAAGATGTATGCAGCACCCCCCATGACGTGGTCCGGCCCCACCGCACGTGCGATCTTGTCTTCGTTGTCGATGCCGTTCTGGAACGAGAGGACCGCGGTTCGCTCCCCGATAAGGGGGCCGAGGCGCTCCGCGGCCGCTTCGGTGTCGAACGCCTTGACGGAGAAGAGCACGTAGTCGCATGGCCCGATCTCGGCAGGGTCGCCGCTCGCCGGCAGCTCGACGTGGAAATCGCCCTTCGTGCTCGTGACGGTTAGCCCTCGAGCCCGCAGCGCCTCGAGGTGCGCACCGCGTGCGATCAAGTGGACGTCGACGCCGGCGAGTGCCAACCGACCGCCGAAATAGCCACCCACGCCACCGGTACCGTAGACCGCCAGCTTCACCCGGCCTTCCGTTCTCCCCTCCGTGCGCGGAGCGACCATCTAGGCCGAGCCTACGTCGCGGCGGCGGAAGCCCGACAGCCCGGCGATCGTCAAGGTGATCGCCATGCCGACGATCCAGAGCAGCGGTGGAGCCTGCAGCTCGCCCCCGGGGAGATCCGGCAGGTGGGTGAATGGGGAGAGGTTCATCACCCACTCGTCCAGCTGGAGGACGGGGCCAAGCCAGCCGATGAAGAAGAACAGCCCCAGCGCACCCCAGCTTGCCGCGGTGAAGCGTGGAAACAGACCGAAAAGGGCGATCGCGATCCCGGCGAGCAGCCACACCGCGGGGAGTTGCGCCACGGCTCCCCCGAGGACGCGAGGTAGCTCCCGTCCGAGATCCCCGGTAGCCAACCCGTGGGCCAGCCCCGTCGTCAGCCCGCCCGCGGCTACGGCGAGACTCGGTCCGACCAGGGCAAAGGTGAGGTGACCCGTCGCCCAGCGCACCCGGTCGACCGCGGCGGCGAGCACGGGCTCGGCCCGCAGAGTCGTCTCTTCGGTTCGCATCCTCAATCCTGCCTGGATGGCGTAGCCGGAGGCGATGAGGGCCAGGACGCCCATGTTCGCCGCCAGGTAGGCGTCGACCAGGCGGGCTGGGCCCCCCATCCGAACGAAGATCTCTTCCAGCTCCGGGCTGTCGGCGACGAGATCGCCTACGCCTTCGGCCACCCCTCCGAGGACGAGGCCGAGCACGGCCAGCCCCGCCGTCCAGGCTACGAGCATCCCCCGATGAAGCCGGAAGGCCAGCGCCAGCGGACTATTCAGCCGGGGCGAAGCGACCGCAGGGCCGGGCCGCGACGGAAGCAAGCCGGCGCCAACGTCACGCCTACTCGACAACGCAACGGCTGCCGCGGCGAACGCGACGACGAAGCCGGCCGCGAGCACCAGGACCCACCAGCGCTCGTCGGCGTAGGGACGGATCTGCTGTCCCCATCCGATCGGCGACAACCACGACAGCCACGACATTCCGTCCCCGCCCACGTCGCCTCCGAGCCGCAGCACGAACGCGACGCCCAGACCGCTCAGCGCGAGGCCCCGCGCCGCGCCGGCCCCCTCCGTCAGCTGGGCTGCGACGGCGCCGACCGTCGCGAACATGCAACCCACGGACGCGTAAGCGAGACCGGCGGCGAGCGACCCGCCTGCGGCCAGATCTTGGGTCGCCATCCCGGCCGCCACGACTGTCCCCACCACGAGGTTGGCGCCGAAGACAACCACCAGCGCGGCCGCGAGGTTCGCGTGCCGGCCGACCACGCTGGCGCCCAGCAGCTCGCGTCGTCCCGCCTCCTCTTCGGTCCGGGTGTGGCGGATGACGGTGAGCAGGCTCACCAACGCCAGGATGACGGGGGTGAACCCCGCCCGCGTCACCGAAAGGGCGCCCAGGTTGCTGTCGAACACGGGTCCGTAAAGGGCTACCAGCGCGGGAGTTCGGAGGGTGTACGCGTACGTCTCGAGCTGTGCCGGAGTAGGGAACAGCTCCGTGGTTGCCGAAGGTTGGATCAGCAGAAGCAGGGGCAACAGCAAGATCCACAGCGGCAGGAGGAAACGGTCGCGCCGCAGGATCAAGCGGATCAACGCGCCGGTGCCGGTCAGGGCACTCATCGCGCCCCTTCGACCCCGGCGGGAGCCTTGCCGGATCCGTCGCCGTAGTGGCGCAGGAACAACTCCTCGAGCGTCGGCGGATGGCTCACCAAGTTGCGGATCCCGAGCTCAGAGAGGCCTCGTACGACCGCGTCCAAGTGCTCGCCGTCGACGTCCAAGCGCACTCGCGAATCTTCGGTCTGGAGATCGTGGACACCGGCCAACTCGGCCAGTCCGCCGGCAGGTCGGGTGGTCTCCGCAACGATCGTCGTGCGGGTCAGGTGGCGAAGCTCGGCCAGCGTGCCCGACTCCACGATGCGCCCGAGACGGATGATGGATACTCGGTCACAGAGCGCCTCGACCTGGGCCAGGATGTGGCTGGACAAGAGCACCGTGCGCCCTTGCGCTTTGAGTTCGGTGACGCATCCCTTGAACACCGCCTCCATCAACGGATCGAGTCCCGCGGTGGGCTCGTCGAGCAGGAACAGTTCCGCGTCCGCGGCAAGTGCAGCGACGATCGCCACCTTCTGGCGGTTGCCCTTGGAGTACGTGCGCCCCTTCTTGGTGGGATCCAGATCGAACCGTTCGCACAGCTCGTCGCGCCTGCCGCGGTCAAGCCCACCGTGCAGCCGGGCGAGCAGGTCGATCACCTCGCCGCCGGAGAGGTTGGGCCACAGGTTCACGTCTCCCGGCACGTACGCGACCCGGCGGTGCAGCTCGACCGCGTCGCGCCAGGGATCGCCTCCCAGCATGACGGACTTGCCACCGTCCGCCTGCAGCAATCCCAGCAGTACCCGGATCGTGGTCGTCTTGCCGGCGCCGTTGGGCCCGAGGAAGCCGTGCACCTCCCCGGTTTCCACCTCGAGATCCAAGCCGTCGAGCGCCCGGGTCTGGCCGAACGTCTTGACGACGTTGGACATCCAAATCGCACTTTGCATCGCACACCTCGATCGCGTCGTGAGCCGCGTACGCGCCGGAATCATGGCTTGCCATGAACCGTGGCCATCAGGCTACCGGAGTGATCAGCTATGGAGTTGGGTACACGTCGTAGGAGCCGTCGGCGCGCTGCGTCACCACGACCCCGGCCCCCTTGGAGATGGGCTCCACGACCGTGCCGGTGAGCCCGTACACGGCGGCCTCCTGCATCGGCGAGTGCCCGACGACTAGAGCGCGGCCGCCGTCGGCGAGTTGATCGAAGACGTCGCGCAGCGCGCTCGCCAACAACGCCGACTCCTTCTCGACGAGCTCGCGATCCACGCGTCGGAACGATTCGAGATCTCCGGCTCCGGCCCGTTCATAGGCTTCTTTCCACCGATCCTCGACGTCACTGCGGAAGCGATCGTCGACGATCACACCCGCGGACACACGCAGGCCGCGAGCGGCGAGGAAACAGGCCAGCGTCTGGGTCGCTCGTTGAGCCCCCGACGAAACCAGCACCTCGTAGGCCTCGTGCAACTGCGTGCCGATCTCGACCGCAGCCTCGATCCCCTCGCGACTGAGGACGTCACCCTCGTTCGCGGTATGCCTCCGGAGCTCGACCGTCTTCGACACTTCACCCGCCCTTCGACACCATGAGCCTCTGCTCGAAGACCGAGAGTATCCATCCCGGGGTCGTGGGGACACGGGCCTGTCGGCCGGGACCCCGGGTCACGTCATGAAGCCGGCCGGATCGACGCCGAGGTCGGCAAGTAACACGCGGGCCGCGTTGCGTCCCGGCCTGCCCGAGACCGAGCCGCCGGGATGCGTGGTCGCCCCGGTCTGGTAGAGGCCCGGCACCGGCGTCCTGTACTGCGAGTAACCCGGGACGGGGCGGTTCACGCCCGACTGATCGGGCGAGAGCTCCCCCCCATGGCAGGAGCCGAGGTAGTTGTGTGGATTCCGATCCTCGAGATCGAGCGGACATTCGGCCAGGACCGCCAGCGCGTCCTCAGGCTCGAAGTCCATGTGGGCGGCGACGAGGTCGATGAGCGCCCGGCCGAAACGTTCGCGCTCGACGTCCCACCCTTCGTCCACGAGGTCACGAGGGGCGATCGTCAACAGCTTGAGAGTGGCTCCGCCTCCGGGCGCGCGGTCGGGATCGGCGACGCAGGGGTTCACGACCAGGATCCACGGGTCTTCCGGATAAGTCTTGCCGTCGCGGTGGGCTGCGATCTGAGCCAGCATCCCGTGCGTGGAACCGAAGGCGCCCGCAGTGGATGCTCGCGGGGCACCCTCGATGATGAACGAGGGCACCCGGGGCAGAGCCAGGTGGACCGCGAACAACGTGTGACCCGGCTTCCAGCGTCCCATCCTCTTCACGAAATCTTCCGGCAGCGACTCCTTGGGCAGCACCTCCGCGAGTCGCGCCGCGTGGATCGTCGAGAGAACGGCCCGTCGCGCGCGGTAGCGTGAACCACCTGAGGTCACCACGCCGGTTGCACGGCCCCCTTCAACCGTTACCTCGACCACCGGGGCGCTCGTAACTATGCGGCCCCCGTGGTCCTCGATCGAACGCGCCAGCGCCGCGGGCAACATGCCGGAGCCACCGATCGGCAGCGCCCAGCCGAATTCCTGCCGGCCCGCGGTCACCGAGAATGGGAGGATGCCGCTCCCACCCTTAGTAACGTCTTGCACCGTGGCTAGCGACAGCCACAGGATGAACGAGCGAACATGCTCGTGCTCGAATCGCTCGAACACGACATCGCGCGCGCTCATCGCGTTGAGCTTTGCGTAGCGGCGGGCCGGCTCGGAGTCCTCCGCGACCTCGGCGGGAGGAAGATTGCTCACGCGTGAGTGGACCTGCTTCAGGCCTGAGTCCCACTCGTCGAGGAACTCGATGTACGCGGTGGCATCCGAGCGCGAGAAGCGCGCGAGATCCTCTGCCGTCCTGCCGCGGTCCCGCCACATCGTGATGCCCGCGCCGTCCTCGAACGGCATGACGAACGCCGGATCGGTGAACACGTAACGCAGACCGTACCGGTCGAGCCCGAGCTCGTTGTTGCGCATCAGCGGGTTCGACTGGATCAACACGTGCGCGCTCGAGCACGAGTCATGCTTGAAGCCGGGCAGGGTCAGCTCCTCCGTCACCGTGTTCCCTCCGATGATGTCGCGCGCCTCGAGCACGACGACCTCGAATCCCGCGTTCGCGAGATAGGCGGCGGCGATCAGACTGTTGTGCCCGGCCCCCGCGACGACCACGTCTGCTTCGTTCATCCTCGATCGCCCCCTCCCGGACATTCCGCTGCCAGATCAGGCATCCAGATGCTCGGCCATCCAATCTGCGCTCTTGTAACGATGCTTGTAAGCGACGTTCGCGCACCCGTGGTTGCCGTCCTCGAGCAGCAGGAGCTCGGCGTTCGCCCCGACCTCACCCGCCACCCGCTCTGCTTGTTCATAGGGGATGAGGCGATCCAACTTGCCCATGACGACCAGCAACGGAACGCTGATGTGCTCGGTGCGACCCTCGAGGGAAAGGGTCAGCGCCTTCCTGCGCGCGGATTCTTCGTCGTCAGTTCCGGAGCGCACGCGAAAGGTGTTGCGGGTCAAGAGTGGGAGCCCTTCCCAGACCTCACCGAAGTTGTAGGGGCCTGCGAGCGCGATACACGCCCTGATCCGTTCGACGCCACTGACGACACGAGGCGCGTAGTAGCCGCCGAGACTCACGCCCCACACGCCGATGCGGTCCGGGTCGATGCCCGGCAGCGACGCGAGATGCTCGACGATAGCCGCGCCCGGCACCTCCCAATCGGCACGGATCGGGAGGTCGTACTCGGCTTCGCCCTGACCGGGTCCGTCGACGGAGAAGGTCGCCATGCCGCGTTCGAGGAACAGTGCCTCCGTTGGGCGGAGCTCTTCCTTCGCCGAGTCGAGGCCGGGGATGAGGATCACCGCCGGGAACGACCCGTTCGGTGCCGGACGGCGGAGCACCCCGACCAGCGCGGCGGCTTCGAAGGGGATCTCGTGGCGTTCTCCGGGAGGGTCGAGATGGAGCAGCGCGTCGTTGAGGCAACGCACCGCGCGTAGATGGGCCCGCTTCATCTGATCGAGATCGTCGACGAACACGAACTTGGCGAAATGGAAGTAGACGGCCGCCTGCGCGAGGTGGGCTCCGGCCGAGCGGGTTCGCCCCGCGGCCAGCGCCTCCCGGCCGAGGGCCTCGTGGACCCCCGCGGCTTCCGACCACGCCGCGCACCAGTCCTCCCAACGCTCGAGCTCACCGGTGATGCGTTCGAAGTCCGATGGGCTCACGCCGTTGGCCGTGAACCGAGGCTTCCAGTGAGCGATCGCGCTCGCCACTCGCTCGTCGATCACGGGGCTCCTTCCCGTCACTTTCCTGGCTGCCGGTGCTGATGGTGTGGCGGACCAAGGCCGTCTCGTCCCCCCGGCGCGACCGTTCCGGCCGATCTCCTCAACACGCACGTCCGCGGCAAGCGCATCTACCAGGACTCGACCGTCACGTAGGCGGGGTCGCCGGGACGACCGCGGCGGCAGCCGCGTCCGCGGTGCCGCCGAAGTAGAGGCCGGCCATCTCCGGGTTGTTCAGCACGTCCTCGGCCGCGCCGGCGAGGACGACGCGCCCGCTTTCCATGACGACCCCCTGGGTGGCCAGGCGGAGGCCGAAGCGAACGTTCTGCTCCACCAGCACCACCGTCTTCCCGGCCTCGCGCATGACGGAGATCGACTTCTTGACATGCTCGAGCGATCTCGGATCGAGCCCGAGGGAAGGCTCGTCGAGGAGCACGAGCACGGGGTCGAGCATGAGCGAGCGGGCGAACTCGACCATCCGCCGCTGGCCGCCGGACAGGTTGCCGGCCCGGTCGTCCTGCCGCTCGGCGACGACGGAGAAGATCCGCGAGACATCGCGGTAACGACTCTTCACGAGGGCCCGGTCGTTCCGGATGACGTAAGCGCCCATCAGGACGTTGTCCTTGACGGTCATGTTCGGGAAGAGCCCCTGCGACTGCTGGACCTGGACGACCCCGCGCGTCAGGATCTCGCTCGGCGCCCGGCCGCCGATCGGCTTCCCGTCGAGAACCACGTCGCCCCGCCGGGGCCGAAGGAGCCCGCTGACGACGCGGAGCACGGTCGACTTGCCGGCGCCGTTCGGCCCCACCAGGCAGGTGGCCGTCCCCTTCTCCACGGTCAGCCCGAAGTCCTGGAGCACGTCTCCTCCGCCGTAACCGGCGAAGACGCCGCTCAGCTCGAGGAGCACGCTCACGCCGTCTCGACCTCCTCTTCGGCGGCGTAGTCCTCCCCGAGGTAGGCGTCCAGGACGAGCGGGTTGGCCTGGATCTCGCGCGGCGTTCCGGTACAGATGCAGGCGCCGCGTGCGAGCACGAGCAGCGGGTCGCAGAGGCCGAGCACCATCGGCAGGTTGTGCTCGACGATGAGGAAGGTCTTCCCCGCGCTGTTCAGCTCGCGGATCATCTCTGCGATCTCCTCGATCAGGGTGGGATTGATGCCTCCAGCCGGCTCGTCGAGCAGGATGACCTTCGGATCGAGCATCAGGATCTGGGCGAGCTCGACGAGCTTCTGCTGGCCGAACGAGAGCTCGTCCGCCGGATGGTCGCGGAAGCGCCGCATACCCACGAAGTCGAGGAGCTCATCGGCCCGTCGCGCCTCCGTCCCGCCGACGGCGGAAGCCGTCATCTGGCGCCACGAGAAGGTCCGGAGCGGGGCGACGACGTTCTCGAGCACGGACATCTGCCGGAAGAGCCGGGTGATCTGGAAGGTCCGGCCGAGCCCGAGATAGGCCCGCTCCCAAGGCCGCAGCCGATCGATCCGGCGGCCGTCGAGCAGGACCTCCCCGGCGTCCGCCGACATCGTCCCGCCGATGAGGTTGAAGGTGGTCGTCTTGCCCGAGCCGTTCGGCCCGATGAGGCCGCAGATGGAGCCCTCCGGGACCGCGAACGAGGCACCGGCCACCGCCTCGAGGCCGCCGAAGCTCTTCCGCAGGCCCTTCACCTCGAGGATCGGCCGCCCATCAGGGGAGGAGGCGGGGGTCCGAGCGCGCTCGCGGACGCGCACCGGACGCTCGAGCCGCGCTCCCACCAGGGCCGCCTTGCCCCGCTCGCGCCTCGCCCGCCCCAGCGAGGTGAGCGAGGGGATGATGCCGCGAGGCAGGAAGAGGACGACCACCGCCATCAGCCCGCCCGAGAGGACGAGGCGCCAGTTGCCCCCGGGAAGCTCCGTGTTCGTGAGCTCGAAGAGAGGCTCGATCATGAACGCGCCGAGCACGGGGCCCCACAACGTCCCCCGTCCACCGAGAACCACGGCGAGGACCACCTGCACGCTGATCACGATGTCGAACATCCCGCGCGGTTCGATGAATGTCAGGTAATACGCGAAGACGCCTCCGGCCATCCCGATGAAGACCGCGCTGGCCACGAAGCTCAGCACCTTGTAGATCGACGTGTTGATCCCTACGGTGGCCGCCTTGTCCTCGTCGTCGCGGATGGCGAATAAGCCCATACCGAACTTCGTCCGCCGGATCCACCACGAGAGCGCGATCGTGGCCAGCATGAGGATGAGGAGGGAGTAGTAGAAGGGCCAGTTCTGGAAGTCGAGGTCCCACCGTGGCAATGGCAGCGTCACCCCGCTGGACCCGTGCGTTAGCGCCGGCCAGTTCAGGACCACGATCTGGGTCACGAACAGAAAGGCGATCGTGAGGATCACGAACGAGTGGTCGCGCGTCCGCATCAAGACGACGCCAACGGCGGCGGCGATGACGGCCGACGCGAGCCCGGCGACCGGCACGAACGCGAACGGCGTCACATCGGGGAACCGGAGCGCGATCAGCGCGGTCGTGTACGCGCCGATGCCGAGGAAAGCGCTCTGTCCGAGCGAGACGTAGCCGGTGTACCCGGAGATGATGTTCCAGCTCGAGGCCATGATCGCGAGCAGGAACGTGAGGATCGCCATGTTCTGGTAGAAGAGGTCGTCTGAGGCCACCGGGAGGAGCAGGAGCGCGACCACCGCCCCCACCAGGACCGCCCCCCGCGCACGAGCCAACCGCCGATCCACCCGCCGGGTCGTCGAGCCGGCCGCGCTCACGCGACGTCTTCCCGCAACCTGGTGCCCATGATCCCCTGCGGCCGGAGGAGCAAGACGGCGAAGATCACGATGAACGGGACCGCCGTGGCCCACCGGATCGAGATGTAGACGGAAGCGAGCGACTCGGCCGTACCCAGCAGGAGCGCTCCGATCACCGCGCCGGGCAGGCTCCCCATGCCGCCGAGCACGATGATGCCGAGCAAGCGCGAGATCCACTGCACGTGTGAGCCCGGCGCGAACGTGAAGAGGACGCTGATGATCGATCCCCCTGCGCCCGTCGTGGCAACTCCGATCGCGAAGGCGAGCCCGGCCACCATCGCGATGTTGATCCCCGTGAGCTGCGCGGCTTGCGGGTTCTCGGAGGCCGCGCGGATCGCCCGGCCGAGCCAGGTCCGCGTGAGGAAGACGTAGAGGATCGCGAGCATCGCGATCGCGAGGAGGGCACCGAAGACCTGGCCCTTCGGGAAGAACAGCCCGCCGACGCGGAATGACTTCGTGAAGTATTCCGGCGTGACCGCGTGCGACGTGTTGCCCCAGACGAAGCCCATGACCCCCTCGATCACGATTGCGATCGCAAAGGTGAGGATCACGGTCATCGATGGGGACGTCCCGCGGAGCCGCCGTAGCGCGGCGAAGTAGAGCACTCCGCCTACCGCGAACATCACCGGGGTGGTCAGGACGACGGTCAGGAGCGGGTCGAGGTCCGCCTCCCTCCATACCGTCCACGTGAGGAACGCCGCCAGGATGAGAAGCGCACCGTGTGCGACGTTGACGACGTCCATCACGCCGAAGATGAGGGTCAGTCCCGAGGCGGCGAGAGCGAGGATCCCGCCGACGAGGAGGCCGAGGGCGATGGTCTGGACGAGCTGTTCCACGTTCCTCCGGAAGATAGGCCGCCGCGGGTGAGACCCGCGGCCAAGCTCGCTTAACTAACTGCCCTTCCTACCTCCCCCACTCCGGCTTGGGGTGGACGATCTCCTCGCTCGTGGCGATCTCTTCGGGACGGACGATCTCGAATCCGTCACCCTGCCACTGTGCCAGCAGGAACTCTGACTGCGGCCTCCCGGCTTCGTCCCACTGGAGCGTCCCCAGGATCGTCTCCACCTCGTTCTCGTGGAGGTAGTCGGCCAGCGCCTCCTGGTCCTCGATGTCGCCGACCGCCTCGACCGCCGCCTGAAGGACCTGGGCGGAGGCGAAAGCGTCGGCCGCGTCCTCGGCCGGATCGCCGCCGAACATCTCCCTGTGGGTCTCGACGAACTCTGCGTTCACGGGGGTTTCGAGGTTCTCGTCCCAGCTGATCGCGAAGAAGACGCCCTCGGTGTTCTCCGCTCCGACCCCCTCGGCGTACTGCTCGCCGAGCGACGGAGCGGTCGTTTGGAAGAACGAGCTCGGGCTGAACCCGGCCTTGATGAACGAACGCACGAGGCCGACGCCGTCCTCGAAGATCGATCCCTGAGCGACGAGGTCCGGCTTCCGCGACGCGATCGAGTTGGCGATCGTGTCGAAGTTCCTCGTATCGGGCGGATAGATCTCGCTGAACACCGTCTCGATGCCCGCCGCCTCGAGCTTCTCCTGCAGGCCCCCGATCACGGGGGCGGTGAACGGATCGTCCTGCGTCACGTAGGCCGCGGTTTTCGGCCGTTCGTCGTCGGGCAGACCGGTCACATATTCGGCGTACAGGTTGCCCTGGTTGTCCGCGGTCGCCTGCTGGGAGAAGAAGTAGAACTCGAAGCCCCGCTCGAAGATCTCGGGTGCGCCGCAGGCGGGACAGACGTAGACCATCTGGTTCCGCTCCGCGACGGCGGAGGCGGGCAGATTCAACAAGGACGAGAAGGTTCCGAGCAGCAGGTCGACCCTCTCCTGCGAGATCAGGTTCGTGTAGTCGGTCACCGCGAGGTTCTGCTGGCTCGCGTCGTCCCGCACGACGATCTCCACGGGCCGGCCGAGCAGCCCGTCGCCGTCGTTGAGGAGCTTCTCCCAGACTTTGTAGCCCTGCTCCGCGGCTTTGCCCGGCTCCGAGAAGTCTCCGGTGAGCGGCAGCGAGGTGCCGATCCTTATCGGTTCACCGCTCGTCCCGCCCTGCCCGCCGGATGGGGCGTCCTCGTCGCCGCCTCCGCACGCGGCGGCCAGCATGGCGAGAGCGAGCCCGCCGGCGACCAACAGGAGCTTCCGCCTCATGAAGAACGTCTGCAACACGTCCCCTCCCCCCAAGTCTCACAGCTCCGAGCGAGCTGTCCGAGCTCATGCAATCGATTGCAATCCTAGGCACGAGCGTCCCACGCGTCAACCGCGACCCGGCTCACGGTCACTCGCGCGGAGCGGAATGACCCGATCGTCCTCGTGCTCGTCGGGGGGACCACTCCTTGCACGGGCCGCCGACCTAGGGTTCTCCTACGAAGGGATCGACTTCGAAGGCTCCTACACGATCGACATCCGTGGGCGGATGGGGGATCGAAGGGTCCGACCCCACTTCCAAACCGTGAAGGTGCAGGCGCGCGTACGCACACCCGAGAGCGAGGAGCGGCTGCGCGAGATCGTCGAGGAGACCGAGGCTCGCTGTCCCGTCTTCAACCTCGTCTCGGATGCGGGCGTGCGCGTTGAGATGCTGTGGATCAGAGAGCCGCCGAGCGAGAGTGGCTGATCGTCCGGCCCCCTAGCGATCATTCGACCTGGAGGGTTCCTTCCATGTCGGCCTCGTGCGGGACGCAATAGAACGTGTAGCTGCCCGGCTCGGCGTCGAACTCGACACGAGCCGTGGATCTCGCCGGGATCGTCAGGTTCACGTCGAGCTCGTCGATCGTGAAGGTGTGCAGGGTCTGATCCTTGTTGTCGACGTGCACCGCCACCGTACCCCCGGCGGCCTGGAGAGACTCCTGGTCGAACTCGATGCCCTCGGTCACCAGGGTGATGTCACCTTCTTCGGCGGCTGCACCCTCGTAGGTCACCATCGCGATCACCCCAACGGCGGCTGCGAGGACGATCACGGCCAGTCCCGCCACGCCCAGGGTACGAGGTGTCCTGCTCGGCGCAACATCGCGGCGACGAAGCACCGCGATCGCGGCGACGATCCCGAGGATCGCGGGGACCACGGACGCTATGTTGAGTATGAAGTCGCCGGCGGAAGCTGGAACCGTCAGGGTTGGAAGGATGAAGGGCGCGCTCAGCGCGACGAAGAGCACGAAGGTGATCAACAGCAGGATCGCGGCGGCCTTGGGCCTCCTCGCAACCAGGAAGGCGCCGATCAGCCACAGCAAAGCGAAGACGATGAGCGGTGGGATCACGACGCCGCCGAAGAGAGTGATCGCGGCGATCGCCACGAAACCCCCGATGGCGCTCCAAAACAGAAGCTTGGCCCAGGAGAACCAACCGGCACCCCGGTCCCCTCGAGGTGCGGTCGATCCTGCGGGTGTTGGCTCATCGCTCTGATCGGACATCCATCGGCTCCTTCCGTTTCGCGTCGAAGTGACCATGCCGGTCTCGCAGTCCCCGTAGCGCGTTCCCGCGAGTCGAGCGTCGCTTGAACCTGGCCCCCCGACGAGATGCGGCATGCGGTGATGCATGCAAGGCTAAAGCCACGCCACGGAAAGGAGGTCGTTTGCGCCTCGGCATGGTCGGTCTCGGCCGGATGGGAGCGAACATGACGCTGCGCCTGGTGAGGGGCGGGCATGAGGTCGTCGCCTACGACGTCCGGCCGGACGCGGTGCGACTCGCCGTGGAAGGCGGCGCCATCGCCGCCTCCTCCTTGGGGGCCGTGGTTGAACAGCTCCCGACTCCGCGCGCCGTATGGGTCATGGTGCCCGCTGGAGAGATAACGGAGACCACTATCGCCGACCTGGGTGAGCTCCTATCGCCCGGCGACCTGGTCGTGGACGGAGGCAACTCACGCTTCAGAGACTCACAACGGCGCTCCCGCTCTCTCGCCGAGCACGGTGTCGGACTCGTCGATGCCGGCACGTCCGGAGGGATCTGGGGTCTCCAGGAAGGCTTCTGCTTGATGATCGGGGGCTCGATCGAAGACTTCGACCGCCTCGAGCCGATCTTCGCGACCCTCGCGCCGTCCGGCGGGTACGCCCGCGTCGGAGCCGTTGGAGCGGGGCACTTCACGAAGATGGTGCACAACGGCATCGAGTACGCGCTCATGGAGGCTTACGGCGAGGGCTTCGATCTCCTCCAAGCGAGCCGGTTCGACATCGACGTCGCCGCGGTCGCGGAGCTTTGGAGGCACGGCAGCGTCGTGCGTTCGTGGTTGCTGGATCTCGCCGCGCGCGCCTTGAGATCGGATCCGGAGTTGGGGGGCATGACGGGATACGTCGAGGACTCGGGCGAGGGCCGCTGGGCGGTGGAGGAAGCGCTCGACCAGGCGATCCCGGCTCCCGCCATCGCGCTCGCCCTGTTCCAACGCTTCGGATCCCGTCGGGACGACGCCTATGCCAACAGGTTGATAGCCGCACTCCGACGGGAGTTCGGCGGCCACGGGGTACACGAACCCGAGGCCTGAGCCCTATGCGACCATCGAAGGGTGGAGGCAGGCACACCGATGAGGCTCGAGCGGACCGAAACGATCGAACGGACCGAAACGGTCGAGCGGCCGGAGTCCGACGAGGTCCAGGAGGTCGACCGCCCATGGCTGGTCGTGGTGTGGAACGACCCCGTCAACCTGATGTCGTACGTAACCTTCGTGTTCCAGAAGCTCTTCGGCTACAGCCGGGAGAAAGCGACGCGATTGATGTTGCAGGTGCACAACGAGGGCCGGGCGGTCGTCTCCAGCGGTTCGCGTGAGAAGGCCGAGCTCGACTGCTTCAGGCTCCACGGCTATGGCCTGTGGGCAACGATCACTAAGAGCGATTGATGGAGTACTTCACACCGCACGGCGATGGAGTCCTGTTGCGGCTCGACGAGGATGAGGCGGGGGCTCTGCGCCGGCTGGTTGCCGACATGAGGTCGTTGCTCGCTCACGACGATCGTTCCGACCCTGCACTCGAACGTCTCTACCCCAACGCCTACGAGGACCCCGAGGACGAACGGAAGTATCGCGATCTCGTTGGAGCCGAGCTTCGGAACGAGAAGGCCAGGGCTCTGGACACCATGGCGGCGAACATGACCGGCGACGGAAGGGTTGAGGCGGAGCTCGACGCCGAACAAGTGCAGAGATGGCTGACCGGTCTCACCGACATGCGGTTGACCCTGGGTGTCCGGTTGGGCGTGACCGAGGATCTCGGCGGCGAGCAGATCGATCCCGATGACCCAGAGGCGTTCTCGTGGTCACTCCTCCATTGGTTGGGCTGGCTCCAGGAGCAACTCCTCGAGGTGATCGATCCCGATCACAGGAGGACGTATGGCTGAACTGACCAAGGGCGATCCGGCCCCCGACTTCGAAGCTCAGGATGGGAACGGCAAGACATGGCGGTTGTCGGACCTGCGCGGTAAGAAAGTGATCCTCTACTTCTACCCGGCGGATGACACCCCCGGATGCACGGCGGAGGCGTGCGATTTCCGGGACAACATGACCATCCTGGAGCACGCGGGTTACGTGGTCCTCGGCGTCAGCCCCCAGGACTCGGACTCGCATCAGCGCTTCGCTCAGAAGTACCAGCTGAATTTCCCCCTCCTCGTCGACGAGGACATGCGGATGGCGAAAGCCTACGGAGCGCTGCGCGAGAAGGTCGGGATGTGGAACGACGTGCCCTTGCACGTGGCGCGATCTACCTTCGTGATCGACGAGAACGGAGGGCTCGAGCAGGCCATCTACGGGGTCAACGCGCGCGGGCACGTCGATACGCTGAAGGGATCCATCGGCGTCTAGCCTCGGCGCGCTTGCACGGTGCCCTACCGCTTCCTACAGGGCCGAGCGGATGACCTCGAGATCCGCCGCGATACCGGGCCACGGGGTCTCGCAGATCACGGCCGGAGCGCCGGCCGCCTTCACCATGTGGATGATCCCGTCCACTGCCATCTTTCCGTCGCCGAAGTTCGCGTGTCTGTCGGCGCCGGTGCCGGCGACGTCGCGCGAGCTGTTCGCATGGAGGAGATCGATGTGTCCGACCTCCTTCAGCAGTCTCTCGACGACATCGCTCACATCTTCGCCTGCAGCATGAGCGTGACAGGTGTCGAAGCAGAAGCCCACCTCGAAATCGGCGAGATGACCGAACAGCTCGCCCAACACGTCGACGTAACGGCCCATCGCATTCGAGCCCCCCGCGGTGTTCTCGATGAGTATCGACACGTCCGTCTCTAGTTCCTCGAATACCTTCCGCCAGCGCATGAAGCCCCTGGGGACCTCGTCCTCGGCGTGGCCTGCGTGAACGATGACTCCCGCGGCCCGGATCTCCTCCGCCCGAGCGACGGTGTCCTTCAGGATCTTTCGCGACGGGATGCGAACCCGGTTGTTGGGCGAGGCGACGTTGATCAGGTAGGGGGCATGGATGTAGATCGGGATATCCGCCGCGGCCAGCTCCTCGTGATCTTCCCGCAGCGGAGGCTTCTTCCAGGATTGAGGCGGTCCGACGAACATCTGGATGCACCCCGCGCCGACGGAGGCAGCTTCCTCCAGAGGCCTATCACCGGGGACGTGTGCGCCGAGGATCATCGTTTGACGCTAACCGGATATCCCCGCTTGCCCATCCTTTGATCCGGGTTAAGAATCCCTTCCACGATGAAGCTCTTGAGAGACATACAGACGCGACACATGCTCACCGTGTCCCCGAAGGACACCCTCCATCACGTAGCGAGGATGATGTCCGACCGGGACGTCGGCAGCGCCGTGGTGGTGGATTCCGAGAAGGTCGCCGGGATCGTCACGGAGCGTGACCTGTTGCGGGCAGCCGGCACCGGGCTCGACTTCGAAAGCACGAAGGTGGCCGACGTGATGACCACGGACGTGGTAGCCGGCGAACCGGGATGGGACGTGTTACGAGCCGTCCGGACGATGACGGACGGCGGCTTCAGACATCTGTTGGTGGTCGACGCCGACGATGACCCCGTGGGGATCGTCTCGGTGCGAGACCTGATGCAGACGATGGTCACGATGGTTCAAGACCGCACCCCGGACTCCGCGTAGCGGCATAGTTCGCGCAACGATTCCGCCTGCATGCGGCGGAGCCTCCTCTTGAGGAAGACGGACAAGATCTTGCCTGCTAAACCGGCCGGCAGCGGGGCCTGCAGCGTGTGCCTGACCACCACGCCGTTCCCGGATGGGACGATCTCGAAACGCATGCGCATGCGAACCCCGACGACGACATCTTCTTCGTAGCGATCGGGCCCCAGGTCGGTGGTCGTCCCCTTGCCCTCCACCCGGAAGCCCAGCATGTCGGCGAGACCTTCCACCGAGTCGCCGACGGTCAGGCCGTCGGGTCCCTTCATCCAGACGATCTCCGATTGCCATCGCTTTCGGTTGTCGGGCCTGCGCAGTTGCTCCATCACGGATTCGGTGGTCGCGGCCGCACGAACGGAGTCCGTGACCGTGAACGTCTCGAGCTGTGCCGCAGACATCGGGCGAGTCTAAGGTGACTGCTTCCTTACACCTCAGATGGCGAAACGAACGTGGAGGACGTCGCCTTCCTGCACGATGTAGTCCTTGCCCTCGACCCTTAGCTGCCCTTTCGCTTTGGCCCCGTCCCACGAACCGGCCGACACGAGGTCCTCGTAGGTGACGACCTCGGCCCGGATGAAGCCGCGCTCCAGATCCGAATGGATCGTCCCTGCCGCTTCGGGGGCTTTGGCGCCTCGTCGTACTTCCCACGCCCTGGTTTCGTCTTCACCGGTCGTCAGGAAGGTGATCAGGTCCAGCACCCGGTAGCCGGCCGCGATCACGCGGCTGAGGCCGCTCTCCTTGACCCCGAACTCGGCGAGCAGCTCGGCCGCCTCGGCCTCCTGCATGCCGGCCACCTCGGACTCCAGGCCGGCGCTCAGCGCCAGGGCGTTCCCTTCGAGCCCGGTCGGGACATCGGCTCCCTCCTCCACGTTGGCGACCACGACGTACGGCTTGAGCGTCAGCGGGCCGAATCCCTTGAGGGCCTTGAGCGCGTCCTGGTCGAAGTCGCCCTCACGGAGAGCCCGCTCCGAATCGAGCATCGCGTGCGCGCGCTCGAGCATCTCGAGCTCCGACTTGGCCTCCTTCGCCTGCTTCGCGCGCTTGCGTGCCTTTTCCAGCCCGCTCTCGATGTTGGCCATGTCCGCTAGGAGCAGCTCGCCATGTACCGACGCCAACTCTCCCGCGGGGTCGGCATCCGCTCCGAAGGCTCGCACGACGATCGTGAGCGCATCCATGTTCCGGAACTCGGCGATCCCCTTGGCCGTGAGGCCTCCGGGAACGTCTACGAACAGAACCTTGGCATGGACGATCTTCTCGGAGCGCTCGATGTCGCCGAGTACCGTCAAGCGTTCGTCGGGGACGTCCACGACCGCTTGGTTGGAGCGTCCGCCCGCCGAACCGGAACGTGTCAGGGCCTGGAACAGCGTGGATTTACCGGAATAAGGCATGCCCACGATGCCGATGCTCTTCATCCGCTCACAGTAGCCTGCCCGCGATGGAGAGCGGGTTGGATGGGACGGGCGTGTTGGTCACCGGTGGGGCCGGCGGCATCGGCAGCGCCGTGGTCCGCGCGTTCGCCGACGAGGGAGCGCGCGTCGGCATCCATCACCGCACGAGCGCCGATCGTGCCGTTGACCTCGCCCGAGTAACGGGCGGAGTACCCCTTCAGGCGGATCTGACCGCCGAGAGCGAGGCGGATGCATTGGTTCCGGCCGCCGTCGAGGCGCTGGGCAGGCTCGACGTTCTGGTCGCGAACGCCGGGGCGTGGCCCCCGGAGGACCGGCCGCTCTGGGAGCTTCCCCTCGCCAGGTGGCAAGCGACGATCGCTGCGAACCTGGACAGCGTCTTCCTCTCGTGCCGGGCATTCCTGCGTCACGTGGCAGTTACCGGGATAGGCAACATCGTCATCGTGGGTTCGACGGCGGGCATCTTCGGCGAGGCAGGGCACGCCGACTACGCGGCAGCGAAATCGGCGCTCCTGGGTGGCTTCATCCGCAGCCTGAAGAACGAGATCGTTCGGATCGCGCCTCTGGGTCGCGTGAACGCGGTGGCGCCCGGATGGACCCAGACGGACATGGCTCGCGACGCGCTGGAGATCCCCGGGTTCGAGGCGCGGATCACGCGCACGATGCCGCTAAGGAAGGTGGGGCACGCCGATGACGTCGCTCGCACGATCGTCGCACTTGCTTCCGACCGCATCTCCGGACACGTCACCGGCCAGGTGATCACGGTGGCCGGCGGGATGGAAGGTCGCGTCCTTCACGAGGACTGATCTAGAGGATCCTCGCTCCCAGTGCAGAGGCCACGAGCTCGACCGCGAGCTGACCCGTGCTTCCGGCGTGATCGAGGATCGGGTTGACCTCGACGACCTCCATCGAGGTGACCGCTCCCCACTCCGCGATCAGTTCCATGGCGAGATGCGCTTCACGGTAGGAGAGCCCACCGCGGACCGGCGTGCCCACTCCGGGAGCTATCTCGGGATCGCAGACGTCGACGTCTAGAGACACGTGGACGAAACCCGGCCCTGCGACGACGTCCAGGGCGTCGCGCATCACATCTGCGATCCCCCGACGGTCGACGTCCGCCATGGTCAGCACCTTGATCCCACGCTCGCGCACGAGATCCTTCTCACCCGGATCCAACGAACGCACGCCCACCAACGCGACCCTCCCGGCATCGACCCACGGCGGGGCGACGAAGCCTTCGAGCTCGAATCCGCACGCCCCCAGCGCCGCCGCCAGCGGCATGCCGTGAACATTCCCGCTGGGAGACGTCTCCGGTCGGTTGAGGTCCCCGTGCGCATCCATCCACAGGACGCCCCCGGGCCCGGTCGCTGCGTTCAGACCCGCTATCGTCCCCATCGCGATCGAATGGTCTCCGCCCAGCACGAGGGGAAGCGCTCCCTCCTCTTGGGCGATGTGCTTCACGCGGGAGGCGAGCTGTGCGCACGTGGCGAGGATCGCCGGCAAGAACCGCGCCTCCTCGTGTCTAACCGGAGCGATCTCGGGCATCTCGGCTTCGACGTTGCCGAAGTCCTCGACCTTGAGCCCGATGTTCTCGAGCCGTTCGTCCAGGCCCGAGTAGCGGAGCGCGCTCGGGCCCATGTCGACGCCGCGTCGCTCGGTGCCCAAGTCGAGCGGCGCTCCGAGGATGGCAACCTTCCTCACGTCATCCATGGAACGATGGTGACATGTCTAAGGACCGCGGACTAGCCGTGGTCACCGGCGCCTCCTCGGGCATCGGCTGGGCCACGGTGGAGCGCCTCGTGGCAGAGGGCTTCCGGGTGATCGCCGGCGCGCGACGCGTCGAACGCCTCGACGAGCTCGCGGAGCGAACCGGATGCACCGCACGCGCCCTCGACGTTACCGACCCGGATTCGGTAGCCACCTTCACCGAAGACATCGGAGCCCTCAACGTCCTGGTAAACAACGCGGGCCTGGCCTCGGGGCTCTCCCCGCTGCCGGAGATCGAGGACGAACGACTACAGGTGATGTGGAACACGAACGTCATGGGGGTCTTGCGCGTGACGCGCGCGCTGCTGCCGCAGCTCGAAGAGTCGGAACGCGGACACATCGTCAACATCGGTTCGATCGCAGGACGCGATGTCTACGTGGGCGGAGGGGGATATACCGCGACCAAACACGCTCTCCGGGCGGTCAGCCAGACGATGCGGCTGGAGCTGTTGGGCAAGCCCATCAGGATCACCGAGATAGCCCCGGGACTGGTCGAGACGGAGTTCTCCGTCGTACGCTTCGACGGCGACGTCGAACGAGCGAAGGAGCTTTACGAAGGGGTGCGCCCGTTGGTCGCCGATGACATCGCCGACTGCGTCACGTGGGCGGTTACACGTCCTCCGCACGTGAACGTGGACGAGCTGGTCGTGCGTCCCCTGGCGCAGTCTCCGTCGGGCGTGGTCCATCGGAGGCCGATCCCGGGTCTGTAAGGGGCACCGATCCGCCGCCCGGAGTCCTGGATGCGGCCAGATCGGAATCGTCATCGTCCGCCTCGACGAAGTGCTCGCCGGACGGCTCCAGGACCAGACTCAGGATCGCGGTGACGGCAAGGGTCGTGATGATCACGGTCAACGAGAGCCAGATCGGGACCGCCACGTGACCTTCGTGGCAGAGGAAAGCTTCGCCCCCACAGGGGATGGCTGTAGCCAGCATCTTCAGCCCGACGAATGCCAGGATCACCGCCAACCCGTACTTCAAGAGGTGGAAGCGATCCATTACGCCGGCCAGCAAGAAGTACAGAGCTCTCAAACCGAGGATGGCGAAGACATTCGACGTGAGGATGATGAAGGGATCCGGCGTGATGGCAAGGATCGCCGGGATCGAATCGACGGCGAAGACGATGTCCGTCGTCTCCACGAATAGCAGCGTGACGAAGAGCGGGGTCGCGACGCGCTTCCCGTCCTCGATCGTGAACAGCTTCTGCCCATCGAACCTCGTGGTCGATCGGAATCGCTTCGAGAAGAACTTCAATACGGGGTTGTCCTCTGGGTGGATCTCCTCCGTCCCGCGCGCTATCCGGTAGGAGCTGAAGACGAGGAAGGCACCGAAGATGTACAGCATCCACTCGAAGTTCCGGATCAAGGCGACACCCACGGCGATGAAGATGCCGCGGAAGACCATCGCACCCAGGATCCCGTAGAAGAGCACCTGATGTTGGTACGACCTCGGGATCTTGAAGTAGCTGAAGATCACGACGAACACGAACATGTTGTCCACGGACAGCGAGTACTCGATCAGGTAACCGGCGAAGTACTCGGCCGTGGTCGTAGCCCCCTGCCAGACCGCGAGGATGATCCCGAAGATGACGGCCATCGCCACCCAGACGCCCACCCACGCGCCGGACTCCTTGACCGTCGGATCGTGCTCCTCCGAGTGGAAGAACCTGAGGTCGACGAGGAGCATCGCGATGACGAAGAGGATGAACCCGGCGTACAGATACCACCCAACTTCCAACGCGAGCCTCCACTTGGCGGTCGTCTAGGGTCGCGCCGACTTCCGTCGGCAAACAGCGAGGAGATCGATGTCCGGCCGCGCACAAAGGATAGACGGCCCCAGCGACGGGGCCGACGGAGAGACTTCGGACACCTCCAGCGGCGAACCAAGGGATCTATCGGGACTGGCTTTCGCGGCGACCGCGGCGATCGCGTTCGGCACGCTGGCGATCTCGGCCAAGCTCGCTTACGAGCGTGGGGCTCATCCGATCCCACTGCTGGCGACGCGGTTCGGGATCACGGCGCTCATCCTGTTCGCCTTCCGGATCGCCGGACGACGCTCGCTCCGATTGCCACGACGCGATCTGGTCGTTTCCCTGGGCCTCGGCTTCGGCTACGCGTGCGAATCGCTGCTCTTCTTCCTGGCGCTCGAGCGCGCTCCCGCTTCGGCGGTTTCCCTCGTCTTCTACAGTTTCCCGTTGTGGACCAACCTGATGGCGGCAGCTTTCAGGCTGGAGAGGATCCGCGCGCCCAACATGATCGCTCTGTCGCTGGGGAGCATCGGCGTCGCTCTGATCTTCTCGATCGAGGGCATCCCGACGACGGCGCTGCTTCTCGCTCTTGGCTCTGCCGTGGCGGTGGCCGTCTACCTTTTGGCCGCGCAGGTTGCGCTGCGTACCGTAAGGCCGGCGGTAGCCGCGGTGTGGACCGCCGTCGGAGCCACGATCACGTTGTCGATCGCCGGACTGGCTTCCGGCCATGGGCTGCCGGGCGAGGCGATCCCCGCGGCGGGAGCTCTCGGGGTCGCGACGGCTATCGCATTCATCTGCTTCTACGAGGCGATCGGCCGGATCGGCTCGTCGCGGACGTCGGTCGCGTCGATGTTGGAGCCGGTAGCAACCGTCGCGCTGGCCTTCATCATCCTGAACGAAGCGATCACGGGCCGGGTCGGCATTGGTGCGGTGCTGATCGTGGCGGCCCTCCCCGTCCTCGCTCTGGCACGGGGCAGATCGGCCGGAGCGCCCGAGGGCCCCTAGCCCTAACCCGGGCAGGGTTAGCCTCCTGAACGACATGCGGACGTGGAGTCTCGTTGCCATCCTCGTGCTCCTCCTCGGGGCGACGGCGTGTACCGATGACGCAGGCCGCGCCGGGAGCGGCAAGCGCACGTATGCATCCAACGACGGCGTGGAACGGGGTTGTGCGCTGCATCCCCGCTACCTGACTCGCATCTGGCGGGGCTATTCGGAGGCTTCCGAAGATGTAACGACGGTCCCGCAGGCGCCGAACTACTCCGGCGCCTTCAGCGTGACGAGTCATTCGGGCCCGTGGGACTACGTGCAGAACGTGCCTCTGGTGTTCTACGGTCCCGGCCACGTCAAAGCGCGCGGCGCGCCGGTACGCGATCCCGCCAGCATCATCGACGTCTTCCCGACCGTCGGGAGACTGATAGGGGTCGACCTGCCGGAACGAGAAGGCAAGATTCTGCGCAAGGTGGCGGCGAACTCGTCGACGTCGCCCAGGTTGGTGCTGGTGATCGTGTGGGATGGCGTCGGCCGAAACGTGCTGGAACGGTTCCCCGATGCGTGGCCCACGTTGGCGCGACTCGAGCGGGAGGGAACCTCCTACCTGAACGCGTTGGTGGGCTCCTCCCCGTCGATAACGCCTGCGACGCATTCGAGCCTTGGCACCGGCGCTTATCCGCGCGAGCACGGCGTCACCGCGATCCAGGTCCGGCGGCCCAACGGCGACGTTAGTTTCGCCTTCGGGGGCTCCGATCCTTCCGAGCTCAGGCTCACGACGTTCGGCGACATCATCGACCGCAAGCTCGGCAACGAGCCACTCGTAGGAAGCCTGGCTTGGATCTCCTGGCACCTGGGGATGCTGGGCCACGGTTCGCAGATCCAAGGTGGCGACGAAGACCAACTTGCATTCCTGCGTTCGCACCACATCCGCGTTCCCAAGCGCTACTACAGCGCGCCCGACTACCTGAAGACCTACAACGGTCCGGTGAAGGAATCGCGGAAGCTCGATCGCGCGGACGGCGAAGTGGATGGGAAGTGGATGGACAATCCGATGGAGAACCACGACAACCCGGCGTACGTCGAATATCAGACGAAGGTGCTGCTGCGGTTCTTGCGCGATGAGGGCTATGGCTCGGACGACGTACCCGATCTGTTCTTGACCAACTACAAGATGAGTGACAATGCGGGTCATCAGTACGGGATTGATTCACCGCAGGTCGAAGCCGTGATCCGCGCGCAGGATCGCGGGCTCGAGGAGTTGATCGAGTTCCTCGATCGCGACGTCGGCGACTACGTCGTCATCCTGACTGCCGACCACGGGTCCACACCGTTCGCGAAGACGAGCGGAGCCTGGCCGGTGAGGCAAGGCGAGCTGGCCAGGGACATCGAAAGGGAGTTCGGAACGTCCAAGGATCGTCCGCTCGTCCTCGAGACCTCCGCGGTGGGGCCATTCCTCGACCACGATGTGGCGAAGGACCTCGGTGTATCCGCGGGGGATGTCGCCCGTTTCCTCAACGGATACAAGATCCGTGACAACTGGTCGGGTGCGTTGCCGGACGGCTACGAGGACCGGGGCGACGAGAACGTCTTCTCGGCCGCCTTCTCGCGCGATCAGTTCCCGCGGATCATGAGGTGTGCCTTCGGCTCGGTTGAACCTCCCGACGACATGCGGGGCTAGGCTCTGGCGATGGCGAAGACTGCACTGGTCCTCGGCGGTGGTGGGTTGGTGGGCATGGCGTACCACGCTGGTGCCCTGAAAGCGCTCCACGATGCCCGCCTCCGACCGGCCGGTGCGGACGTGATCGTCGGAACGAGCGCCGGGGCGATAATCGCCTCCTACCTTGCGGCAGGGTGGGAGGGAGACGACTTCTACGAGTACGCGCACGGCCGTCACCGTGACGTGCACAAGGATCCCGACGACCAGCAGGAAGTCGTGCGCCAGCTGTTCGCGCCCCTGTGGGAAACGCCGGTGCAACGGGCGCAACGCAGCATCGGCTCACTGTTCGCGATCGCCTCGTCGAGAGGGTTCTGGCGCGGTGGCAGGCGGGGGCAGGTGCCGCACGGAGCGCTTCGGCGAGCGTTTCCCTCCGGTCTCTATTCGACCGAGCGAACCCGCCAGCGCCTCAACGAGGATCTCCCCCGGGAGTGGCCCCGCGAGAACCTCTTCATCTGCGCCGCCGACCTCTATTCGGGAGAGCCGGCGCCCTTCGGTAAAGAGGGGGCTCCGAAGGCTCCACTTCCCGACGCGGTTCTGGCCTCCACCGCCATCCCAGGGCTGTTCCCGCCGGTCAAGATCGGCGACCGCCATTACGTCGACGGCGGGATCGTCAGCGCAACGTCTCTGAGCCTGGCCGTCGAGGAAGGTTGCGACGTCATCCTCTGCGTGGCTCCCTTGGGCTATCGAGGCGAGGGGGGCTTGCTCGCCGCCGACCCCCGGATATGGCCGGCGATGGTTTCACGACAGCTGTTCGCGCGCACGCTTCGCCGCGAAGTCCGCGAGGCAAGAGAGAAGGGTTGCGAGGTTCTCGTGATCCGGCCGTGGTTGGAAGAACTGGCCGCGCTGGGAGTGAACGCCATGCGCCACTTCGATCGAAGCGCGATTACGGATGCCGCGTGCGGCGGTGCCCGGCGCGTTCTGGACGACCATCGGCATCACCCCGTCATCGAAGCGTTCAAGCGATCGGACAAGAAGGAGAAGACCGGCTGATGAGCGGAGCGCTGAAGGGTCTGCAACAGCTGTTGGATGTCGCGAATCCCAGCAATCTGAAGGTGCTCAAGGAAGCGGGCGTCGTGGGGCACGCGAGCGGCGCACTGGCGCTCGCGCGCACGCTCCCCTGGCTCTTCGGGCGGGGGCCGTCCCTGGGGATCGTCTCCCAGATGCACAGGTTCGCCCTCGGCGGAAAGCCCGCCATCCACGACCGGAAGGGAACGCTCTCGTGGTCCGAGCTGGATCTCCGAGCGAACCGGA
The DNA here is from genome assembly GCA_009380005.1 of Actinomycetota bacterium. GTDB lineage: Bacteria > Actinomycetota > CADDZG01 > CADDZG01 > WHSQ01 > WHSQ01. The sequence goes on along the minus strand of WHSQ01000037.1, from coordinate 4,189 downwards.
TGGCCAACGCCCTGCAGGATGCAGGCGTCCGGCCCGGCGACCGCGTCGCGGCCGTCCTGCGCAACGGACGTGAATTCGTCGAGGTTGCGATCGGCACCCAGAAGGCCGGCGTGGCGTCATGTCCGCTGAACACGTTCGCCAAACCCAAAGAGCTCGCCGCGACGCTCGGCAACGCCCGAGCGAGGATCCTCTTCTACGACACGGACCACGCGGATCAGATCCGAAAGGCCGAGATCGAAGACATCCCGCTCGTCTTCACCGGTGACCCACACCAAGCGTTGGAAGGGTCGATCCCGTTCGAGGCGTTCGTCGAAGCGAAGTCGGAGGCCCCTCCCGCGCCCTTCACCAGGGCGGGTGGCACGCCTCGGATCATCATCCAGACGTCGGGCACCACGGGGACGCCGAAGGGGGCCTCGAGGGACGCCGCGGCGGCGGGGCTGGGCGCGCTGGCGAACCTCATCAAGGTCGTGCCGTACCGCCGCGACGACGTCATCCTGATCCCCGCGCCGATGTTCCACTCCTTTGGACTGGTGTCGCTCTCGATCGCGGCCGGTTTGGGCGCCACGATGGTTCTGCCTCATAGGTTCGACCCGCAGGAAACGCTCTCGTTGATCGAGACGCATCGCGTGACCGCTCTCTCCCTGGTGCCCGTGATGATCCGGCGGATCCTGTCACTTCCCGACGACGTGAAGTCCCGCTACGACCTCTCCAGCCTGCGCATACTGCTGGTCAGCGGCTCGGCCATGGGGCAGGATCTTCGCCGGGAGGGCACCGAGCTGTTCGGCGAAGTCATCTACGACCTCTATGGCTCGACCGAGGCCGGCTGGGTTTCGATCGCGACGCCCGAGGACATCAAGAGCAACCCGATCAGCGTCGGTAAGCCCAGCCCCGGCATCGACGTGTCGATCTTCTCGTCCGACGGACGCAAGGTTCCGCCCGGTCAGACGGGTGAGATCTACGTCAAGAGCAAGTACGTCTTCGAGGGCTACACATCGGGAGATCGCAAGGATGAGCGCGAGGGCTATATGTCGATCGGCGATCTCGGACGTTTCGACCGGGAGGGTTACCTCTACGTCGAGTCCCGCGCCGACGACATGGTGATCATCGGCGGAGAGAACGTCTACCCGATAGAGGTCGAGGATGCGATCACTTCGATCGATGGGGTGAACGACGCCGCGGTTGTCGGCGTCGAGGACGACGAGTACGGACAGATACTGATCGCGTTCGTCGAAGGGGAAGTCGACCCCGATGTGGTTCAGAAGACGTGTAGGGAGCAATTGGCCTCCTACAAGGTCCCGAAGCGGATCGAGTTGCTGCCAGAGCTACCGCGAACGGGAACCGGCAAGGTCCTGAAGCGTGACCTCGTCTCGCAGCTCGAGGGCGCCGAACCGCTGGAAGTAGACGACTGACGGATGCCGCATCTCGGCTTCGACGGTCATCGCATCGCGTTCGAACAACGGGGGCGCCGGAAAGGCGCGACCGAGCGACCGATCGTCCTGATCCACGGGCTGTTGTTCGCACGAACCCATCATTACTACCTGGCCGACGCGCTCGCCGAGCGAGGTAACACCGTCCTCCTGATCGACCTCCTCGGGCATGGAGAAAGCGACCGTCCGCGCCATTCCCGGTTCCATTCGATGGAGGCGTACGGACGACAGGTCGTCGCCCTCTTGGACCACCTGGACATCCCCGAGGCGGTCGTCGGGGGAACATCGCTCGGCGCCAATACGACGCTCGAGGCGGTCAACCACGCCCCCGACCGGGTTCGTGCGATGTTCATCGAGATGCCGGTGCTGGAACGCGCCGCGCCGGCCGCAGGGGCGGTCTTCCTTCCTCTCACGATCGCCTTCGCTCAGTTCTCCGGGATCCTGGAGCCGGCGAGTCGCTTGATCCGCAGGGTTCCGCGGGGCTTGCTGGGCCTCTATCCCGACGTCTTCCTCGATCTCCTGGCACAGGATCCGGTCCCCTCGGCGGCGATCCTGCACGGGCTGCTCGTCGGTCGGGTCGCGCCTCATCCGGACGATCGGGAGAAGATGGAGCAGCCCACGCTGATCATCGGCCACCAGCGCGACCTGCTTCACCCCTTCTCCGATGCCGAAGCACTGCACCGCGAGCTACGCAATTCCGAGCTGATCCAGGCGCGGTCGTTCTTCGAGCTCAGGTTCGCTCCCAACCGGTTGTCGGATCGCCTCGCGGACTTCCTCGACGAGGTCTGGGAATGAACCCCCGTCCGGCCCCCGAACCGTGCATCGCGGTGATCTTCGGAGCCTCGGGCGACCTCGCTCGGCGGAGGTTGCTGCCGGCCCTTCACAACCTGCAGACAGACGGCCTGATCCCGGATTCGACGGCGATAGTAGGTACGTCGAGGACGGGTTACACCTCCGAGGACTGGAAAGCCGACATGAGAGCCGCGGTGGAGGAGCACTCCCGCATCCCGCCCACCGATGAATCGTGGGCGACGGTGGCGAAGGACGTCCACTACGTCGCCGGTGACGTGACGGACGAGGGCTTCTTCCCCGAGCTCGGCGAGCTCCTGGAAAAGATCGATGCCGAGAACGGCACGAACGGCAACCGACTCTGGTACCTGGCGACGATCCCGGAGCTGTTCCACCTGGTTGCCGAACGACTCGGCAAGAGCGGACTTTCGAAGACCGGGGGGCGTCAGCGCATCGTCGTGGAGAAGCCGTTCGGGAAGGACCTGCGGAGTGCACGTGCACTGAACCAGGCCCTCGCCACCAACTTCGACGAGGACGAGATCTATCGGATCGACCACTACCTCGGCAAGGAGACGGTCCAGAACCTGTTGGTGTTCCGGTTCGCCAATGCGATCTTCGAGCCCATCTGGAACCGCCGTTACGTCGACAACGTCCAGATAACCGTGGCCGAAGACTCGGGCATCGGCGAGCGAGGTTCCTTCTACGAGCGCGTGGGAGCCCTGAGGGACGTCGCGCAGAACCATCTGCTGCAGCTCCTCTCGCTGATAGCGATGGAGCCTCCCATCGCGTGGGAGCCCGACGACATCCGCACCGAGAAGGTCCAGGTGCTCCGCGCCGTTCGCCGCTGGTCGACGCGCGAATGCAACGAGGTCACGGTCCGGGGTCAGTACGAGGGCTACCGGGAGGAAGCGAACGTCGATCCAGAATCCGACACGGAGACCTTCGTCGCCATGACCCTGTTCATCGACAACTGGCGATGGGCGGACGTCCCCTTCTACCTGCGAACGGGCAAGCAGCTGCCGGCTAAGGTCACCGAGATCGCGATCCAGTTCAAACACGTACCGCACCTGCTCTTCGCTCGGACGGCCGTTGAAGAGCTGGAGCCGAACGTGCTGGTCATCCGGATCCAACCGGATGAGGGCGTGTCGCTGACCTTCGGCGTGAAGGTGCCGGGCCCCGAGATCGAGGTCCGTACGGTGGACATGGAGTTCGACTACGAGACGGACTTCGGTTCCGGCTCACCGGAGGCATACGAGCGACTCTTGCTGGAGTGCATGCTCGGCGATGCGATGTTGTTCACCCGCGCCGACGAGATCGAAGAAGCGTGGGAGATCGTGGATCCGATCCGGGAGGCGTGGGGCGAGGGGAAGCCGGCCGGCTACGAGCCGGGAACGTGGGGCCCCAAGGCCGCCGAGGAACTGCTCCTGCGCGCGGGCCACCGCTGGCGCGACCCAGCCTGAGATCCCGCCGTTCGCGTGTGAATATGTCCGTGAGCTGCTGAAGAGGAGGGAACTAGATGGCCGATGGTGGATGCCCCTGCTGCGGTTGCCCTTGCGGTGATTGCGGTGGATCGGGCTCGAAATAGGGTTTCTGGCAAGGACTAGAAGGTGGCCTGAGGATACATGGCACCGACGCGCCTGAAACGTTTGCGAGTGGCCGATCCGGCCGAGGGCGCCTCCCGGCGCCCTTTCTTTAATCGCCTTGCGCCTTACCCCCTTACCTGAGCGCGTAGGGCTGGATGAGATGACGTCAGGGCACGGGTAGAGCGTGGGGATGGTCGAGATCGCGGTCGGCGACATGCCGGTGTCGGCGTCGGAGGGCGCCCAGACACAGGCCCGGCGGATCGCCACGATGGTGGGACGGGCACGGGAATGGTCGGCGTCCATCCTCGGAATGAAGCCGGCCTTTAGCCTGCAGGTCGCCGGTTCGGCCGACTGGCCCGCAGTGGCGGCCGCGCCAGAGCTCACCTACGG
>WHSQ01000379.1 GCA_009380005.1 Actinomycetota bacterium | reverse complement strand
CTCCTGGCCCGTTTCCCCGGCCCGCCCTCCGCACCGGACGAGCGCGTCTCCGCGCATCCGGCGCTCCACGGGTTCCCGTGTCAGGTGGCGGCCATGGCCGCCAGGATGCTCGTCCATGGTGTGGGGATGTTGTTCGCGCGCCATCGGTAGCGAGTGACCTCGACGTGTGTCGTGTCGAACATGACGATCCCCTTCTCTGCCGGGCGGTTGCCTGGCCTGCCGGTCAGGAAGCGCCGGTGCACCATCCCCGCAGCACCGGATTGAGCTGGCGCAGCAGGGCTTCGAGCGTCAGGTGCCGTGATCTGTTCGTGAGTGCCCGCACCTTCGCCATGACCGAAAGCAACGCCTTCTTCGATGGGTAGGTGTAGACATGCTTTCTGCTGGTCCCCGCTTTGGTGCGCCGCTGGATGTGGAACCCTAGAAACACGAACCCCTCATCCAGGTGGACCACGCGGGTCTTGGACTCCGACAAGCGCAGCCCCAGCGGGGCGAGCACGTCGGCGACCTCTTCCCAGAGCGCGTCCGCGTGGGCCTTGGAACCGCATACCATGATCGCGAAATCGTCCGCGTAGCGGATGATCCGGTAATAGGCCCCGCCGTCCTTGCGGTGCTTCTCTCGCCGCCATCTGGTGCCGTGATCGTCCTTGGCGCAGAAGTGCTCGTCCAGCACCGACAACGCGATGTTGGCCAGCAGCGGCGAGAGGATCCCGCCTTGCGGAGTGCCGGTGATCGTGGTCCGGTCCAGCCCGGCCTCGGAGAGAATCCCGGAGGCCAGGAACGCCTTGACCAGACCCAGGACGCG
>WHSQ01000378.1 GCA_009380005.1 Actinomycetota bacterium | reverse complement strand
CCTAAGCGGGACCTGCTTAAAGACTAAGGACCTAACCAATGCTTCTCAAGCGGTGCATCCGTTGTGCCGCTGAGAAGCCACGGTCGGAGTTCAACAAAGGGGCGAAACGAGCTAAGGACGGCCTGCACTCCTATTGTAGGAAGTGCCAAAGCGTATACGCCGCCACTCCAGATAAGCGTGATAAGCGGCGGGCGTGCACTGCGCGCTGGCGTGCGGCGGATGTAGAAAGGGCAAGGCGTCTTGAAAGGGCGGCAACTAAGAAGCCAAGCAGAAGGGCCGCCATCCGCGCCAAGGCCGCGTTGAGACGGGCACAGAAACTACAGGCTACGCCCACCTGGGCGGACCATGACAAGATCAAGGAGATCTATCGTACCTGTCCCGAAGGCTATCACGTTGACCACATCGTCCCACTAATGGGTGAGAACGTGTGCGGTCTTCACGTACACAACAACCTCCAACACTTGCCCGCAGCGGCGAACATTAAGAAAGGGAACCGATATGGCGTTCTTGGCGAAGGTCTTTTTCAGCGGTGACGGTTCGACTGATCTCTTTACGATCACGTTTGACTTCCAAGAAAATGTAGACGTGGTGGTGACGGTCGATGGTGTCGTCCAGGTAGAAGACACCGATTACACCATAAGCGGAACCACGCTGACGTTCCTCGCCGGGAGCATCCCTGCGTCCGGCACGGACAACATCGAGATCCGCAGATCCACGACCACGGTCCCACGCGTGGACTTCGCCAACAGCGGTATCATCACCGAGGCGAAGCTCGACCGGCAGAACCTCCAGAACTCCTACATC
>WHSQ01000377.1:255-805 GCA_009380005.1 Actinomycetota bacterium | reverse complement strand
GGCGCTGTCGTTCGACCCCGACCGGCTTGTGATGGCGAACCAGGTCCACGGAGCCTCGCTCCTGAACGTGTCGCCGTGCGATGCGGGGGTCATCGGCGCCGCCGACGTGTTGGCGGTCGGGACGTCCGGTCCCATCGCCGCGATCCTGACCGCGGACTGTGCGCCCGTAGTCGTCGCGGGGGACGACGGGATCGCGATAGCTCACGCGGGATGGCGGGGCCTCATCGCGGGGGCGATAGAACGAGCCGTCGAGGCGGTGGGCAGACCCCTCGCGGCGTGGGTGGGCCCCTGCATCCACTCGTGCTGTTACAAGGTCGGGCCGGACGTGATCGAAGCATTCACGCGCGCGGAGCTTCCCGCCGAAGGGGACCGCGTCGATCCGGCCCGCGCCGCCGAGGCGATCCTCCGGCGGGCCGGCGTGGAGCAGGTGGCCGCCGCCGCCGAATGCACCTCGTGCGACCCGCGCTACTTCTCCTACCGTCGCGACGGAGTCACGGGTCGCCAGGCGGGCCTGGTCGCGTTGTCCCCACCCACGTGACGATCGAACGAC
>WHSQ01000377.1:0-245 GCA_009380005.1 Actinomycetota bacterium | reverse complement strand
GGGAGGCCGCCGGGCGGGCCGGCCGCGATCCCGACGAGATCTGTGTCGTCGCGGTATCGAAGACGTTCGGTTCCGACGCGATCGCCGGCGCGCTGGCGGTGGGCATCACCGATCTCGGCGAGAACCGCGCCCAGGAGTTGAAGGAGAAGCACGCCGCGCTGGGACGCAAGGCGCGCTGGCATTACATCGGACACCTGCAGTCGAACAAGGTTCGGGCGGTCGTGGGCATCGCCGCGAGGGGTCTG
>WHSQ01000376.1:380-813 GCA_009380005.1 Actinomycetota bacterium | reverse complement strand
GAATGACTTCGAATCCTTCTACGAAGTTCGGGAGGTTTTGGATCGTCCGCTCTGGCTCCGCCGCTTCCTGCTACGTCCACGCGGCGACTGGACTATCTGGCAATTGCACGGCTATGCAACGGTCGAGGGGATCTCGGGCACCGTCGACCTCGATGTGATGCGGCAACCTCAAGAATGACTCAGGTGGGCTCGAAAGACGTCGGAACGTGGAACAAATGTGGAACATGGAAGATGCGCCAACGCGCTGCATGTGCTCTGACCTGCGCTTTCACGATGAGAAATCGAAACGACTTCTCGATTATGAGTCCGCCGCTCTAACCAGCTGAGCTACGGCCCCCTTGGCAAGACTCATTGTCCCCTAGGTCGGGGCCCGTGCAGTTGGCGGCGTGATCGTCCCCCGGCTCTCGGGGAGACGGTTCAGGGCACGCAAGAC
>WHSQ01000376.1:0-324 GCA_009380005.1 Actinomycetota bacterium | reverse complement strand
TCGGGGAGGATCAGCTGAGTCCGTCCTGTCTGCGGGTCAACGGCAGCCCTTATCCGGTGTTCAGCACGCCGGGCCTCAATCCGCAACGCCTCAGGCCGCGCTTCCGAGACCAAGGACAACTGAGCGATCTCGAGGGTGATGCGCTCGCCCGGCTCCGGGATCGAGGGTGTCCAGGAGATAGTTCCTTCGCCCCTTGTCCCCCCGACCTCGTGGGCGAGGGCACGTCCTGCGAGCAGTACGACCAACAGCGGGAGGGTCATCGCGACCAGGCCTGGGCGCATGGACACCTTCGGTCGACGCGTCGCCTCGCCGTCGAATCGATCG
>WHSQ01000375.1 GCA_009380005.1 Actinomycetota bacterium | reverse complement strand
GTCACGATAGATATCGTGGTTTCGCTCAGGAGCGACCTGCGAAAACGGCATCTAGCACAGCGCTCATCCGGTTCTAGACAACTGCTACACGACATGCCGGCCCGGAAGCGATCGACCTTCTGGGTTCGTACTGGGTTCTCGGGGAGCTCGATCTCATGAGGGCCCTGCTCGAGGCCGCCGGCCTCGAGGTCACCAGCACCCGATCGCCCTTGGGCACCGTCAAGTTCGGCTCGATCGATGAATTCGTGAAGACAGAGGTGGAGGCGACGCCTATCATCGATCGGATCACGGAAGAGGTTTACGACGCGATCCTCAGAGATTCGCGCGTGGCATTGGAGAGTTTTACGACCGAAGGGGGCCGGATCGAGATCCCCATAAGGGGTCATCTGATCACGGCCGAGCGAGCATGAGCGCGACCGGCAACCAGGCCGCGGAGTCCGACCTGGATACCTCTCATGAGGAGCGTGTGGCGCTGATCACCTGCGCTGCGCCGAATCCGGCCGTCTGGCGACGGACGTCGTCGAAACCCGCGGCTCGCAACATATCGAGTAGCTCGGGGACCGGTGGCAGGTACTCCGTCGACCGCGGTAGGTACGAGTAAGCGTCCTTGTCCGACAGCACCCCGCCTATGAGCGGAACCGCGTGCCGGAAATACGCGCGGTGGATCGCTCTCCGCACCGCGTCTGCAGGCTCGGCGACCTCCAACAACGCGATCCTCCCTCCTCCTCGGACCACGCGCGCGAACTCGGAGAAGAGCTGCGACAGGTCGGCCACGTTCCGGAGCGCGAATCCGCAGGCGACGCCGTCGCAGGC
>WHSQ01000374.1 GCA_009380005.1 Actinomycetota bacterium | reverse complement strand
ACTCCCGCACGGGAAGTGATATCAAAGCCGAGCCACACGTTGTTCAAACGACCCAAAAAACCACGAGCAGCCGCGGCAGCACGCTCATCGGCATCGTCTACGAACGCGACTTGGATGCGGCCGCCGCGCCGATAGTCCCGCCAGAGGCCGGCAAACGCCTTTGGGGCAACCAAACGGGCCCTTTGGGCCAGACTGTCGACAGCAGGTGTCAGGTCCAGCGCTCGTCGGGCCTGTTGCATGCTCAGACCCAGAGCCTGTGCTACGGCCGCCGCCTCATCATCGCCTCCCGCTCCGGACGTCTCAGCTTCGATGAGCGCTGCGTCACGGGCCCCATCAGGCTCGGCGAAGAGCGACGATCCGCCCGACGGCCCTCCGGCCTCCGCCGAGGCGGGAACGTGGCCCGCGAGCAGCACCAAGCACAGGACCGCGGCCATTGATACCGTCGGCAAGATTTGCATACGGACGCTCTGACGCGCTCCGCGTCCTCGCAATCCGCCCAGCACAAAATGGGCCCGCATGATGCACTCCCTTATTTGGTCCGCTATCGGGGCAACTTGCCTGAAAACGCCTAAGTCAGGAGATGGAGTGCTCGCTCGCTTGTGGCGATGTCAAGCACTATTCGAAACTCTCATGAAGCACGAGCCGCCATCCCCTGCGGGAACGCGACCCACCCCACTTCGCGCTGGCGCCGTTGCACAACTACCTGTGTAGAAGCCCCTGCGGCGGCCGACAAAGGCACCCAATCAGCGATGTCGCGGTCACTAGTGTCCCGAATTTGAAGTTCACTGTGGGTAAGATGGTTGGTTTTCGTGGG
>WHSQ01000373.1 GCA_009380005.1 Actinomycetota bacterium | reverse complement strand
CTGAACTGCGGCTTTGCAACTCGCTACAACGTCATCCAGGAAACTCGGGCTAGCTATCGGGTGTCTCCGCCACAGCCGCAACCGGCGGTGCCGGCGACGCTAGGAGGCCCAAGTGAGCCCGCGTGGAACCGCAGATTAACAGTGACACTCCTGCAAATGACGGATCCGTGCGGCGGTAGCCCCGCCCGACGGATCAGCGGCGATCACGCACCGCAGGCCGCTCGCTCGTTCGCGCGAGACGCAGCGGTGACCCGCCGGCAGCTTCTGTCGTTGTCTCAGCGCCACGCGAACGGTGGTCGAGGTGGGTGTCGGCGGCGGGGCGGGAGAGGCGGCGAGGGTCAGGGGTGACATCGACAACGGTAAGGTGAAGCTCCCGGAGATCCTCGCCGGGTCGGCTGGCGTGGGCGGTGCTCAGGCGTCGCGGCGGGACAGCAGGACGGCGGCGACCGTGAGCGCGACGAGCGCGTAGCCGAGGTAGACGGCGAAGCCGGTCCAGGGGTCGAGCACACCTGGGCCGGGGGTGGCCGTCCACACCGCCTGGCCGGCGTTGGCGGGCAGATGGGGGGTGATGGTCTGCTGCCAGCTGGCGGGCAGCGCGATCACGAGGGCGGGCGCGAGCAGCAGCAGTCCGACGAGGGTGGTGATCGCGCCGGCGGTGCTGCGCAGGATCGCGCCGAGGGCCAGCCCCAGGAGGCTGGTGACCGCGAGGTACAGCCCGGCGCCGGCGATGGCCCGGGCGACCCCCGGATCGGCGAGCGAGGCCTGGATCGGGGTGCCGCGGAGTATCCATTGGCTGAGTCCGAAGGCAGCGAAC
>WHSQ01000372.1 GCA_009380005.1 Actinomycetota bacterium | reverse complement strand
AGAGCAGGTAATCACAGCTGCTGATCGACTGTCCGGAAACTGCGGGGCCGACCAAGGCCGGGGTCGAGGTCAACGTCATCCGCGGCTGGCTCGGCCACGCCGACCTGACCACGACCAACCGCTACGCCGAGATCAACACCAGGGCCAAGGTCGAAGCCCTTCGAGCCACCGAACCTCCCGGTGCTTCGGCGCGATCCCGCACCCAGCCCGTCTGGCGGTCCGATGAATCGCTGCTCAACTGGCTCTCGTCGCTCTGACCGTTATGTGCCCGGAGTCGACCCGACGCCCAGCCGATCACCGCCCTGATCACAACGTGCACGCCGACGTCGGCCACATAACCGGCCCGGCCACAGAACCCCGAAAATGTTCCGCGGAACATTTTCGGGGACCAGGCGGCGCGGCGCGCCGGCGAAGAAGGAGAACGCGGCCACATGCGCGGCCACCCACGACGCCTGGTCCATGCGCAGCACCGGACGCACGAACATGTGCCGGCTCGCCGCCAGCACCATCACGAACGCCCACACCCGCCGGACCCGCTGCGTGACCGGGTCCAGCCACGAGCCGAGGAACCCGTAGTCGATCTGGGCCTCCTCGCCCGCGGGCACCTCCGGGCGCAGCACCGTCACCCTCGACTCGTCGGCGGCGTCGGGGAACTCAGACCACAGATAGCGGCGGAAGCTGGTCACGCCCACCCGCAGGCCGTGCTCGTCACGCAGCCGCTGGTGCACCGTCGACGGCTTGTTGGTCTTCAGCATCTCCTTGATCCGCTCGCGGTGCGCGTCGATCACCGGAAACGTCAGGCTCCGCGCCTTACCC
>WHSQ01000371.1 GCA_009380005.1 Actinomycetota bacterium | reverse complement strand
GATCGCCGTGCACATCGGCGCCCGTGTGGCGTCGGAAGCGGCGGCCGGTGAGGTGCTGGTCTCGAGCACGGTTAAGGATCTCGTTGCCGGATCCGGCATCTTCTTCAGCGAGCGCGGCGTCGTCGAGCTCAAGGGCGTCCCGGGTGAGTGGCGGCTTTACTCGGTCGAGCAGGGTACCGTGATCGACTGAGCCACATCAGCTCGCATTGCGTGAGGCACGGGTTGTGGGCCTAAGTGGATGCTATTCAAACCGGTTCATCGAACTCCGAGCCTTGGTAGGTGATGTTCAGTGCGAATCGGATCGCCCTGTCCAGTTCGATGAACTTGTCCGGGCCCAACACCCCGACCGGTGAACGCTCGCCAAGGGCCGCGTATGATCGGTCCCTCCAGGAGATTCGATGAGGGGAGGTTCCGATGCCCGAGGCTGCGGACCCGACGTTCTATCGATCGCCCGCCGCCGCCATTGCGGGGCCGCCGGAGACGCTCGCCGACATCGCAGCGTTCGACCCGGCTGGCGCGCAGCACGACGCGATAACTGTGGTCGACTGCGACGCCGGATCGCCCACGTACGGTCAAGTCGTCGGGTGGGCGGAGCTGCCCACTGCAGGCAACGAATTGCACCACTTCGGCTGGAACGCCTGCTCCAGTGCTCTCTGCCACGAGGGTCACGCCCACCACGGACTCGAGCGCCGCTACCTGCTCGTGCCGGGCCTCCGATCGTCACGCACCTACGTGCTCGATACCAAGCCCGATCCGCGGCAGCCGCAGGTCGTCCGCACGATCGAGGCCGAGGAGCTCGCCGCCAAGGCCGGCTACT
>WHSQ01000370.1 GCA_009380005.1 Actinomycetota bacterium | reverse complement strand
GGCGCGAATAGATGAAGCCCGGAAGCTGCAGGTTGAACAGCGACGCCGCATGGTCGGCGTCGTCGAACACGTAGGACGTCGTCTGGTAAATCGGCGTCTGCCGCGCGCCGGTGTGCGGATCGGGCGCCGCGCCCGCATGCACCGCCAGCGTCTCGATGCCGGGCTTCCGTTTCCGCTTGTCGGCCATGCGCCGCTCCTCTAAACCCGCCGCCGCTTGGCGCTGATCACGCCGGAATTCATGCCGAGCCAGCTCAGTTCGCCGCAGAGGCGCGAATACTCGATCTTCGGGCAGCGGTCCATCACCACGTCGAGGCCCGCCGTCTTGGCGCGCGCCGCTGCCGCGTCGTTGCGTACGCCGATCTGCATCCACACCGTCTTCGCGCCGATGGCGATCGCCTCGTCGGCGATCGGGCCGGCGGCTTCCGAATTGCGGAAGATGTCGACCATGTCGACCGGCGCCTTGATGTCGGCGAGCGACGCCATGACCGGCTCGCCCAGGATCTCCTGTCCCGCCGCGGCCGGGTTGACCGGAATGACACGGTAGCTTTTGCGCTGCAGGTACTTCATGACGAAGTAGCTCGGCCGGTTCCAGTTCGTGCTGGCGCCGACCATCGCGATGACGTGCGCGCGCCGGAGGATGCCTCGGATGTAGTCGTCGTCGTAGATCAGCGGTTCGGGCATGGGGCGGTCATCCGTATCGGTGCCGTCAGCGGTCGCGCCAGCGCGGCGGGCGCTTCTCCAGGAAGGCGTCGATGCCTTCGCCGGCATCTTCCGCCATCATGTTGCGGGTCATGACCTCGCAACATGATGGCGGAAGAT
>WHSQ01000036.1 GCA_009380005.1 Actinomycetota bacterium | reverse complement strand
CGCGCCTCACTTCTCCTGTCTCCATGTCCTGCCACCTGAAGGTGATCTGACTCCGGTGGACATCCAACGCGCCTACGATCCTCATTGGGACCTCCTCGAGCTCCGTCGACATGACACCGCGTGGTATCACGCTTGGGCCGAGGGGGTCCTCCTACATGCCATCTTTTGTTCGGATCGGTGCCCCCGGCTGGGACCGAACGAAAGGGGCGACGGCTGGCTCTGCCGGTGGTGGCAACCTATGCCTTGCGATGACTCCCGTGTCCATCGGAGCCCAGCGCTATTCCTGCGCGCTGTATCGGGGATACCACCCCCTATAGCCGAGGAGCCTTCCCACAAACGCCAGTGAACCGAAGAGTGCTTTCTGGATCGTGAAGGAGGGCTTGGCCAGGCGAATCTCGTCCTCGAACTCGCGCATGAGCACGGCAAGTTGTAACGGGTTAGGGAGGCCCTTCCGGTTCGCCTTCCCGTCGGCGGCGAGACCGAAGAACGTCTCGAAGAACATCTCGGTTCTGAGCGCCGGCCTGAATTCGCCCACGACGTGTGCCTCTTCCGTCCCGACGTTCCACCAAACATGCGGTCGTCCGGGAGGCACGACGGCGACCTCACCGGCCTGCATCGTTTGTTCTCTGTCGTCGATCCGGAGCCGGAGCGTCCCCGCCATCACCTCGAAGCGCTCTTCCTGCTTCGGATGGATGTGTTCGGCGGCGACGAACCCACCGGGCTGGACGAAGAGATCTCCTTGTAGGAGCTCGCCCCTGGTGTCCGCGGCTACTTGTCGCCACACCACCCGCTCTCCGGTCACAGGATGATGGAGCACATCGCCGGACCTCGCCAAGACCTACCTCCTCAAGCCGATAAGGACTCGAGGCTACGAGGGGGCCGCGCCCCGGTCCATCCCAGGAATCTGGGATTTCGCCTTGTGGGAAGAAGGAGTCGAGAGAACAATCAGGACATGGTGAAACTTGCGATAGAGGGTCGTCAACGGTTCGTGCATTTGGTCCATCGAGGACTGAACCTCAGTGGGTTCTTCGACGCGGCAGATCGCACCCTGGCCGGCCTCGTGCAGTTCGATAGCTCGTGCTGGCTCAGCCTCGACCCCGCCACGCTGTTGCCTACCAGCCACTTCACGCGCGAGATCGGTTCGGACCATCTGATGGAGCTGGCTGCGAACGAGTTTCTCGAGGACGACGTGAACAAGTTCGCGGGCCTGGCGCGTGCGGCCCGACCCGTGGCGATCTTGAGTAAGGCAACGAGGGGAGAGCTTCAGCGAAGTCCCCGCTTCACGAGGGTCCTCGCGCCACACGGTTACGAGGACGGAGATGAGTTGAGAGCGACCTTCCTCGCCGGGGAGTCCGCGTGGGGCTGTGTCGCCCTCCATCGTCGGCGCGGGAGGTTCGAGGACCGCGATGCCGAAGTCGTTGTCGACTTGGCCGGCTGCATCGGAGAGGGGATCCGCCGGGCGATCCTATCCACCGTCCGGGCAGCGGATGATGGAGAGCTTGATCAGCCGGGTCTCATTCTCCTGCGCGGTGATGACTCCGTTGAAAGCATGACTCCTGCCGCGAACCGCTGGATCGGTGAGATGTTCGACTCTACTGCTGATTCCTCAACTCTCCCGCTCATCGTCATCAGTGTCGCGAACAAGGCTCGGCGGGCGTGCGCCGGATTGTCCGAGGAGATGGCGAGTCTTCGCGTTCCGAGGGTGACAGGAGGATGGTTTCTCTTGCACGCCTCGTTGTTACCTGGGGACGGCCCAGATCGCGTCGGGGTCATGATCGATCCAGTAAGGGAGCCCCAGATCGCCGCCCTCATCGTGGATGCTTACGGGCTTTCCCAACGGGAGCGCGAGGTGACTCGTCTCGTCCTGCATGGGCTTTCGACCCGTGATCTGGCCGACGAGCTCCACGTGTCGGCCTATACCGTGCAAGATCATCTCAAGTCGATCTTCGCGAAGGTGGGCGTCCGCAGCCGCCGAGAACTGGTGGCGCAGCTTTTCTTTCACCACTATGCCCCGAGACTCGAGAACGGTGCCACGCCCGGTTCGAATGGCTGGTTCGCGGATGGACACTGACGGGCGGTGGACAGACCGCTGCGACGGCTCGGCAATCCGGGAGCCCCGAAAGGTGGTTGCGGGCCAGAAGCCATAATCAGATAATCTGATTCCGATGGACATCAGCGCGACCGACGCCGCCCGTCGCTTCTCCGAGATTCTCGACGCGGTGGAGCACCGAGGCGAGAGTTTCGTCATCGTAAGGAAAGGTCGTCCAGTGGCACGCATGGGACCTGCCACCAAGGCATCTGGTGAGTCGATCAAGGAGATTCTCCACGGGTATGCGCGCGACCGGGAGTGGGAGAAGGAGCTGCGGGAGGTGCGTGCCGTGGTGGCGGTGGAGGATCGACGCTGGACCGCTTGATCCTGGATACGACGATTCTAGTGACCGCCGAACGGCGACGGCAGGTTCTCGATGCACTGATCGACGACGAGGATGACCTCGTTGTCGCCGCGATCACCGCAGCAGAGCTTCTCGTCGGGGTCGAGCTAGCCGACGGGCGACGTCGACAATCTAGACAAAGGTATGTCGAAGCGATCCTGGCTTCGGTCCCGGTGGAGAACTACGACCTCGAGGTCGCCCGCGCCCACGCCCTGTTGCTCGCCCTCGTGCGGCGCTCGGGACGTCCCCGTGGTGCCCATGACCTGCTAATCGCCGCGACAGCACTTGCTCGGAGTCGAATCGTTGTGACCACGGACCAGGAAGGATTCTCGGATCTCCCTGGTGTGCTCGTCAGAGTTCCGGCTTGAGACCGGATACCAAGGATCCCGGCGATCGTGCCGAAATCGGAAAAAGGAAAGGTGGCGTTTCGTCCGGCGCTTTGGACGGCGTTTCGTGCCCCCGGCAGGATTCGTACGAGAAGGGAACGGGTGAGAGCTGCGGTTTCGAGCGGGCAACTCGTGATTGCCGGGCGTTTCGAGGTTGCCCGTTCCTGGTCGCGCCAGGCGCCTGGTTCATGACCCAAATGCTGGTGATGAGTCGATGTGGGACGACGTGTGTTTCATGCTCTCGTGGCCGGCGGCTCGGAACAGGTCGCCGAGCCGACGATACTCCGCGACCCGGGCAGAGGACGATCGATAGGCGAGTCCGACGGTGCGGGTGGGTGCGGGTGGTTGCAGCGGACGGACGACCACGTGCGCGCCCGGGTGGACGTTGCGTTCGACGGTGCCGGCCGGTAGCAAGGTGATGCCGAGACCAATGCCGACCATCTGCACGACGGTCGGCAGGCTCGTGCCTTGCACCTCGGCGGGACCGTCGCGGCCGGCGAGATCACAGACGGCGAGGGCCTGATCGCGGAGGCAATGGCCCTCCTCGAGCAACACGAGCCGCTCGTCGGCGAGCGCGGACACGTCGCAGCTACGGCGCCGGGCCAGCGCGTGGGTTTCGGGGATGGCGAGCAGGAACGGCTCGGCGTAAAGGGCAAGCTCCTCGATGCCGGGGCGCGCGACGGGGAGCGCGAGGAGCAGGAGATCGAGTTCGCCCGCTTGCAGCTGTGCGATAAGGGGGTCGGTGCGGTCCTCGCGGAGGTAGAGGTCGAAATCGGGGTACGCATCGCGGATGAGGCCGATCGAGTGGGGGAGCACGTAGGGCGCGATGGTGGAGATGACGCCGAGGCGGAGCGAGCCGCTCAGATCTCCGGCGACGCCGGCCGCCGCCTCGCAGAGATCGTCGACCTCGCGAAGGATCCGTCGCGCTCGGTCGATGACTTCGGTTCCGGCCTCGGTGATCAGCACGCCCCGGCTCGTGCGTTCGAACAGCTGCAAGCGGAGTCGGGTTTCGAGATCGCGGATCTGGGCGCTCAGCGCGGGCTGGCTGACGAAACAGGCTCGGGCCGCTCGGCCGAAGTGTCGGGTATCGGCCACGGCCACGGCGTAGCGCAGCTGTTGCACCGTCGGGTGGGCCATAACCAAAGCCTATCAACGGCAGAGCAATTCTATCTTTCCCTTATCGCGCTCGCGGGCGGATGCTGGGTCGGGCGCGGCGTTCGGATCCGGGCTAGGCGACGACCCTTGCGCCAACCGCCTAGGCAATGGCGGCCATAGAGGAGGAAGGACGTGTCTGACAGGAATGACATAACGGAAAGCGTCAGCGAGAGCGAGAATCCGGCGATCCCCTCGCCCACCCCCAAGGTGACCCGGCCCAGGACGAATCGTGATTGGTGGCCGAACCAGCTGGATCTCTCGGTTCTCCACCAGCACGCGCCCCAGGCCGATCCGATGGGCGAGGACTTCAACTACGCGGAAGAGTTCAAGACGCTCGACCTCGAGGCGCTCAAGCGGGACCTCATCGAGGTGATGACGGCGCCGCAGGACTGGTGGCCGGCGGACTACGGCCACTACGGGCCGCTGTTCATCCGGATGACGTGGCACGCCGCAGGCACGTACCGCATCGCCGACGGCCGGGGTGGTGGCGGCAGCGGCGCGCAGCGTTTCGCCCCGCTCAACAGTTGGCCCGACAACGCGAACCTCGACAAGGCGCGGCGGTTGCTATGGCCGATCAAGAAGAAGTACGGCCGAAAGATCTCCTGGGCCGATCTGTTGGTCTACGCCGGCAACGTTGCCACGGAACACATGGGGTTCAAGACGTTCGGTTTCGGCTTCGGGCGAGAAGACATCTGGGAGCCCGAGGAGATCTTCTGGGGATCCGAGGACACGTGGCTTGGGGACGAGCGCCACGCCGGCGAAGGGGAATTACAGGGACCCTTCGGAGCCGATCACATGGGCCTGATCTACGTGAATCCGGAGGGGCCAGGCGGTAATCCGGACCCGCTCCTTGCAGCGAGCTACATCCGACAAACGTTCGCTCGCATGGCGATGAACGACGAGGAAACGGTTGCGCTCATCGTCGGCGGCCACACCTTCGGCAAGAGCCATGGTGCTGCCCCTTCGACCTACGTCGGTCCGGAACCAGAGGGCGCCCCCCTCGAGGAGCAGGGGCTCGGCTGGAAGAGCACGTTCGGCAGCGGCAGAGGTGCCGACACGGTCACCAGCGGCTTGGAAGGCGCATGGAGCAACGAGCCGACGAAGTGGGACAACGGTTTCCTGGACAACCTGTTCAGGTACGACTGGGAGCTCACGACGAGCCCCGCCGGTGCGAGCCAGTGGGCCCCGAAGGATCCCGAGGCTCAGGCCACCGTGCCCGATGCTCATGATCCGTCAAAGCGGCATGCGCCCATGATGCTGACGACGGACCTGGCGTTGAAGCTGGATCCGATCTACGGGCCGATCACGAGGCGCTTCTACGAGGATCCGGACCAGCTCGCCGAGGCATTCGCCAAAGCTTGGTACAAGCTGCTGCACCGCGACATGGGACCCGTCTCGCGTTACCTCGGCCCGTGGGTTCCGGAGCCGCAGTTGTGGCAGGACCCGGTCCCCGCGGTCGGTCATGAACCGATCGAGGAGGCGGACATCGCCGTCCTTAAGGCCAACATCCTCGCCTCCGGACTCTCCATCTCGCAGCTGGTCCGCACCGCGTGGGCGTCCGCGGCCAGTTACCGCGGCACAGATAAGCGGGGCGGGGCGAACGGGGCGCGGATCCGCCTGGCGCCTCAGCGGGACTGGGAGGTAAACGAGCCGATAGAGCTGGCCAAGGTGTTGCAGAAGCTCGATGGGATCCAGCAGGACTTCAACAGTTCGCAGCCCGGCGGTAAGAAGGTCTCGCTCGCCGATCTGATCGTGCTGGGCGGGTGCGCTGCCGTAGAGCAGGCGGCGAAGAACGCCGGGCACGAAATCACGGTTCCGTTCGCTCCCGGACGCACCGATGCCTCGCAGGAGCAGACCGACGTGGAGTCCTTCGCCGTGCTCGAACCGACCGCCGATGGGTTCCGCAACTACCTCCGAGCCGGAGAGAAGCTTCCGCCGGAGACGCTTCTGCTGGAGCGCGCTGTCCTGTTGACGCTGACCGCCCCCGAGATGACGGTTCTTATTGGCGGTATGCGGGCCCTAAACGCCAACTTCGCGCTATCCCAGTGCGGCGTGTTCACCGATAGGCCCGAGACATTGACCAACGACTTCTTCGTGAAGCTGCTGGATGCGGGCACGGAGTGGAAGGCATCCGCGTCTGTCGAGAACGTGTATGAGGGTCGTGATCGCGTGACGGGGGAAGTCAAGGGGACCGCCACCGCCGCCGACCTCGTCTTCGGCTCGAACTCTCAGCTTCGAGCCATCGCGGAGGTCTACGCATGTGACGACTCGAAGGAGAAGTTCGTACGCGATTTCGTGGCCGCGTGGGACAAAGTGATGAACTTGGATCGCTTCGAACTTGCCTGACCCGTGTCCATCCGCACATGGAACCAGGAAGGGGGAGAAATGAACTGCTTCGTATGCGCAACGCAAGAGAGTGGCGTTACCGCCGTGGCCATCTGTCGGGTTTGCTCCGTGGGTCTGTGCATGAATCACCTGGCGGAAGCGGGGGCGTTTACCCAGGGCGGCATGCGGTACGCATGCCCACACTCACTGCCGGCGAAGAAAGTCTCGATCCGAGGTGCTCGCGCGCGCGAGCGGTGAAGGCAACCCCGCTTATTTCGGACGCGAGGTCGATCCTGCGTTAGGTGTTCGGTCAGTTTCCGAACACAGTGCCCCCGGCAGGATTCGAACCTGCGACACCAGGTTTAGGAAACCTGTGCTCTATCCCCTGAGCTACGAGGGCCCGCGCTCTGGCCGTTGTCCAAACGGCCATCCGCTCAAGCAGTGTAGTCAGCGCGAGGCGTCCCGGGCAGCTTGGCGTACCGTATCCGGGTGAGCCGGGAGGAAGGATGAGCGAGAAGCTCGTCGTCATCGGGGGCGATGCCGCAGGCATGAGTGCAGCGTCGCAGGCTCGGCGCCGCAGGGGGCCAGACGATCTCGAGATAGTCGCCTTCGAAAGTGGCCACTACACCTCGTACGCCGCATGCGGGATCCCGTACTACCTCGGCGGCGTGGTTAAGGAGTTCGACTCCCTGATCGTGCGGGAGCCTGAGGAGTTCCGTCGGCGCCAGTCGATCGACGTGCGGATCCGGCACGAGGCGACCGAGATCGATCTCGATGCGCGCAAGGTGCGCGTGCGTGATCTGGACGAGGGTACGGAATCGGTCGAGGGGTTCGACATCCTGCATATCGCGACGGGAGCCAAGCCGATCCGACCCGACTGGCCTGGCGTGGAGGCCGACGGCATCTTCGGGGTCCAGGTGCTGGCCCACGCCCGAACGCTGGATGACTATCTACGCACGTGGGAACCGCGACGAGCCGTCATCGTCGGCGGTGGGTACATCGGGTTGGAGATGGCTGAGGCCTTCAACGACCGCGGCTTGTCCGTCACCTTGGTCGAGAACGCGCCGGAGCCGATGCGCACGGTCGATCCGGACATGGGAGCCGCGATCCGTGAGGCCATGACGAAGTTCGGCATCGAGGTGCACGCCGGGGTGACGGCCGAAGGCTTCGAGTCGAAGGACGGCCGGGTGAGTGCGGTCGTGACCGATCGGGGAGATGTGCCGGCCGACGTCGTCGTGCTTGGTCTCGGTGTCCAACCGAATGCTCAGCTCGCAGCCGATGCCGGTCTTGATATCGGAGAGAGTGGCGGCATCGTCGTCGACCGCCGGATGAAGACGTCGGCGGACGGCGTGTACTCGGCCGGGGACTGCGCCGAGAAGTTCCACTTGATCTCTCGGAAAGGCGTTGCGGTCGCGCTCGGCACGCATGCGAACAAGGAAGGGCGAGTGGCGGGCGTGAACATCGGCGGCGGGTACGAGACCTTCCCGGGAGTGTTGGGAACCGCCGCGGTCAAGGTCTGCGATGTGGAGGTCGCGCGAACGGGCCTGAACGAGACGGAAGCGACGGCCGCCGGCTTCGAGTACTTCACGACCCTTGCCGAGTCCACGACCCGTGCCGGCTATTACCCGGATGCCAAGCTCATCAGGATCAAGCTGATCGTCGAGAACGGGACCGGGCGTCTCTTGGGTGCACAGATCGTCGGCCACGAGAACGCCGCCAAGCGGATCGACGCCTTCGCCGCGATGCTGTGGCACGACATGACCGTGGACGAGATCATGCACGTCGATCTCGCCTATGCGCCGCCTTTCGCTCCCACGTGGGATCCGATCCTGATAGCCGCCCGCAAGGCGTGGGAGCGCCTCGAACGATCCCGCGGGGACGCCTGACCCCTCGCCGAGTGGTCGTGAGATTGCGCTGTCCGCAACCCGGCGACCACTCGGCTTAGGAGATGAGGATCTCGATCAGGTAGCCGGCGCTCAGCAGCAGGCCGGTGGCGAGGTGGACCATGATGTTCGTGCCCATGGCGGCCATCAGCTCGTAGGGATGCTCGTAGTGGGAGGAAAGACCCCTGTGGACCTTGATGGCCAGCGGGATCGTCACCAGCGCCGCAAGGGTCCAGACCGGCATGAGCCCCGTGACCGCCCCCACCACGATCAAGAGATACGTGGCGATCATCGACAGGTCGTAGCCCGCGACGATCTTCTCTTTGCTGAGCCGCACGACGATCGTGTTCTTGCCGGCCTTGGCATCCGAGGGCCGGTCCGGGACCTGGTTCACGTACAGCACCAGCATGATCAGCAATGCCACGGGCAGCGACGCGTAGAAGGCTTCGAACGTCAACTCCTGCGTGATCACGAAATAGGTGCCAAGCACCATGATCGGACCGAAGCCAAGCGCGACGCATATCTCGCCGAGCCCCCGGTAGACGAGGCGAAGCGGCGGCGCCGTGTAGGCGATCGACAGGAACACGCCGGCGAGACCGATCCACAGGAGCTCGATCCCCCGGGTGGCGACCAGGAGCAACCCGATCCCGATGCCGACCGCGTACAGCGCGAACGACGTCGCGCGCATCGCGTTCAGGGACACCAAGCCGTATTGGATCATGCGCGAGCCGCCGCTGAACATCGTCGGGTTCACGTTCGCCGTGTCGGCGCCGCTGGTCGTGTCCGATACGTCGTTGAGGACGTTGAGCCCGAGGTGGATGGCGGCCCCGCCGACGAGGCAAAGTAGCCACAGCCACCAGTTCGACTCGCCGTGTGCACGCGCGATCATCCCGCCCAGCAGGATCGGAACGATCGTCGCCGTCAGGAACGGGACCCGGGTCGCCAGGAAGATGAGCCAGCCCAGGCCGAGCTGAGGCTTCACTTCCTCGCCCCGCCGCTCGCTGAGCTTGCGCATGTACTCGTGCCCCGTCGGAACGCTTCGCTCACACAGCTCGAAGAAGTGCAGCCGGTCTTCGTCCCATCCGTGTGAGCGCGTCGGACGGATCACGAACCAATCGCCATCGCGCTGGATAGCTCCCCACAACGAGACGTAGCGACGCTGGTCGTAACCCACGCCCGGATACGGACGGATGTGACTGAACGTGACGTTGACCTCGGAACCCTCGGCCGGCTGCGGTCCGATGGCAGGGGTCTTCAACCTGATCGCGTCGGATGCCGCGTCGGTCTCGAACTCCGTCGCGACGTTGAGCGGGTATCCGTCCTCATCGACGAAAGCCAGGATCGCGTGAGTGAAGTCCTGGACGTCCTCCAGGATCGCCTCTTCTCGAACCGTCGATCTCGCCATCTACGCCACCTTCTCGGGCTCGAAGACCTCGGGAGCGATGTCGGTGCGACCTTCACGCCACAGGAACGCGCGGCGCGGGATGATCTCGATCACCGCACGTTCCCAGAAGAGCGGCATCGCGAAGCGTTGCTTCACGAGTTTCTTGATGATCGGTTCCTTCTCTATCCACAACGGCAGGATCTTCTGTTCCCAACCGTGATGCAGATCGTCGTCGATCACACGGGCGTCGCCCTGGATGGTGGCCCGGCGGAACGGTTCGACGGGCGCCGCGACCGGATCGGTGATGGTCACCGAGACTCGCGGGTTGCGCTTGATGTGTTCGAGCTTCTTGGAGAACAAGACGCTCGAGTGCATGTAGATCTTCTCCCCGTCGTACAGCGGGATCAGGGGATAGGTGACGGGTCGGCCTTTAGCGTCGAGCACCGTCAGCTCCGCCGCGAGAGCGGAGTCGAGCAACTCTTCGATCTCTACCGGCAATGCGCTCATGACGCGAGGATATTCACCTCTACGACTCGAAGGGGCTGAACATATGACCACGGCCTTTGAACGGCTGCTCAGGTGAGTTCGACGTCACAGCAGGATCTGCTCGACTTCGCGGTGGAGGCCGCCCGGCGAGCCGGCGAGGTCCTCGTGGATTACTTCCGGCGTCCGGCCCGCGGTCTCGATACGAAATCGAGCCCGACCGACCTCGTGAGCGACGCCGACAAACACTCGGAGGACCTGATCCGCACGTTGCTCGCCCGGCGCCGGCCCGACGATGGCTTTGTTGGAGAGGAGGGGGCGAACCTGTCCGGGACGTCCGGGATCGACTGGGTGGTCGATCCCCTCGACGGCACGGTGAACTTCCTCTACGGCCGTGCGGACTGGTGCGTGAGCATCGCGGCGGAACACGGGGACGGAGCGGTGATCGGCGTGATCCACGACCCGACGAGCGACGAGACGTTCACGGCCGTCCGGGGCCGGGGCGCGTGGCTGAACGACGCTCCCATCCGGGTGAGTGCTTGCGACGAGCCGTCGAAGGCGTTGATCGGGACCGGGTTCGCCTACGTCGCCGAGGTACGGCGGGCCCAGGCGGCCGTGGTCGCCCGGCTGCTCCCCCGGGTGAGAGACATCCGCCGGGCCGGCTCGGCCGCTCTGGACCTCGCGGCCCTGGCCTGCGGCCGGCTGGACGGGTTCTACGAGGTGGCCATGGAGCGCTGGGATCGCTCGGCCGGCGTCCTGTTGGCTACCGAGGCCGGTGCGATCGTCACCGATCTGGAGGGCCCCACGGGCACGTCGCCCGGCGTGGTCGGGGCCAACCCCCAGCTCCACGAGGCCCTGGTGGCCCTCCTCGGCCCGAGCACTCGCTAGCCTGGCGGGATGGACATCCTTGACCCGGCCGTCGAGCGCTACCTGGAGGGTTTGGCCGCCTCCGACGACGAACCGGTCCTGCTGGAGATGGAGGAGCTCGCCCGCCGGAACGGCTTCCCGATCATCGGCCGATTGTGCGGTCGCGTCCTCGAGGTCCTCGGCCTCACCGTGGGGGCCAAACGCATATTCGAGCTCGGGTCCGGCTTCGGGTACTCGGGGTACTGGTGGTCCCGGGTGACGGGCCCGGACGGAGAGATCCACCTCAGCGACGGGGATCCCGCCAACGAGTCGAAGGCCATGGACTTCCTCGAGCGGGCCGGACTGGCCGAGCCGATCACGTACCACGTGGGCGACGCGGTGGAAGAGCTGGCCTCCGTGCCGGGGGAGTTCGACATCATCTATTGCGACATCGACAAGGGCGGCTACCCCGACGCCTGGAGTGCGAGCCGCGAGCGGATCCGTCCCGGTGGCTTGTTCATCTGCGACAACACGCTGTGGAGCGGCCGCGTCACGGGGGAATCGGATGAGGCCGATGTGCGTTCGGGATGGACAGAGGCGATCGTCGAGATGACTCGCGCCATCGAGGACGATCCCGCCTGGCGATCGATCATCGTGCCGATCCGCGACGGGGTCCTCGTGGCCGTGAAGAGCCACCGAAGAAGGTGATCAGTGGCACGTAGAGGGATAAGGGGCCACGGTTTGGTAGGTCCCGACAAACCAGAGCTTCCCGCGCGCCCGGGCACCTTCCGCCGCATCGTCTCGATCTTCAAGCCTTACAGGGGCCAGGTCGGCCTCGTCGTGCTGCTGATCCTCGTCATCTCTGGGTTGGGCCTGATCAACCCCCTGCTCATCAAGGTCGTCTTCTCGAACGTGATCCTGGCCGATGGACCGGCCGACGAACGGATGACCCTCCTGATCTGGGTGACGCTGGCGATGATCGCCAGCCCCATCGTCGGCGGGTTGCTGGGTTTGTGGCAGACGTACACCAACAACATCGTCGGTCAGAGCGTGATGCAAGACCTCCGCAACGCACTGTACGCACATCTGCAGAACATGCCACTCAAGTTCTTCACTTCGACCCGCACCGGCGAGATCCAGTCGCGCTTGTCGAACGACGTCGAGGGCGTGCAAGACGTGCTCACGAACACCGCGTCGAGCATCCTCTCCAACATCACCGTCGTGATCTCGACCGTGATCGCGATGTTCATCCTGAGCCCGGAGCTGACGTTCCTATCCCTGGGCATCCTTCCGTTCTTCATGCTGTTGTCGCGGAAGGTGGGTCGGATACGTCGCGAGGTATCAGGTAAACGGCAGGAGTCTCTCGCCGATCTCACGGCGATCATGCAGGAGACGCTTTCGGTCTCGGGCATCCTGCTGAGCAAGGCGTTCGGCCGGCAGAGTTACGAGATCGAACGCTTCCGCAAGGAGAACAGGAAGCTGTCGCAGCTCGAAGTTCGCCGCACGATGGTGGGGCGGGGGTTCTTCGCGCTCGTGCAGATCTTCTTCTCGATCACTCCCGCGTTCGTGTACCTCGTGGCCGGATGGCTGTTGCTTCGGGGCCGCTTCGAGGGCGGCGCCAGCGACCTGGCGGGAACGATCGTAGCTTTCACCACCCTCCAGAGCCGGCTCTTCTTCCCGATGGGTCAGCTCCTGAACGTACAAGTCGAGATACAGAGCGGTCTTGCGTTGTTCGACCGCATCTTCGAATACCTGGACCTGGAACGCGACATCGTCGACAAGGACGGAGCCATCGAGCTCCAGCCGGAGGAGGTTCGGGGCGAGGTGCACCTCCGCGACGTGTGGTTCCAGTACGAGCGCCCCATCACCACGGAGGGAGAGGAGCAGCGGCTCTGGACGATCGGCGGGGTCGACTTCACCGCCACGCCCGGCGAGCTGGTCGCCCTGGTGGGGCCGTCGGGAGCCGGCAAGACGACGCTCACCTATCTCATCCCTAGGCTCTACGACGTGATCAGGGGGTCCATAGAGATCGACGGCATCGATGTCCGTGACATCAGGCTCGAATCACTCGGCGAGATCATCGGCATGGTGACGCAGGAGACGTATCTCTTCAACCAAACGATCCGCAACAACCTGAAGTACGGGAACCCCGACGCCAACGACGAACAACTAGAAGCTGCAGCGAGGGCCGCTTACATCTACGACCGCATCATGGAGATGCCGGATGGGTTCGATACCGTGGTCGGAGAGCGCGGTTACAAGCTGTCGGGGGGCGAGAAACAGCGGCTCGCGATCGCGCGCGTGATCCTCAAGGATCCGCAGGTCCTGATCCTGGACGAGGCGACCAGCGCGCTGGACACGATCTCCGAGCGGTTGGTGCAACGTGCCCTCACGCCGCTGATGCAAGGACGTACCACGATCGCGATCGCCCACCGTCTATCGACGATCTTGGCTGCCGACAAGATCCTGTACGTGGAGAAGGGTCGCATCATCGAGCGCGGCTCTCACGTTGAGCTCCTGGAGCGCGATGGCGCCTACGCAGCCCTGTACCACGAGCAGTTCTCCGACGGGAAGGTCGAGTCCAGGTGCGAGGATGGACTCGTTCTGGCCAGTGGAGAAGTGGTCGCGGAGGAGGCCGTTTGAACATCGAAGGCAAGGTCGCACTCGTAACCGGAGGCGCTTCTGGTTTGGGGCTGGCGACCGTTCAAGGGTTGGTGCGCGCCGGTGCATCGGTGGTGATCGTGGATCTCGCGTCCTCCGACGGCGAGACCGTGGCGAAGGAGCTGGGCGAGAAGACGCTCTTCTCTCCGGCGGATGTGACCAACGAAACCGAGGTCCAGGCCGCGATCGATGCGGCCGGCGAGGCGTTCGGCGGCCTGCAGATCGTGGTGAACTGTGCCGGAGTTGGTTTTCCGGGCCGCGTCCTGACGCGCGAAGGAGACCCTACGGATCTCGAGAGGTTCGAGTTCGTCATCAGGGTCAATCTGGTCGGCACCTTCAACGTGTTGCGTCTGGCCGCGGCGCAGATCGCAAAGGGTGAGCTCGACGGTGAAGAGCGCGGCGTCATCGTGAATACGGCCAGCATCGCCGCCTTCGACGGTCAGATCGGCCAGGCGGCATACGCGGCTTCCAAGGGCGGCATCGTCGGCATGACCCTCCCGGTCGCAAGGGACCTGTCGTCGAAGCAGATCCGCTGCGTCGCGATCGCACCGGGAACGTTCGACACTCCGATGCTGGCCGGGCTCCCGGAGGAGGCTCGCGTCAAGCTCGCCGATGGCATCCCGCACCCGCACCGCCTGGGCAAGCCCGAAGAGTTCGCGCTGATGGTCCGCCAGGTCGTCGAGAACCCGATGGTGAACGGTGAGGTGATCCGCCTGGACGGGGCCCTCCGCATGCCTCCGCGCTGACGCCTGCTTTCCGGAACTGCCCATGATCTGTGGGTAGTTCCATCCACTTCTCGAGAACTATCCCGGATATGTCCGGCCCCCGTTTGCGCCGAACCTTCGATCGAAGGAACGAAACGATCGAGGAGGTAGCCATGGGCAGTCAAGATCTGTACCCGGGATTCGATCCCCCGGACGTTCGGCACGAGGCAGACGTCTTCGGTGCGTGGTTCGCGAGGCTCGGAGCGATAGCGCTATTGCTCGGAGCCGCGTTCGGCTTCAAGTACGCGGTGGACGAGGGGATCATCGGGCCGAGCGCCCGGGTCCTCCTGGGGGTGGCTCTCGGCATCGGCATGCTCGCCGCCGGCGAGGTGACGTTCCGAAAGGACTGGGCTCGGCTCAGCCAGGCGGTGAGCGGCGGTGGAGTGGCCGTCCTGTACCTCTCCGTGTGGGCGGCCTTCGGTCGCTACGAGTTGATCGGAGCGCCCGAGGCTTTCACCGGCCTGGCTCTCGTCGCGTTCGCGGGGGGCTTCCTCGCGCTTCGTTACGACGCGATGGCGCTTGCCGTGTTGTCCACACTGGGCGGTTTCGCCAACCTGCTTTTCGTCGGTGGTGGACTGGACCATCCGGTCGGTGTTCTCGCCTACATCGTGGTGATCGATCTCGCGGTCGTGGGTCTGGGTTATTTCAAGGGCTGGCGAACGCTGGACCATCTCGCGCTGTGGGGGACCTGGGTCCTGTTCGCGCTCCACGTCGGGGGCAGAGAGCTCGAAGCGGACCTCAGCGGGTACGGCGATCCGGCCAACGACGGGCCGTTCGCTTTCGCCACGATCTTCTTCGTGCTGTTCACATCGTTGCCGGTCATCCGGCGCGCTGCAGGAAGCAGGTCTTCGAACGACGCGTCGGACCTGATGTTGATGGTGGTGAACGCGGTCGCGTACAGCACCGTTGCCTTCTTCCTGTTGACCGGCGACGGGGACATAGCGGGCATCGCGCACGACGCGTGGCAGGGACCGACGATGCTGCTCGCCTCCGGGGTCTACGCGGTCGCCGGGCTCGTACTGCGGATGCGCGGGCCGGACGACGCTCTCATCGCTCCGGCTTCGTTCGGCTTCTCCCTGGCGTTCCTCGCCGCGTGGGCGCCCGTCGAGCTGCCCCACGAGTTCGTTCCGGCCGCATGGGCCGTGCTGGGCGCTCTGATGATCGCCGTCGCACGCTCTCCGCGCTGGAGCGGTGCTCGGCTCCCGGGACTCGTCCTGGCGACGATGTCCATCGTCTATCTGTTGGGTCTGTCCGGGCGTTCGGGCTTCTACGACGTGTCGGTTGTGGCGGCGTCGCCTTCTTCGGTTGCGATGCTGGTCCAGATCGCGGCGGTGGCCGTCTCCGCATGGAACCTGTCGCGCGCGCCCGAGGACTGGGCCCGAGCCTTGGGTCAGGCGTTCGCCATCTCGACCGGGATGCTGGCGATGTTCTGGATGACGCTGGAGGTCCTCGCGTACTTCGGCCGGGTCCATCCCGGGTCGGCCGGCGACCAAGGCCTCGAGTTCACGTTGACGGCGGTCTGGGGGCTTTACGCCACCACCTTGCTGATCGGCGGCATCGTGGCTCGTTCCTTCGGAGCACGGGTGTTCGGGATCCTGGTCTTCGGCATCACGCTGTTCAAGCTCCTGTTCCAGGACGTCTGGATGCTGGACACGCTGTACCGGACGTTCGTCTTCCTTGGCCTGGGCGGCGCGCTACTGGCGTGCTCGGTCATGTATCACCGCCTCAGGGACCTGGTCGCGCTCGACCGCTGATCTCGACGGCGGAGGGCCTCGGGGAGGGCATGAAAAAAGGCCCCCCTGGGGCCCTTCGTCGCGTCTCGGGATCGGGTTCTAGGCGGTCGAGCGACGCTCCCTGGGAGCCGCCTCGACCAGGTCCGGATGGACGTCCCGGGACATCGCCTCCTCGTCGAGCACGACCGGATGTGACTCCCCGCCCTCCTCGACCTCACGGTCGAGCTCCCGCCACTCCTTCTCGGCCCAGCGCAGCTTCTCCACGGCGGAGGCGAGGTCCAGGAAATGCACCGGGACGATGGAAGCCCGGGGGCGGAGGTAGGCATCGCCGATGAGAGCGTCCAGCTCGCGCCGGGCCTCGATCATGCGTTCGTGGATACGGCGGAGACGCTCGGCCTGCTCGGGTCTGTACGCGTGCTCGCTCAGAGCGACTCCTCTGGACTCGACAGGGGTTGCACCTGTGGGAAAGCGCATAGAGGTTACCGCGGGCCCATCCGGCTGCACAAGGGCACGAGCCTTGCCGCCCCCGCCCCTTAGGGTGACCCCCATGCTCGACAGGGACACGATCGGGAAGGTCTTGGCCGAAGCGTTGCGTAAGGGCGGCGACCTGGCCGAGATCTACGTCGAGGACCGGTCCTCGAGCGCCTATCGCCTGGAGGATGGCCGTGTCGAGGACGTCGCCGCGGGACGGGACCGCGGTGCCGGCATCCGGGTGATCTCGGGCGACAGGGCCTCGTTCGCCTACACGAACTTGCTCGAGGAGGCGGCGCTCCTCCGGGCCGCCGAGGCGGCGCGCGCGGGGCTGGAGGGCGCCTCCGCCCCACCGCCTGCCGATCTGACCGAAGTGGAGGCGGGCCCCCGGCACCCCGCGAAGGTCGATCCCACATCCGTTCCCGCCGCCGACAAGGTCGCCGGGTTGCAGGCCGCGGACGAGGCGGCCCGCTCCGCGGGGGCCGAGGTGCGGCAGGTCATAGCGGGGTACGCGGACGTGCGGCAAAGGCTCCTGGTCGCCCGGTCCGACGGGGCGTTCGCCGAGGACGACCGGACCCGGGTCCGCTTCTCCGTGCAGGTCGTGGCCGCCCGCAACGGAACGATCACGACCGGCTTCGAGGCACCAGGACACTCCGGCGGCTACGAGTTGCTGGAGGCACGTCCCCCGGCCGAGATCGCTGCACGCGCCGCCGAGAAGGCGTTGCGGATGCTCGACGCGAAACCGTCTCCCGCGGGTGAGTTTCCCGTCGTCCTCGCTCCGGGAACCGGCGGCGTGCTGATCCACGAAGCATGTGGGCACGGTCTCGAAGCCGACACCCTGGTCAAGGATGCGAGCGTCTACGCGGGGCGGAAGGGAGAGAGATTCGGGGGCGAGACGATCACGATCGTCGACGATGGGACGGTGCCGAGCAGCTGGGGTTCGTTCTCCGTGGACGACGAAGGCACCCCTGCGCAGGAGACGGTCTTGTTCGAGAACGGCGTCCTGGTCGGTCATATGAGCGACCTGCGCTCGGCGCGCAAGATCGGCGATGCTCCGACGGGGAACGGTCGGCGTCAGTCTTATGCCCACGTGCCCGCGGTCCGGATGAGCAACACGAACCTCTTGCCCGGCCCCGATGATCCCAACGAGATGATCCGCTCGGTGAAGCGCGGCGTGTACGCATCGCAGTTCGCGGGCGGCGAGGTGAACCCCGCCACCGGGAACTTCGTGTTCGGCATGTCGGAGGCCTACATGATCGAGGACGGCGAGATCACCTATCCGATCCGCGGGGCGAACCTGATCGGCAACGGACCCAAGATGCTGGGCGTGATCGACGCGATCGGGCACGACTTCATGTTCTGGGAAGGCGTGTGCGGAAAGGATGGTCAACACGCTCCGGTGACGACGGGCATGGCGACGGTTCTGCTGGGCACCATCACGGTCGGGGGCACGGAGGCGTGAGCGACGACCTCCTGGCAACTGCGCGCAGCATCATCGAGCGCGCCCGCCCCCGTGAAGAGGTCGAAGCGTTCCTGCTGCACCAACGAGAATTCTCGGTAAAGACGTTCGCCGGTGAGATCGATTCGTTGTCCTCTGCCGAGCCCCGCGGTGCGGGCGTGCGCGTGATCACCGAAGGGCGCGTCGGTTTCGCATACTCCACGCAGCTTGGTGATGCCGATCTGGACGCGCTGGTGGAACTGGCGCGTGCCAATGCGTCCAGCGCGACCGCGGACGAAGCAGTCGCCCTTCCTACCGAGGGAGGTGGATCGGAGCAGCTGGACGAACTGATCGATCCGGCACAGGAGCAGGTGACTCCGGATGACAAAGCAACCTTCGCCCTCAAGCTGGAGCGGTTGACCCGCGAGGCGGACCCACGTGTGCGTAACGTGGAAGAGGCCGTCTACTCCGACTCCGACTCGACGATCGCAATCGCGAGCTCGAACGGGATCGAAGGCTCCTACCGGCGGACCGACGCCTGGTGCTATTCCATCGCCATCGCCACCGAAGGTGACGATACGGAGGTTGGGTTCGAGTTCGACCTCGCCCGCGGGATGGCCGGACTCTCGGCTCCCGATGTAGCCCGTAAGGGGGCCGAGCGTGCGTGCCGTGTACTGGGCGCATCGAAGATCGCCTCGGCCCGGATGCCGATCGTGTTCGATCCCTACACAGCGGCTCAGTTCCTCGGCGTGTTGGGGCATGCCCTCACGGGTGAATCCGTTCAGAAGGGAAGATCACTGTTCGCGGGCAAGCTGGATGGATCGGTCGCGGCCGCAGGACTGTCGCTGGTGGACGATGGACGAGCCAGGGGCGCACCCGGCGCGTCGCCGTGGGATGCCGAAGGCGTCGCAACGCGTCGAACGCAGGTGATCTCCGACGGCGTCTTGACCTCGTTGCTCTACGACACGATCAGCGCTCGGCGCGATGGACGCCAGTCGACGGGAAGCGCAACGCGGGCCGGGTTCAAGTCGGCACCCGGCCCGGCTCCCTCGAACCTGGCCTTCGAACCCACGGGTCGCTCGCGCGATGAGGTGATCGCACAGGCCGGACGCGCGCTGCTCGTCCAGGACTTCCACGGCGTGCACTCGGGCGCGAACCCCGTGTCCGGAGACTTCTCCGTTGGGGTGACCGGAACGCTCATCGAGGATGGCACCGCGGGGGCCCCGGTGAAGGAAGTGACGATCGCGTTGCCGATGCTCGAGATCCTCGGGAACATCGAGGCGGTCGCGGACGATCGTCGGTGGCTACCCTTCGGCGGATCGTTCGGCGGCGCTACGACACTGGTGTCCGAGATGACCGTCGGGGGCGCCTAGTTCACCACCAGGTAGAAGAGGACGCCGGCGACCACGCAGTACGCGGCGAAGGGATAGAGCGAACGGGTCCTCAGGTACTTGATGAGTCCCCAGATCGCGCCGTACGACGTGATCAGCGATGCGAGGAAACCGGCCAGGCCGGCGCCCGCACCCAGGCTCGTCCCGCCGAGGTCGGGGACCTTCACGATGGCAGCGCCCGCGAGGGCCGGGATGGCCAGCAGGAACGCGAAGCGCGCCGCCGCAGATCGATCCATCGCCAGGCCGAGTCCTGCGCCTATGGTCGCGCCCGACCGCGAGATCCCTGGAAGGATCGAGATCGCCTGGGCGACTCCTATCGTGGTCGCATCACCGGCGGCCAGGTCTTGCATCCCGCGGAGCGGCTGAGCCCGCCGCGCGGTGCGCCGCAGATGGAAGGCCAGGGCCCTCTCGGCGGCCACGAGTATGACGGCGGTAACCAACAGCTGGATAGCGGCCGCCGAGGCGTTGCTGAACTGATCTTCGAAGAAATCCCCCCATACGAGGCCCGCGGCCCCGGCGGGGACGGTCCCGACGGCCAACAACATCGCCAGGCGTCTCGACTCCTTGTTTCCCTGGATCGTGCCGCGGACGAGGTCCAGGAGATCGCCGGAGAAGTACACGAGCAGGGCCAAGAGAGAGGCGGCGTGAAGTAGGACGTCGAAGGCCAGACCGGGTTCCTGCCACCCGAGCGCCTCGGGCACCAACACCAGATGTCCCGACGAGGAGATCGGGATGAACTCGGTGAGCCCCTGAACGGCCCCTAGGACTAAAGCTTGGAGGATGGACACGGGGCGCAGGATAAGAGGCCGGACACCTCAAGCTAACCAAGCATGGCGCAAGGGCACGATGGTCAGTCGGACTTCGAAGACGGCGACTTCTTCTTGGTCTCTCCACCGCTCGAGGCCTGCTTGTCGGTCTTCTTTTCGGTTTTGGTCTCGGCCTGCGAGTCGCCCGAGGATGAGCTGGAGGACGAAGCTTTTCGCGCGTCGGTGGCGTAGAAACCCGTGCCCTTGAAGACGATGCCAACGGGGGAGTAGAGCTTCCGTAGCTTCCCGCCGCAGATCTCGCACGTCTCTAGAGGCGGGTCCGTGAAGCTCTGCCTCGCTTCGCTGCGCTCCCCGCAGTTGGTGCATGCGTACTCATAGATCGGCATCTGCGCATCATCCCATCGGTCTCGGGTAGAACCTCACGCCGGAAGGGGCCCGGGACCTGGGCTGCCCGCCGGTAAAGTGAGGGGCCCCACGTGCCGATTTCATGACAAGGGCGACAAAGGCCTGAGGAGCCGTCGATGTCGGTCCGCAGATACCTGACGCTGGTGTTCGTCTGCATAGTCTTTCTTCCGCTGGCCGTAGCCAGCTACGTCGTGCGTGGCGTCGTCGTCAGCGAGTCCTCGCGTCGGGCCGAGGAATCATTGCTGCCCGCACTCGATACCGCGATCGGTCTCTACAACGAGCGTGCGGATGCCGTCGATGAGGGGGTCCGCGCGGCGGTGTCGACGGCGAAGTTCGCTCGCCTTCTCAGGAACGGCAACCAGGACACACTGACCGGCTACCTGCAGCGTCGTATCGTCGGTATCGAGCCCATCGATTTCTTGATAGCGCTCGATGAAGGAAGCAACCCACTCGCGTGGGCGCAGAAGACCCCAGACTTCGTGCCCGACGTAGACACACCTTCCGCCGAACAGATACTTCAAGAAGGTGAAACTGGGATGGGGTTCCACCGGACCCGGAAGATCGCCGTCCGGCTCCCAGGACGTGACGTGTTGGGATATGTGATCGGTGGTTTCTGGATCGACCAGGATCTCCTCGCCGTCACGGCTCGCGGCGAAACGGACCTGTCCGTGGCACAGCAGGGTCGTGTCATCGCCTCCACCCTGCCCCTCGAGAACGGTGTCGAGATGGACGTTTCCTTCGGAGAACCCTTCGAATCTCATCTGGAGGAAGCCGTCACGGCTCGGGCGAGGAGATTGGGCGGAAGGTTGGAGATCATCGCGTCGAGGCCCACGGCGCCGGAGGACGACTTGGCTCGTCGCGTGCTCATCGGGATGGTGCTGTTGCTTCTTATCGCGCTGCCCGTGATGAGTTACCTGGCTTCGAAGCTGGCCGCCAAGATCACCGAGCCTCTCGAGGTGCTGTCCGATGGCGCTCGAGCCATCACTCAGGGCGATTGGTCTCATCGCATCCCGGTGGAGGCCAATAATGAGGTTGGGCGTCTCGCAGGTTCGTTCAACGACATGACTGCAACCTTGGAGAAGACGTTCACGGAACTGCGTACCTCTCGTGACCAGTTGTCCGAATCACGTGATCAGCTGCATCGCGCGATCCGTCGCGTGGGAGAGGTTCTGCGTTCTCGCTACGACATCAAGGAAGTGTTCGACGCCATCATCAATACGGCGGCGGACGCGATCGACTCGGATGCCGCCATCCTTTGGACGTTCACTCCGACGCGGGAAGAGCTGATCCCGGCCGTTGCCGTCGGGATAAAGATGAGCGAGCTCGATCGGTTGAAGATCGGCGAGGGCGTGGCAGGTTTCGTCGGCGAACGAGGGCGAACGGCCCTGATCGATGGTCAGGCGCGCGGGCAGCGAACGGCACGCGGTGAACCCCAACTTCCGATCGCCATGGCGGTCCCATTGAGGAGCGACGACCGCATCCGAGGAGTGATCGCGAGCTACCGAGCAGAAGGCTCGGCGCCCTTCAGCGAGGAAGATCTGGAGACGGTCATCTTCCTGGCCGAACAGGGGGGCGTCGCGATGGAGAACGTCGGATTGCACGAAGAGGCACAGCGTCTGTCGCTGACCGATGGCCTGACGGGTACGTTCAACCGGAGATATTTCCAGATGCAGTTCCGTCAGGTACTGGCGACGGCTCAACGGTTCGAGCGCCCGTTCAGCGTACTGATGATGGATCTCGATCACTTCAAGCTGGTCAACGACAACTACGGCCATCAGCGTGGCGACGCGCTGTTGATCGAATTCGTTCAGCGCACGACACGTCTGTTGCGTGAGGTGGACACGTTCGCTCGTTACGGCGGTGAAGAATTCATCTGTCTGCTCGCCGAAACGGATACTGAAGGAGCGGTTACGACCGCGGAGAAGATCCGCGAGGCCATCAAGGCCGAAGGCTACGGGTCCCTCGGGGAGCCGCCGATCAACCTGACCGTATCTATCGGCGTCGCCACCTACGGCGAACACGGCGACAACTACAACGATCTCGTCGAGGCCGCGGATCGGGCCCTCTACCGGGCGAAGCAAGGAGGCCGTGACCGGGTCGCGGTTGCAGGCGAGGGGCCGTCGTCTCTCAAGATCGCCACTTAGACTCGCTCTCCACGACGACCGTCCGAAGGAGAACGGTGCCGGTTCGAAAGGCCGTGATACCTGCAGCGGGCCTGGGGACGCGCTTCCTGCCCGCGACCAAATCTCTTCCCAAGGAGATGATCCCCGTGGTCGACAAGCCGGGGATCCAGTACGCCGTGGAGGAATGCGTCAGGGCCGGGATCCGGCAGATCCTCGTGGTCACGGCACGTGGCAAGTCTTCGATGGAGGACCATTTCGATCGCTCCCCCGACCTCGAGGCTCGACTGGAGGAGTCCGGCAAGGACGCGATGGCCAAAGAGGTGAGGGCGATCGCGGAACTCGCCGACGTCCACTACGTGCGGCAAAAGGAGCCGGCCGGCTTCGGCGATGCCGTTCTGATGGGCAAGACCTTCTGCGGCAACGACCCGTTCGCGGTCGTGGTGCCGGACGAGATCGTCCCTCAGCCCATGGGCGATGAGGTGGATCTGACCGCCGCGATGGTCGAAGCCTTCGACCGGACCGGCCACAGCGTTGTGGCGGTCGTCGAGGTTCCGGATGAAGCGATCCCCGGATACGGGATCGTCGCACCCGATCCGAGCGCGGCGGAAGAGCGGCCGCTGGTGCCCATAGTCGAGATGGTCGAGAAGCCGTCGCTCGAGGATGCTCCGTCGAACCTCGCGGCGCGGGGCCGCTACGTACTCACTCCCGAATTGTTCCCGGCGATCGAACGCACGGGCGAAGGTGTCGGCGGCGAGATCCAGCTGACCGACGCGATCCGCATCCTGATCAAGGAGCAGGGTGCCCACGCGTACGTGCACGAGGGGCCGATCCTGGATGTTGGGAAGAAGCTGGACTACCTGCGGGCGACGATCGAGCTGGCGCTGAGACGCGACGACCTGTCGGATGCTTTCAAGACATGGTTGGTGGGCCGCGCCGAGGAGCTCGACTAGGGGTGCTGTCGGTCGAGGAGGCGCGCCGCCGCGTCCTTGATGCAGTGGGGGTTCTGGACCCGGTCGATCTCGACGTCGCCGATGCCGCCGGCTATGCCGTGGTCGAGGACCAGGCTGCACCCCATGCCCTGCCGCGCTTCGACAACTCCGCGATGGATGGCTACGCGGTGCGCGCTTCGGATACCTACGCTGCCCATGAGTCATCTCCCGTGGAGCTGGAGGTGATCGGCGAGGTGCAAGCAGGGCGCCCTCCCGATCGCGAAGTCGAGCCCGGTACCAGTGTTCGCATCATGACCGGCGCCGCGGTCCCGCGGGGCGCGGATGGGATCGTCCCGGTGGAGCACACGTCGGAGTCGGACGGCGTCGTTTCCGTCAACCAGCCCACCTCGCCGGGGCGGCACGTCAGACCTGCCGGCGACGACATCGAGGCCGGCGCCGTCGCGGTGCGGAGGGGGACCGAGCTGGGTGCAGGGGAACTGGCGTTGCTGGCCTCTCTGGGACTTTCGCCCGTCACCGTGGTGAGACGTCCCCGCGTGACCATCCTGGTGACGGGCGACGAGCTGGTAGCTCCCGAGGCCGAGGTGGCGCCGGGACGTATCCGAGATTCGAACACCGTCGCCCTTCGTGTCTTGGCGACCGAGGCGGGGGCGGAGATCGTCGGATCGGAGCGCGTGCCCGACGATAGGGGCGCGACGTTGGATGCCTTCCGGCGGGCTGCCGCCGGATCCGATCTGGTGATCTCGTCCGGCGGAGTGGCGGTCGGCAGATACGACTTCGTGAAGGATGTGGTTCAAGAGCTCGGGCACATCGATCTATGGCGAGTGGCGATGCAGCCCGGGAAACCGGTCGTGCTGGGCGCCGTCGGCGATACGCCGTTCATGGGGCTCCCGGGCAACCCGGTCTCCATCCACGTCGGATTCGAGCAGTTCGTGCGCCCCGCGATCCGCAGGATGAGGGGCTGCCGATCGCTGCTGAGGCCGACGCTGGAAGCGAGCCTGGCCTCGGAGCTCGAAAAACGGCCGGGCCGCCTGCACTTCGTCCGGGTGCGGCTCGCCCAGGAGTCCGGGGGGTGGCAGGCGGTACCGACGGGCCCCCAGGGCTCGCACATCCAGTCCAGCCTGGTCGATTGCCATGGAGTGGCACGCTTCCCTTCAGAGGCGACGAGGTTGGAGGCGGGGGAGATGGTGACGGTCGAGGTCTGGAAGCTTCCGGACGGCGAGGGGGTCAGGTGAGCGAGATGCATCCCGAGACCGAAGCGCGCATGGTCGATGTGACCGAGAAGGAGACGACCAAGCGTGAGGCCGAAGCGACGGGGCTGGTGCGGATGCGCCGCGCCACCCGCGACCTCGTCGTGAACCGAGAGCTGCCCAAGGGCGACGCGCTCGAGGTCGCGCGCATCGCCGGGATCATGGCCGCCAAGAGAACCTCCGAACTGGTCCCCCTCTGTCATCCGATCGGGCTGGGTGCGGTCGAGGTCGAGCTGTCGTCCAACGAGTACGGCATCGCCATCAGGAGCCGTGTGGTCACGACGGACCGGACGGGCGTCGAGATGGAGGCGTTGACGGCCGTGTCGGTAGCGGCGCTGACCGTCTACGACATGGTCAAGGGCGTCGAGAAGGGGGTCGAGATCACCGACATCCGTCTCACGAAGAAGACCGGCGGGCGTTCGGGAGATTGGACGCGCGATTGAAATGCGTTACGACGCGTTCTTCGGCCTCTTCATGAAGGCGGTAACTCCGGTGTTAGAACTCTCAAGAACCTGCACCAACTCCCAGCCGTCCTCGCCCCATTGGTTCAAGATCTCCTGTAAAGCATGCGAGATCAGCGGAACCGATGCGTACTCCCACTTAGGCAACCGTTTCACCTCCACGTCGTCATCAGAGCGCCCGTAGGCTACTTCAGGTGTCCGAACGTCTCATCTCGTCATCCGGCGGCGAGGTCGCGAAGACCCTCAAGTGGGCCAGATCGCCGTTGGCTCGTATGCGAGGGCTGATACGACAACCAGAACTCGGGCCCGGATGCGCGCTCGTTCTGACGCCTGCATCGCAGGTGCACACGTTCTTCTTGCGTTCTCCTCTCGACGTTGCCCTCTGCGACGCCGACCTGCGCGTCCTCTGGGTGCGACCATCGATGCCTCCGAACCGCTTGAGTGCTTGGCGACCGAAAGCTCGCTACGCGATCGAGATGCGAGGCGGCTCCATGCCCGATTGGGTCGAGCCGGATGTCCAGCTACTGGTCGTGGAGTGAGCGGTACTTGCGGTCGTAGTAGAGGAGCGGCTCGCCGGGGTGAGCGCCGCAATCGATGACGTTGCCCAGGAAGACATCATGATCGCCGCCGTCCACGACGTCGGTCACCCGGCACTCGAACCACGCGATCGCCCCGTCGATCACAGGTGCTCCGTCGATCCCCTCCCGGTGGATGTGATCCGTGAACGACTTCATGCCCGGCAGAGAGAACTCTCGAGCGATGTGTTCTTGATCGGCGGCCAAGACGTTCACGACGAAGGTGCCTGCTTCGGTCACCATGGCGCGCGTCTGCGACGTCTTCTCCAGACAGACGAGGACGACCGGGGGCTCGAGCGACACCGATGAGAAGGCGGAGGCCGTCATGCCGTGTGGGATGTCTCCAGTGGCGACGGTCACGAGGGTGACCCCGCTCGCGAATCGACGGGCGGCATCCTTGAAATGGTCGGCGGGGACCGTCATCCAGGACCCCGTGCGATCACGAGGGGAATTCGTCGAACCCCGTGTCGTAGGCGTTGGCCATCAGGAACAACCAGGTGCCCTGTGAAGTCCCCAGCCGTTCGGTCAACGCACTAAGACTCTCGACGCTGGGGCCTGCGGTGGTGCCGGGGATCCGGATCGCTCCCCGTCTCTCCAGCTCTTCGATCAGATCCTGCGTGGGGTGTCCCTCGATCTCCATCAGGCGAGTCTATGGGTCGCGCTCGGTCGGATCGGGCGCCTTCACGTAGGTGTCTCGGGCCGCGCCCAGTATCGCCAGAACGCACGATGCCACGAACACGACCACGACGAGAACGAAGGCGACCTTCAGGTACCGGCCGCTGCCGCCGGGCCACCGCACGGACACGAATGCCAGCATCAGCACGATCCCCGTGATCGCGGAAAGGGCCATCGCGGAGATCCCGATCGAATGCAGGCGGCGAGGAGCCCTCACGCGCGGGCTCGGTTCTCGACCCAGCGCAGCAGCGTCCGGGTCCCCACGCCGGTGCCTCCCTTGTTGAGCTCGTCACGGTCTGATTCCGATCGGGCCGGGCCGGCGATATCGAGGTGCGCCCACGGCACGGAGTCGGGCACGAAGTCCTTCAGGAACATCGCGGCGATGATCGGGCTGCCCCAGCGCGGACCGCTGTTCTTGATGTCGGCGACCTCGGAATCGAGATCCTTTCGGTACTCGTCGAACAACGGCATGCGCCACATGAGCTCGCCCGCTTCGTCGGCCGCCGCGTTGAGCTCTTCCGCAAGCCCGTCGTCGTTGGCGAAGAAGCCTGTCGCTCTCTGACCCAGCGCGACGACGATCCCGCCGGTGAGCGTCGCGATATCCACGATCGCGTCGGGTTCTTCCTCGAGCCCGAGCATGAGCGCGTCACCCAGCACGAGCCGGCCCTCGGCGTCGGTGTTGAGAACCTCGGACGTGCGCCCTCCGTAATGCGTGATCACATCGCCGGGGCGGATCGCGTTGCCTCCCGGCATGTTCTCGGTGGCGGGGATCAAGGCGATCACCGTCAGGCGCGGAGCGAGCTTCTTGATCACGCTCATCACGCCGCAGACGGCGGCACCGCCGGACATGTCGGTCTTCATGGTTTCCATGCCCTTCGGGTCCTTGAGCGACAGGCCCCCCGAATCGAAGGTGATCCCCTTACCCACGAGCACGATCTTCCCCTTGGGGTCCTCGGGCTCGTAACGGAGCTCGATGAGGGCCGGGGGCTCGACGGAACCCTTGTTCACGCCGAGGATGCCACCGAAGCCGCGTTCGGCGAGCTCATCCTTCTCGTAGATGCGGATGGTTAGCCCGTTGACCTCGGCGAGCTCTCTGGCGCGGCCGGCCCAGAGCTGGGGAGTGAGGCCTTCGCCGGGCTCGTTGATGAGGTCGCGCGCGTAGGTCGTCGCGTCCGCATAGATCTGGCCGCGTTCCAGGATGTCCGCATCCGCACCGGTAACGATCAGTCGTTGGACCTTGGACGGATGCGGCTCGGATCTGTACTTGGTGAAGGTGTACGAGCCGAGCAGGAATCCTTCGATCGAGGCGGCCGCTTCATCCGAGCTTGAGTGCAACGCCAAAGCGACGTCGGATCGTTCGAAGACGCGCCGCGCTACCGAACCCGAGACGCGCCGAACGGTTCGCGTCGTCGGTTCCTTGCCGAGGCCTACGACGAGGACCGAGCGCGCCGCGATCCGAGCCATGGTCGGGATCGAAGCCATCTCGCCGAACTTGGCCTTGAAGTCGATCTCCGTCAGATGCTCGGTGAGGTAACCGTCAAGCGCGCTATCGACATCCATGGCCGGCTCCGAGAGCGTAGGGCCGTCGGAGCTCGATCGAGCACCGACGACGAGTACATCGCATGAGATATCGCCCGCGCTCTCGTCACTGGCCACTACTTGAGGTTGCATCCGTTCCCTTCCCAACCGGCAGAAATCCGTGGTTTCACGGGGTCGGCGTTCTAGCGTTTCACTCTAAGTGATGCGGCCTAGAGCTTGGGGAAGAGCTCTTTGACCTTTGTCTTCCTGGCCATCCTCGTGATGGCATGGGCGATCGTCTTTCTGCCCGCGGTCCTGCGGGCTACCAAAGAGACCCCACTTCGATCCGCCGAGCACTTCAGGCGCGGTATGCAGGTGATCGCTCCCGGCTACGAGCAGCCGTTGCCGACGCGGTTGCACCACGGCCGGGAGCCCGCGCGGGCATCCCGACCGGCGCCGGAGTCACGTACCCCGGCCCGACCTGCCCCACGGCGCTCGTCGTTTACCCCGTCGCGTTCCCGAGCGAGCATGTCTCGGAAGCAACTCCATCGCCAAGCTCTCGGCGTGCTGTTGACCTTGGCCGGATGGTCGGCGATCGCCGCGCTGTTCCTCGGGGGCGGCTACTGGGAGCTGCACCTGGCGATCGACGCGTCGACCGGGCTGTACGTGGTCTACCTCGTCGAGGAGCGGAGGCGAGCGATCGAACGCGCCGCAAAGGTCCGGACCCTGCGACGGCGGCCGGCGCGCAAGCCTCAACAGGACGTGGTTCCTCGTCCCAGTGACCTCAGGCTGTACGACACCTGGGCCGCGGTCGAGGAGGGTTAGACGGCGGCGACCCTGACGCTCGATCGAAGAGCCGTCTTCCGGCTCAACGAGGCGCACGAGAGGCGGCGCTTCTGTAGGGTGAGCGCCCATGGATCTCTCGGAGGTATCGACCCACATACGCGCCGGATTCGACGCAAAAACTTCTGCCCGCGATATCGGGCTCGCCGCAAGTCGTAATGCCGTTCGCTCGTGCGGCAACGCGATCCGTGCGCTGCACCGTTACGAGCAGGAGGCGGCCGAGAAGCTGCTCGGCGAAGCGCGCTCCCACCTGGACGAAGCCAGGGACGCCCTCTCGGATCATCCCGACATCCTTCACGCCGGCTTCATCCACGACGCCGAGAAGGAGTACGCCGAGGCTCGCATCACGCACGCACTGGTGACCGGCGCAGACTTCCCCGATCCGGCGTCGCTGCAGGTGCCGCCGTCCGCGTTCCTGAAGGGGATGGCGGAGGCGATCGGCGAGCTGCGTCGTCACATCCTCGACCTCATGCGTCACCGCGAGCTCAAGCGGTGCGAGGAGTTGCTGGGGGCGATGGACGACATGTACTACGTCCTCACGTCGATGGACTATCCCGACGGGATCACGTTCGGCCTGCGACGGCTGACCGACGTGGCCCGCGGCATCATCGAGCGCACCCGGGGCGACTTCACGACCTCGGCGATCCAGAGCTCGCTTCACGACGCCCTCGAGGCGCACACGAAGATCATCGAGGACTCCTCGGAGGCCTAGGCAGCGTTCCTCCAAGAGAAAGCCGTCCGGTCTCCCCAAGGGGCAAGGGGGCACGCGCTTGTAGACTGTTGCCTCCTACGGGCCTGTAGCTCAGTTGGTAGAGCGCACCCCTCGCACGGGTGAGGTCAGGAGTTCGACTCTCCTCAGGTCCACAAGAGAATCCCCTGGTAGCAGGCAACATGCAGAAGCACCGTTGATAGCAAGTCCGGCGAGAGTCCGCATCTGATCCGCATGACGGAGCGAGACCGGTCATCCAAGCGCAAGGTGAGCGTGGTCCTTTCTTTCATCGACTTGATCTCCGGATTAGAAGTTGTCGGAGGATGGCGGCATTTGGACGCAGCAGGGCAACCATTACGGCTGGGTCATTCGCGGCCGCAGCGCCGGGTAGTACCAGGCTCTTTCCGTTGCGATCAGCCGATGGATTAGAAGCAGGTTTGGCACCCACCGATTGAGCACACGTCCGGAGGGGCGACCTTGTGGCTCACACAGGCTGAGACTGTTGTCCGCTCGCGAAACGCCGCCAGTGTCTACAAGCGCCAAGACCCCTGGAAGACCGAGGGCGCACCGCCGACGCGTGACACCGGAACCCGGCGTGTCGGGCGCCTTCGCGATGAGTTTGCGGGGGATCGGGAGTCGTAGTTGGTGTCGGAGTAACTTACGGCCGCAGATGTCGAATCGGTCGGAGCGGCCGAGCTCACAGGAGGGAA
>WHSQ01000369.1:572-821 GCA_009380005.1 Actinomycetota bacterium | reverse complement strand
CTGCACCTGGCTTTCTCGTCCACGCTGAGCACCACCGCGGCATCCGGCGGATCAATGTAGAGACCGACGATGTCGTAGACCTTCTCGATGAACAGGGGATCGGTGGACAGCTTGAACCCCTCGACCCGGTGCGGCTTGAGGTCAAAGGCCTTCCAGATCCGCCCGATCGAGGACTTGCTCAATCCGGTCCGCTCGGCCATCTTCGCCCGGGTCCAATGCGTGACATTGGCCGGCGTGGACTCCGACGTC
>WHSQ01000369.1:0-562 GCA_009380005.1 Actinomycetota bacterium | reverse complement strand
CCCGTCCAGCCGATGCTCAACAAAGCGGCTGCGCCACTTGCCGACCGTCGCCGCCGCGCAGCCCAGTTGCCCCGCAACGGTCTTGTTGTCCGCACCCGCGGCGCACGCCAACACGATCCGGGACCGCAACGCCAACGCCTGCGAGGACTTCCTGCGTCGCGCCCACCGCCTCAGCTGGTCACGCTCCTCATCGGTCAAGATCAGCTCGGCCCTGGGGCGTCCGGTTCTCGGCATATCCCCAGTCTACGATTTATCCCCCGAATTTCTGGCGCACGACACTAGGAGTCTGCTGAATAAGCCGATCTTTCGGCGTTGGTGCGGTGTGGGGCGACGGGCAGGGTCTCTCAATGGCCGTCTTTGCGGCGTGTGTTTAGGTCACCGCTTAGGCGCGACACGAGCTCATCCTGCCCGTCACGACGATCGTGTCGCTTGCTGTGCTGGCCGGTCAACCGGCCACGGTCGGTTTCAGGCTAGGGCGTGTCTGATGGATCAGCGGAGCCAGCACAGCACTATGCAGGCGAGGATGATCCCGGCTCGATAGTTGCGGGCGTGTTTGTCGTAG
>WHSQ01000368.1 GCA_009380005.1 Actinomycetota bacterium | reverse complement strand
TGTGTTTGTCACAAAACCAAGATCACGCAGCGGCCGCGACCACGTCCCGCGACACGCCGACCAAACCCACCAAGATCAACCGGCAGACTTAAAGTGTCAGTGAGGTTGGCGGCCACGGATATCACAGCTTCCTGTCCCCCGAGGAGTACCCCCAGTACTACACGTCGGGGACGAACGTCTTCGACGTCCACAATGACACGGCAGTGGAAGCCTACGTTGACAACGTCGTGCAGTATCTGGACCAACGGCCTGAGATTGACGTCTTCGATGCATGGCCACCGGACGGCGCTCAGTGGCCGAGTGGTGCTGAAGAACGCTTCGGCAGCATCGCTAATGCCCACGCCCACGTGACCAACCAGCTGCACGCAGCCGTCGAAGCGGCTGGACTTGATGTGCGGATCGAAGCGATCGCCTATGCCAGCCACATCGATCCACCCGATCCGAGCCAGATGTTCGAGCCTTCGACGATCATCGACTTCGCGCCGTACGACCGCAGCTACACGACTCCCATCTACGACGATACGTATCCCCGTAATGTCTTCTACGACGAACTCATCACTCAGTGGGGACAGGAGTACAGCGGACCGCTGGCCTTCTATGAGTACTATCGCAAATACTCGTGGCACTCACTGCCTGTTGTGTTGCCCACACTCATCGGGCAGGAGATGCCCTACTTCCATTCCCGGGGAATCTCCGGGTTCGGCATTTACTCCGAGCCGGCTGACTGGGTCACGTACGAGCTGACTCATCTACTTGTCGCGGAGCTGTCCTGGGATGTCGGAATTGACTCTGATGCTTGGCTGCGGGGTTATCTGGATGAG
>WHSQ01000367.1 GCA_009380005.1 Actinomycetota bacterium | reverse complement strand
CGATCGCCATTACGGCGATCTCTCACAACTTCTCACAGGCTATGCGAGCCTGTACAGGTCGGCCAGCTTCCTGGTGCCTTGTTCGAGGTCGTCGTCGCTCGCGTGAACGTACGTCCTCATCGTGAACGCGGCATCGTGATGCCCGGCCCACTTGCTGATGACGGAGATCGGTACGCCGGCCTTCTCCATGAGGCTTAGCGTGGTATGGCGGGAGTCG
This sequence comes from Actinomycetota bacterium, assembly GCA_009380005.1. Classification (GTDB taxonomy): domain Bacteria; phylum Actinomycetota; class CADDZG01; order CADDZG01; family WHSQ01; genus WHSQ01. The sequence continues at coordinate 606 of WHSQ01000367.1, read as the reverse complement.
TGCAGGCGGATCCGTGGTTGACCGGCCCGTTTGAGTACGCGGCCGAACTCGCCTGAGTACCACTCCGGATGCACTGGCATGCCGAGCTCATCCGTGACGACGTACTCGTCACCGGGTACGTACCATTCGACCTGATCCAGGTCAGCCCGGTACGCCGTACCCGCCTGTATCCGTTCGCGTATCTGCCGCTTCCGCAGCTCTCGGAGTGCGGCCACGAGCTCGTCGTCGAGCGGGAGGTTCCGTTTGCCATGGCGACTCTTCGGCTGCTCGATGAGTACTTCGTAGTCCACCAGGACACGCGCCTGTTTGACGCTGAGCCGCTGAGTTTCGAGGTCGACGTCGGACCAGCGCAACCCGAGTACCTCACCACGTCGGAGCCCATAGAGGCTGAGTCGCCACGCCGCATGGAGCCTGTCCCCGGCAACGTGCGCGAGGAACGCTCGTACCTGATCGGCGGTCCAAGTCGTCCGCTCGTTCGGCGTGTATTCGGGCGGAGTAACCAACTTGACCGGGTTGCGCGTGATCCTGCCTTCGAGTACGGCCATCTCGAACGGGTCGCGTCGCAGCCTCGGTGTAAATGAGGACGGGCGTAGGTTCCCTCTCAAG
>WHSQ01000366.1 GCA_009380005.1 Actinomycetota bacterium | reverse complement strand
AAAGGTCAACATCACCGATCCCGACAGCCGGGTCATGAAGACGCCGTCGGGCTTCATCCAGGGCTACGGTGCCCAGGCGGTGGCCAACGAAAACCAGATCGTGCTCGCCGCCGAGGTGACCTCCGCGCAGAACGACTACGACCAGCTCCATCCGATGATCGATGCGATGAACCAGAACCTCGAAGCCGCGGATGTCAAACAGAAGGTCGGCACGCTTGTCGCCGACTCCGGTTATCTCAGCGACGACAACCTGCTCGCTGCAAACGATGACACGCCGGATCTGCTCATCGCGGCAGCCAACGACCGCTACCAACGCACCGACAAGAAGGCACCGAGGGGCCCCATTCCGAAGAACCTGTCACCCACGAGACGGATGGCGCGCAAGCTAGCGACCAAACGAGGACAGAGCCTCTACCGCAAACGCGCTCAGATGGTCGAGCCCGTGTTCGCGCACCGCAAGACCAGGGGCTGCGGACGGTTCATGCGCCGAGGTCGATCGGCGTGCGACAGCGAATGGAAGCTGGAGTGCACGACCCACAACATCCTCAAGGTGTGGCGCTCTGGCAGCGGCAAAGGACCCGACCAAACAACCGGGTCGCGGCGAACTATCCGCGATTCAGGCCGGATGACCATCCCTCAACGCGTCCCTGGATGGATTCGCTGCAAGAACGCCTGCTGAGGGCTTTCTGCGACAGGTTCTTAACGGCGTCGATAATGGGCGCATCTGGTTCAACGACGTCCTCGTGCCACGCGACGCCTTGCTGAACCGCTACGGAGACCTGTCCGACGACGGTACCTACACCAGTCCGATCGAGAACGAGACCGGTCGCT